>JBARCX010000172.1:0-10687 GCA_049794535.1 Rhodanobacter sp.
TAGACATGGTTTCCGAAATGAGTACGTTGACGGAAGCGAGCAGGGCCTACGAGGCCAACGTGCGCGCATTCAACACGCTTCGTGGCATGGCGCTGCATGCTCTCGATGTAGGCGGTGGTTCATGAACGTGATGCCGATCGATGCCGTATCAATAAGTCCTATCCAGATACCGGAAACAAGTGCCAGCGAAGTGGGGCAGAGCGGTCCTGCATTTATGCAAACGCTGGGTTCCGAGTTGAACGAACTCAATGGCAGCTTGAATCAAGCTGATGCAGCCACGCGCGCTCTGGCCGCCGGTGAGAACGTGCCGGTGCATGACGTAATGATTGCGATGGAACACGCGCATTTGAAGTTGCAGTTCGCTGTCGAGGTACGCAATCGGGTTATCGATGCGTATCAAAACCTGACGAACATGCAGGTGTAAGGCGTTCGCACATCGTCCCCCGTATCGCGGGTGAGCGAAGTGTCCAGGGGATGGTTGGGATAGTTCGTAAGGGAATTCTGGAGTACGTATGCGGCAGTTTTTTGCATCCATGTCCGATCGCGCGCGCATTGCATTCGCGGCCGGTGTCCTACTGATCGCCATCGTGGTCGGTGTGGCGGTGTGGTGGATCATGCACCCACCTTACGGCGTGCTGTTTCGCGATCTACGCGAAGCGGATGCGGCGGAAATCACGGCCTCGCTCGGTCAGATGCAGGTTCCCTACCGCCTCGCCGACGAAGGCAAGGCGATTCTGGTTCCATCCGAACAGGTTTACGAGACGCGCATGAAGCTCGTTTCGCAAGGCGTTCCCAAGGGCGGCAGCGTTGGCTTCGAGTTGTTCAAAGACTCCGATTACGGCGTCACCGAATTTGCTCAGAAGGTCAATTTCCAGCGTGCCCTGCAAGGCGAACTGGAGCGCACTATTGCCTCGTTGGACGAGGTCGCATCTGCGCGTGTGCACATGACGATCCGGCGCACGGATCTGTTCGAGCCTGGCCAGGATCCTTCCAAGGCATCAGTCACGCTGAGCCTGCGTCCAGACAAACATCTGGATGCGCGCGAAGTCGCCGGTATTCAGCGCCTCGTTGCCTCCGCCGTCGATGGCCTGGCGCCTGAATCTGTCGTGGTGATCGACGATAAGGGCATGGTGCTCTCCGGATATTCGGCAGCACCGGGCCAGAGTGGTGCACTGACGAGCGATAGCCTGGATGCTCAAACCCAGTTGGAAAACCAGCTGCGTACACGCATTGGCGACTTGCTGCACCGCGTGCTGCTCACCGACAACTTCACTGTGTCGGTGGACGTACGTTTGAACTATGACCACGTTAAACATGTGCGGGAGCAGCTGATCGCCCAAGGCAAGGACGGCAATGGGCTTCTAGTACACGAAAAAATCGACTCGACCGGTCACTCTTCCGATGATGCGGACCCCGACCATGCCAAGGGTGGTTCGGCGAACAGTAGTGATCGCGACCTCGAATACGCACATGGTCGCGAACAGGAAGAGGTTGACCAGGCGCCAGGTCGTATCGATCGAATTTCCGTCGGCATTGTGATTCCTTCCATGCTTCCGCCTAGCGAAATCAGCAAGTTGACCGAGGTAGTTTCTGCTGGCTTAGGCCTGGATGCTTCCCGCGGCGACAAAGTTGATATTGCAGCGATCGCGCCACCCTTGCCGGTTGCTGCCGTATCAGCTGCAACTCATTCCGTTGCGATCGGCCATGACGATGTCAGCAGCACACCAGCGACTGACGATGCGGTGTCTGCCGTTGAAGCATCCACGCATTGGTGGGTATATCCGATCATTGGTGTGTTGATACTCGGCTTATTCGCCGCTTTGCTGATGGCAGGAAAGACAAGTACACCGCGCCGCTTGACGCAATCCGAGCGCGAAGAGGCACTGCTGCGCCTACGCCAATGGATCGAGACGACCGAGGTGGAGCGGTGAATACCTCGGGTATGCGCAAAGCGGCATTAGCACTGGCTGCCATGCATCCGGCGGATCGTCGCTGGATACTTGGGCGCATGCCGGATGCCGTGCGTGGAAAGCTTGGCTCGTTAGTCGGCGAAGCCCAGCGTTACACCACACTGGATGCTGAGCTGCTGCAGGCCGTATTAGCTGACGAGCCAGTGCACCTCACACGTGAAGTACCGCCGCCGGATGTGCTGATTGTCGTTCTGGATCGCCTCTCGCCAGCATGGGCCGCACGTGTGCTGACAGCTGCTGCGCCCGATCATGCGGAAATCTACCTCGCGGCATGCGCCAAGTTGCGTGGCGAATCCATTCGTCACGAAATGACACGGCTGCCAAATCCTTTCCCACGCTCGCTTGCTGATTCGATGGCCCGCTATCTGGGCGACGCCGCACTCGCCGTGCGATCCAGCGGAGCGGGGCGATGATTCGTCGCCTGCAGCACGATGCCGTGCTCGAAACCATCGTGCGTCGCGCGGTGTCAGGTGGCCGTGACACCGAGGATGTTGAAGCCCTTCCGGCTGACCTTGTTGACCTCGGAGCGACGGCGTATCGCGACGGATATGCCGAAGGTTTCGAGGCCGGAGAGCAGGATGGCCGGCGTGATGCGGAACAGCGTCAACAGGAGTTGGAGCAGGAGCTACGGCTGCGTCTTGACGACGAACTGCAGGCACTGACTCATGCGCGGGAAAGTCTGGCCGCATTGACTGCTGGCCTGGAAAACGCACTGCGTGGTCACAACGATGCCATGCAAGAGTTGGCTTTTGAGGTTGCGCTCACCAGCCTGTCGTGCGCCTTCGGGGCGATGGCAGGTGACGGCGAGTTATTGCAGCGTCTATGCGCGCAACTGGTGGACGAATACCGCACCAAGGCATTGCGGCTCGGTGTAGCTCCTTCAGATCTTGCATCACTTCCGGAGCAGATCGAGGGCCTGGACGTTGTCGCTGAGACTGATCTCACCGCTGGCCATTGCCGGGTTCTCACCGCGCGTGGGCACACTGAGAGTTCGATCGCCATGCGTTTGGATGCCATCTACGAGGCGATGCGCGAATCGTTGGGGTTGAGTACGTCAGGAGCTAGTCGCTCATGAATGCGGCCGGCACGCTCGATCGTTACCGCAGTCTGCTCGGGGCCAAGGCCCTGGCGCACGACTACGGCAGTCTACTGGGCTTCAACGGCCTGGTGATCGAGGCGAATGGTCCGGACGTCAAAATCGGCGAGTTGTGCGAGATCGAAGGAAACGGCGTAAGCAAGAAAGTCAGCGCAGAAGTCGTGGGGTTCCGTGATGGCCGGGTACTGTTGATGCCGTTCGGGCATTTGCGCGGTGTTTCGGCGGGTGCCCGGATTCGTTCGTTAGGCCGCGCATTACGAGTGCCGGTTGCTCGGGCGATGATCGGGCGCGTACTCGATGCATTCGGCGATCCGCTTGATGGTGGCCCTGCCATCACTCCTGAAAGCTATCGCGAGATTCAGCCGCCGCCCATCAATCCTTTGCGACGCGCACCTCTGGATCAAGCGCTGGAGACGGGTGTACGAGCGATCGATGGCGTAATGCCGATCGCAAAAGGTCAGCGCGTCGGCGTGTTCGCCGGCAGTGGTGTCGGCAAGAGCACGCTGCTCGGCATGATGGCCCGTCACGTTCGCGCTGATGTAATCGTGGTGGCGATGATTGGTGAGCGTGGTCGTGAAGTCGGCGACTTTCTACAGGAGTCGCTGGGCGACGAGGGCCGTAAGCGCTCGGTGATGATGGTGGCTACGGCCGATCAGTCGGCGTTGGTGCGGACTCATGCGGTGCATGCGGCGCACGCCGTTGCTGAATACTTTCGGGACCAGGGCCTGGACGTATTGCTGATCGTCGATTCGATCACCCGTTTTGCCATGGCGCAGCGAGAAGTGGGCTTGGCAGTGGGAGAGCCGCCTACGTCGCGTGGTTATCCACCTTCGGTTTTCAATTTGCTGCCGCAGATTCTCGAGCGTGGCGGCCGGGTACGCGATGGCGGCTCCATTTCGGCGATCTACAGCGTGCTAGTGGAAGGCGATGATATGAATGAGCCGGTCGCCGATCACATGCGTGCGATTCTCGATGGTCACGTGGTGCTATCGCGTGACCTGGCAAGTCGTGGCCAACTGCCAGCAATCGATCTGCTCTCGAGTGTAAGCCGATTGTTGTCGCGGGTAGCTGATGCCTCGCAGCAGCAGTTGGTGCTGCGCGTCAAGTCGATTATTTCAACCTACGAAACATCTCGCGATCTGGTTGATATGGGAGCGTATCAGGCAGGCGCGAATCCGGCGCTGGATGAGGCCATCGCGGTGTATCCACGGCTGATCGAGTGCTTGCGGCAGCGCCCATCGCAATCCTCCTCGTTACACGAAACGATTGAACTTCTGCATGCGGCTATCTCGCCGGAGCAAGGGGTGCATGTATGACGCAGCAGAAGCTACGCGCCTACGAGGTTCTGTTGCGGATGGCGCAGGTACGTGAAATTCGCGCCACTGCGGCACTGGCCCGCGCGGCTAGCGAGGAAAAAGCACGCCGTGGCATGGTCAGTGAAGTGACGGATGCGCGTGATGCGGTTGCCCAGGCGAATGCGCGTTGCATCAACGGTGAAAGCGTCGACCTGGCTCGCTACGAAATGCTTTCGTTACTCGATGTGGCACTCGCCGAACGCCTGCACGTAGCCTCGGATCAACTGGATGAAGCGACGCGGTTACGTAGCGATCGGGCGAACGACAGCTTGCTTGCGAAGCGCTATCGGGAGCGTGTCGACGAGCAATGTGATGTGGTTAGCCTCGGTTTGGCGCATGAGCGTATGGCTAAGGGACAAGAAGAGGCTGTCGAACTCTGGGTCGAGAGTCGAAAGGAGGGGGCATGACTACGATTTTTGGCATCGACACGACGTCGTCACTTTGGCAGAGCAATGGTGAGCAACGGTCGTCACAAGACTTTGCCCGTGAGTTAGCCAAGAAAGACAGTCAGGTTCATGCTGATGTGCAAGCCGCGGAGAAGTCCGAATCGTTAGCCAAGCCTGTGACGCAGGACGCATCGGATAATGAATCGTTAAGTGCCGTGCAGGAGCAAAGCTTCGAGGAGGCCACTACAGCGGCATTACTTGGCGATGCGCACAATCAGGCTGGTGCTGTCGTCCAGCCGGTGGGTATCACGCAGGCATTGCTCGGTGCGCGTGTGTACGGCATGCATCTAGTGGCACAGGCGTATCTCTCTGAGTTAGCGGTTTCCGAGGATGCCAAGGATAGTTCTGCATCAGAAAGCGAATCCACTGAGCAAGGTGAGTTCGAATCAGCGGCCGATCAGTCCGTGCAGAAACCGGCCCAACCGACCCAGGCTACCGCCCTATCTTCGGATGAAGTTACGACGACTTCTGTGTCTGCAGGTGGTGTTCTCGTGCAGAGCGCTACTCGTGTTGCAACAGATGATGCGACGTTACCGAGTGTCCTGGCCGCGACAGAGTCTACAGATGCCTCGGCCATGATCTGGTCAGAACGTTCGCTGCGTTTCACCCGGCGGCCTGATGGCGGAAGCGTGGCGTGGTTGCGTGATTATCGAATGGGTAAAGGTGAAGCCTCACAGATGGTTGACGCCCTCTTGAAAGAGGCTTCATCGCAAAACGTAGCACTGAACAGAATCATGTTGAATGGCCGCGAAGTCTGGACTTCGCGTTCTGATATTTAAGGGAAAACACTATGACGGTCTCGGCTATTGGTAGTGCACTGAACACCACGGATCCGTCCTCGTTGCCCAACTCGGGTATTAACGAGCAGGACTTCATCCAATTGTTCGTCAATGAATTGCAGTTTCAGGATCCGATGCAGCCGCTGGACAACAGTCAGTTCCTCACGCAGCTTGCGCAATTCGTCGGTATTGAGCAGCAGAGCGAAGAAGTGAGCGGCATCAATAATCTGCTGACGCTCGATTCGTCGGATCAATCACTTGGCCTGCTGTCGCATACCGTGCAAGTGACCAACGCAAACGGGTCGACGACCACGGGCAAGGTCACAGGGATTCAGTACAGCACCAATGGAGTGCAGATGACCGTGACGACCTCGAATAGCAACGTGGTGACCGGCGTCAACCTCTCGCAAATTCAGCTTGTAACGCCATAAGGAGAAAGCCATGACGAGCGGCATCATGCAGGCGTTGTACAACAGCGTGTCCGGTTTGTTCGGTTTCTCGCAAAGCCTCGATACGATCAGTAACAACATCAGCAATATGAATACGCCGGGTTTCCGCGGCAGCGATTCGTTTTTCGAAAACGTCATGGATGATGACGGAACCAAAATCGCGGGCACGGGCGAGGATACAAGCGAAGGACAGATTGAGCAGACCAGTACCAGTACAGATGTCGCGATCCAGGGGCAGGGCCTGTTTATCCTCAAGGATTCCGAAGGCAACCTTTATTACACACGTTCCGGCCAGTTTGAATTCAACTCGTCGGGCGAGCTGGTTGATTCAGTCAACCAGTATCTGGTGCAGGGATATAGCCCTACGGGAAGTTTCGGTGACATCAATATCAGCAGTTTGCAGACGCTGCCGGCCGCGGCGACTACGTCAGTGAACATGGTCGGCAATATCGTCACCACCAGCTCGCCGGATACGATCAGCAGCGTCACGATCTACGACGCACAAGGAACGGCACATACGCTTACGCTCACGCTAACGTCTGCAACTAGCTCGACTACGCCGACCCCCACAGGATCGACAACATGGAACGTCGCCATTACCGATAGCAGCGGCAATCCGTTGGGCAGTGGCCAGATCAGTTTCGATGGAACCGGCTCGCCCGAAGCGGGAGCTAATGAAGTGACGATGACGGCGAAGTTTGGCGGGGCATCGCAGAACGTCGTTTTTAATTTCGGCACGCCAGGCAGCCTTAGTGGCGCCACAGGCACCGCGGGCGTAGCGACTAGCCTCGCGGCGCAAGTACAGAATGGCCATGGTGTGGTTGGCTTGTCTTCCGAATCCTTCGATACCAACGGCATTCTGCAACTGACCTACGGGGATGGTTCTACTCACGCGGGCCCTCAGCTGGCGCTGGCGTCATGCCCGGATGAGAGTTCACTGCAGGAAATTCAGGGCAATCTTTATTTACCCCCGCAGAACCAGAACGTACAAGTAGGGCGTCCCAATTCCAGCGCCTTCGGTCAAATCGAGGGCAGCAGCCTGGAAATGTCCAACGTGGATCTCACGCAAGAGCTAGCCGACATGATCGTGATTCAACGCGGTTATCAGGCCAGTTCGCGCGTGATGACCATATCCAGCGACATGCTGCAGCAACTTTACGAATCCACCCAGAGCGGCGGCTAAAGCATGATCAATGAAGTTCGCTTTGGCTGGATCGGTGAAAAGCGCCGGTCCGCCTTGCAGGCACTGATCGCGACTCAGTTGGATGACTGGGCTGGCGAATGGTGGATTGGGCACGTGGCTGATGAAGTCAGTGTGCGAACCGCCGATGACGTTCCTGGCCATGACAAAAAGAAAATCCCACAGGTCTCATCTTGCGATACAGGTGCGCTTGCCTTGTACCTTGGCAACAAGGACTTCGATGGCGTAGGTCGTTATCTCGCGGCAACATCGACGGATGCGGACATTGAACTGGCGCGTCGCGTCGGCGAAGAGGCACTGAACGATTTGGCAGCACGCATTCATCGTCGTGCCGGCGTAGCCAAGGCCCCCGCGCTGGCTAAAGCGACCGCGACATTGGGCTTGGAACATGCGCGCTTAGGCGCAGTTGCTCTGACTATGAGTGTCGGACGGCTGCAACTGGAGCTCGTGCTCGATCGCCGCCTGGTCGATCGATTGATGCCACCCGCCGCGGCGAAAAGCGTAAGCCTGACTTCGCGTCAGGTGGCGCTTGAGACAGCTCCACTGCAGGTTATCGCGCTGATGGATTTCGGCTCGGTGGATCTCGCACACCTGTCGGACCTTTCGGTGGGCGAGATCCTGATCGGCGATCGGAAATTGGAAGAGGCCTTGCAGATTCATTTGGAAGGCCGGGGCGCTATCGCAACAGGGTATTTGCGGCGACTAGGCGAACAACGTGCCGTCATGTTCGACGGTGTCAACACGCAGGAGAAACATCAGCCATGAACGAAGTTCTTGTTGCACCTATCGAATTGGAAGAAATGGTTTACGAGCCGGTTGACGGCGATCCGTTGATCAAACGCAATATGGCGTTGCTTGGGCACGTCAATGTGCGCCTGGATGTTGTTCTGGGTGGCGCGCAGATCAGCGTGGAAAAACTGTTTTCGCTGAGTAAGGGCGAATCCATTGCGCTGGATACCGATCTTGATTCACCCGTCACGCTACAGCTCGATGGCAAGCCCATTGCGCGAGGCCAGTTGATGGCAGTGGGCGATTGTTTTGGCCTGAAGGTCACCGAGATTCTGTGAACGCCGCTGTGATCACATCCAAGCTATGGCTTGCCGTGCTTCCCACGGTTGCGCAGGCAGAGCCGGTTATTCCCTATCGCACCGAATCGCCCGTATCGGCCGGAACCGTTGTGGTTGCCATCCTGGCGACGGTCTTCGTTTTGACTGCGCTGATCGGTGTGCTGATGTATGCGCGTCGTCGCGGCTGGGTGCCTTCGGCGAATCCTGGCAGGCCGTCGGCATCTGTTGATGGTATCCAACTGCAGGCTTCGCGCCGTCTGAGCATGTTGACTACGGCACATGTCGTGGCTTACCACGGCCATGCTTATTTGATTGTCGAGAGTGGTCGTGGCTCGAGTGCAACTGTTGCAGCGTTAGGCTCCGATGCAGATCCATCCCCTATAGATAAGCCTGGTCTGGATAACGATGGGGTGTCGCCATGAAGCCGCGCAGACGCGCACTGCTGATGGTGATGTTTCTGGCCGGCTTGTTGTTGCCCATCGCAGGTTGGTGTGCCGACCCGATCCAGGATGCGATAGCGCGTGCATCGGGCGAAGACTACTCACCCATATTGCGTTCGTTTCTGTTGCTGTCGTTGCTGTCTTTTATCCCTTTGATGGTGATTGCGCTGACTTCGTTCACGCGCATCATTGTTGTGCTATCGCTGGTGCGTAATGCCTTGGGATTGCAGCAAGTGCCGCCGAACAGCGTGTTGATAACGCTGGCGATGTTTCTCACGCTGTTTTCGATGAACCCGGTTTTCCAGAACGCCAAGCAGGCGGGCATTGATCCCTATCTTCGGAACGAGATTCCAGCGCAAACAGCCGTTGCCCGTGCATTCGATCCGTTCAAGCTGTTCATGATCCGACAAACACGTGAGGAGGATCTTCTCGCGGTCATTCGCATGGCCAAAATCGCGCCGCCCAAGTCAGTGCAGGATGTCGGCGCATTGCAGTTGATCCCGGCTTTCATGCTCAGCGAATTGCGTACGGCTTTTCAGATTGGCTTCGTGATTTTTTTACCGTTCTTGCTTATCGATCTGGTTGTGGCTGCCGTGTTGATGGCATTGGGCATGATCATGCTGCCGCCTACGACAATCAGTTTGCCGCTAAAGATTCTATTGTTCCTGCTTATCAATGGGTGGACGTTGTTGGCGCAAGCCTTGTTGAGCGGTTACCACACCTGAGCACAGGGATGCAGCGCCTTGGATAACGACGAGCGCGTGCTGTGGCAGCGGTGGCATCAGACACGTGATGCTGCTGCGCGCGATGCGCTCATCATTCAATACTCGCCATGGGCAAGGATGATTGCCCGCGACGTCTACATGCGGATGTACCTGCTGCGAGATGCGTGGCATGACTGTGTACAGAATGCGCTGATTGGACTCATAGAAGCGATGGATCGCTTTGATCCTGATCGTGGAGTGAGCTTTCAGCCGTATGCGCGTCACCGTGTGCGGGGTGCTGTATTCGATGGCATGCGCGCGTTGCGTGGCAGCCATATGCATGGCAGGGGGAGTTTTGATCCTGTCGCTGCAGCGCGAGAACGTATGGAGTCGCTGGATGAGGACAGCGGCTCCGATCCCCTGGATGCGTTTATTGCGACAACCGTCGGCCTAGGCTTGGGCTTTTTGCTCGATGCGCATTCGATGCCGGGGCGTATCCAGCCACCGGATGCTTATGCGGAGCTTGAGAAAGAGGAGCTGAGTGCAGCGGTAGCGGATGGCATGGATCGACTTTCCGAGCGCGAGCGAATGATTCTGATGTTGCACTATTACCATCAGATTCCCTTTGTCGACATTGCAAGCCAACTCGCTATAACCAAGGGCAGAGTATCCCAGCTGCACAAGCGTGCGTTGGAGCGTTTGCGCCTCATGCTGCGTGAACGCATAGAGGCGGAATGCTGAGTTACTTTCGTTGCGCCCTAGAGATATTTCTTTCGCGAACCTGACGCGGTATGTGAGCGACTTGCGCCTGGGATGGCGTCACGTGATCTCTAGCGGGAGATATGCTGAGTCGTTTCGAATTATTTTGAAAATAATTTCGTCACACCCCTAAACTTTTTCCACTTTCTCGCGATTAGTGCTGTTTGCTTTGGACGCGCCATGGTGGTGTGCCTAAGTAAGACATCATCGGAGCGGGACAATGGTCGCAGTGATCAGTGGTAATGGACTGGGTCTGGGTAACACCTCGCTGACCCAACTGGGCCAGACGCAAGGCGG
Organism: Rhodanobacter sp.; assembly: GCA_049794535.1. Taxonomy (GTDB): domain Bacteria; phylum Pseudomonadota; class Gammaproteobacteria; order Xanthomonadales; family Rhodanobacteraceae; genus JBARCX01. The sequence continues at coordinate 10,564 of JBARCX010000172.1, forward strand.
CCAGGCGGCCCTGGGCCAAGCCCCGGCCAATCAGTACCTCAACACCGCCACCGGCAACCTGATCCTGCAAAACCCCGACGAAGGCCTGCTGTTCGACGGCCTCTCGCTCAACGTGCTGCGCACC
>JBARCX010000173.1:0-2096 GCA_049794535.1 Rhodanobacter sp.
GTTTTCCGAATTGGACACGAAACGTAGGCCCGGCACATGGGCCAAGGCATCAATCTCCGTATCGCCCGAGGCATCCTCGGCCACCAGGATCTCATAGGGAACTGCTGGCGGATGCGTCGCGATTGAACGCAGACAAGCTGCAGTGATTGCTAGGTTGCCATAGACAGGGATGATGATGGTGACGAGCGGGTCCACGCACGACTCGAATGTGAGACCTGCAATTACCTCCGACGGCGACAGCCGCCGTGCCGAAATCGGTGTGGCGCGCAAGCGCCATTGATCGGCTGCATTGCGGAAGGATCGCAAGTCGCCGCGCAGCAGGCGACTCAGTGCACGCAGAGGCCTCGTCAGCCGCCATGATTGCGAATGCAGGATCCGCTCATACTGTTCGCGCAGCTCGGCCAGCTCGCCCGCCTGCAACTGCAGGCGGTTGCGGTCCTTTAACGTGTCACGTAGCGTCTCATCGAGGCGGACGGCCCTGCCCGCCGTCTCGGCATGCTCCTTCACCAAGCTTCCGTAAGTGTCACGTAGCGCGTGCAACTCACTGTCGATGCGGGTTGCCCAAAGCGCGACCTCACGGTGATGCGTGTACAGATCCTCTGCCTCGGAATACAAGATCGACGGGCGCAGCTGCGCCACCGAATGCGCATCTATGGCACCGGCTACGGCAATGAAATAGACCGGATTAGCCAACGATGCTGCACGTTCGACAACTTCGGAGCCAGTGTCAGTCAGCGCGTCGACAGTACGCCCACCATTATCACCTTGCAGGGTGAAAATGGACGAACCAACCGCGAGCCGATGACCGAAATAGCGCACCTGGTCAAACTGCTGCTTTAGTACCGCATCGAACTCGTCAAAATCGAGTTCCTTGACGTGATACTCGTTGTGGTGCCCCGCCAGCTCCGTATAGACGATTCGATTCGGCGACGAAATGATCAACAAGCCATCAGGCCGCAGCACGCGACGGATTTCGCTGATCATTTCGTTATGCCGATCGTGATGCTCGATCGTCTCAAATGAAACCACGACATCGACACTACTATCTGGCAATGGGATCGCCGCCGCATCACCCTGCTTGTACTGGAGCCTTGCAACGTGTGCATAGGCCTCTGTCGCATGCTGGACTGCTTCAACCGAAATATCGACGCCAGTCACCGAGGCAGCGCTACGTGCCAGCATTGCGCTGCCATAACCTTCGCCGCAAGCAATGTCGAGCACCACTTTTCCCTCGACCAAACGACGGCACCACGCGTATCGATGCAAATGTTCGTGCCGGATCTCGCCAGACAGCGTGGGTAGAAAACGTTCGCCCGTAAACTCCATCTGCTCAGGACCTCGACTGCAGAATTTCTATTGAGTGCATTGGAACGCCGACCAAACCGTGGCGCATCGTGCTCTCGGCTGCACTGAATGCTAAGGCGTCGTGGATCCAATGTTGTTGCGTATGGTCATCCTGGGATCCGCTAGCCAGGGCCACGTCAATTGAATAATCGCCGGAAGGCAACACCGGCATCCTGAACCTGAAGCTGGCCTGCAGGCGTGCGCCTGCCTCAGCCCTTACCGGATGCTCGTGGTATGTGAGGTAGGAGTTATCGCCAAATAGACGCTGCCCAAGTCTATCCTTCACGTAAAATCCAAAAATGGGTGTATCCAATGGCACTGTTGTGTTCGCCTCAATGACCAAACTCACTGCCTCGCCGCCCATCATGAGACGACAGGTTTCACCCTTTTCATCAACGATCCGTACGTCCGTGATGCGGGCAGCGCCAGCTCCGAATTCGCTCCCGACTTGATCAGGATCGAACTCGAAGATCTCTACTCGGTTGTGCGTGCCACCACTGCGTAGTAGCTTCGTGCGCGCATCGATCACATCACGGGGAATAGCCTCAGCCGCGTTCATTGGTGTCGATTGCCGCTTGGCGATAGAGTCACCGGCAGATGCCGCCGAAGCGCCTGTCTTCACAATTACTGAGTCACCCGTTCCCGTTCGATCGGCCGCATGCTGTTCGGCCAAATACTGCTCCACCACCCCCCGCGTGGCCCCATCAAGCATCATGCGTCCACGATCGAGCCAAATGGCTCGATCGCAAAGG
>JBARCX010000174.1:0-7181 GCA_049794535.1 Rhodanobacter sp.
GCCATCGCGTCTTTCTCCGACCCTGCGTTGGGTGCGCAAAAGGGCGTGAAGTCCTCCGATATCCTCATCTATACCGATGGCCATTGGCACGCGATGTATTCGCAACACACGGCTGCGGGCAAGGGCTAAGTACGAGCTAAATGCGAGTAACGCGAATGCCCGCCTCCCAAAGGAGGCGGGCATTCGCGTGCGTGTGGGTTTCAGCGAGTGGCATCCAAGGTGGCTCGAATCGCGAAGCCATCAGGGGGTATGGGGCCAATCGAGCCGGGGCAGGGTGGTCCGCGGCCCATCCCAACTGGCAGCTAAATCCAGCTCGCAAGAGCCGGGCGCGGGGACAGCACGAAAGGTGGCGACAAGTTATCGTGTGGCGCGTTACCCCAGGTCAGCAACCGATCTTGCAGTCTCGACGTATCAACCGTCCCGGTGCCGCAATGGACCCCGATGGAGAGCATGAGGCGCGGCCAGTACAAACGGCAGCCTGTCCTGTTCTGCATGGTGTCTGAGTGGCCTTAGCCAAATGGAAGGCGTGCCTGCTTATGCCCATGAACCGTTTATCGTTAGCTACTTCGTTTATCGGCTTTTCCTTGATGTTGGTCATGGCGCCGGCGCTCGCCGAGCAGCCTCCGATCACATCGCAGGCAGAACTCACTCGTTATCTGCATGACACGCCGCCCGGTAAATCGCCATTTGATTGGCTGTCGCCAGGTGGTCGCAAACGACTGCTTGCCGAGTTGCAGCCGAGTTTTGGTGAACACGGTTTGGGAACCGTGCCCTTCGGCGATGCTGCGAACGAACTGACCCAAGCCCAGGTAGCTGAGCTCTACACCCTTTTCGGTGCCGAGCAAGTAGTAAAGGGCGTGGGCCTGACGCCAGCAGAGCAGGCGATTCGCCAACGTGAGCGCGCTGAGGATGCCAAGACACGGGACTGCGCTATCAAAACGTGTCCTGAGAGCGAGATCGAGCAGAACTATGATGAGCTGGTTTTGCAGAAGGAAGATTCGTCCCTGCCGGATGCAGAGCGCTTTGCTCGACATAACCAACAGTACGATCGATTGTTTGCGAAATACCAGCAGCCGGACAGCCTACGCTCGGTAAGTAGCCCCGATCTTAGGCTACTCAAGAGGGCTGTTGAATCGACAGTGTTTGTGCTTCCAGACGCAGCACATGTTGCCCAACTGCAAATGGTTCTGGCAGAAATGCAGCGGCGTGGTATGGCCGAAGACAATGACTATGCAAGCTTGTACCGGGCGCTGATAAGCACCCGCCAGTTTGCAGAGGCCAAGACGCTTGCTCAACAACATCCTGGAATGGACGCGGGAACATTTCCAGCATTCAGCCAGAGTAAAACCCTGCCACAAGGCTGGCCGACCGCGTTGACGCTGGATAAGCAATCGCAAGCGATGAGCCGCGCAGCCTTCGATTTATCTTCGCCGTTACGCATTGTGGTGGTGGCCGACTGTCACTTCTCCCAGGATGCCGCACGTGCCATCGAAGCGGATGCGCAACTGAATCCATTGTTCGCTCAGCATGCGATATGGCTTGCCAGTCAGGAGGAGCCCTTCGATTCCGCCATCGACTGGAACCGCAAGTTTCCGGATCAACCCATCCACATCGCCTGGCAGAACAGCGAATGGCCGATGCTGGATAGCTGGGCGATGCCCACGTTCTATGTTTTCCACGATGGGAAGCTGACCAAGAAATTCAACGGCTGGAATGACCTCAAGACATTGAAGCAATCCTTGCGTGAGGCGGGCGCGCTGCGCTGACAGTGCACGTGCGCGTCGCAAGTAACGATAAAGGGGCAGCGTGAGCTGCCCCTTTTGCATAAGCGTGAGTGCAAATCGTCGGCCATAGGACCAAAGCGGGCACCTTTCACTCCAAAGAGTCACATCGGCCTGGCTTCCCGCTGGTGGATGCATTTGTCGGGTAATGGGCCGCAACAGCGCGCCCTATGCGTCATTCGACCAGACGCCAGAACAGCTCCGCCGTGAGGTTGGCTGACGATGGCATGGTCTTTGCCTTGTCCGTTCAAGGGCCAAAAAGACAGGCCGGTATGCCTCGTAGATCTTGATCCCAAGATATGCAGCTCGCTGCGCGTGGCATGCCGAATCATCGAAGTATCTATGTGCGTCAGAGGGGGAAGGGAATATGTTGACGACAACAAGACCTGATGAGCGTTAGATCCGGACGGCTATAAGCGGGTTTTGAGCGTGCAGATCAGAATGAGCAATAACCGTTGCCATTGATCGTCACGCATTACGAAAGATACCCAGCACTGGGATATCACATGCAGCTAGACGTCGCGACACTATCGCTTATTAATGCGGGCCAAGCCTTGGTGCTTGCGTTGATGTTGTGGTTTGGAACCCATGGAGGAAGTCACCGAGCGCTTAGTGGTCTGCGTTTGCGTGCAGCTGCGCTTCTTCTCGAAGCGGGTGCAGATTGTCTACTGGCTATCGGCCCTCGGATTTCGCCCGTAGCGTTACTGCTATGGGGCAACACGTTCAACCTCGTCGCCCAGGCATTGACCGTTGTTGCGTTACGCATGGTGCTGAACTTGCCACTGCGTTGGCGCACCGCTTTGACGCTGGGCATCGTGGGATGGCTCGGCGTGACCTGGCTCGGCATCGTGCATCCGAACTATCCACTCAGAGTGTTATGGGGCTCTGCGATTATTGCTTGTAACGCATTTCTCAACATCGCCGCCCTCCAGGGCGGGTGTCGCAAGCGAGAAACGCGCGCGCGATGCGTTCTGCTCTGGGCGTACTTTTTGGCACTCGCGTTATTAGCGTGGCGTAACGTTTCACTGTGGATATTAGCCAGCCCACCGACGGCCATCTCTGCACCGTCATCCGTTAATGGGATCTATGTGCTGTTGTTGGGCATCCAGCCGCTACTGGCAAGCGTTGGCTTTCTCTTGCTCTACAACGAAATACTTCAACGTGAATTGTTCAATCTTGCGCGCATCGATCCGTTGACAGGAGTCACCAACCGGCTTGGACTTCTCGAAGCATCGGAAACCTTGCTCGCATTAGCGAGAGAAAGAAAAGAATCCGTCGGTGTGTTGTTGATCGATGCGGATCACTTCAAAAGCATCAACGATCGCTTTGGCCACGACAGCGGTGATCGGGTATTGCTCGAACTCGTCTCGAATATCCGCCGGATGTTGCGGGTAAGCGATCTCGTCGGGCGAATCGGCGGCGAAGAGTTTCTTGTGGTATCGCATTCCGTGAAGCAGACCGAGTTGATGGCATTGGCCGAGCGTATTCGGTCAGCGATCGAAAATGCACCATTCGCTATTGCGGACGAACCCCATGCACTCACCGTGTCCATTGGTGCCGCCATCGTCGATGCCAGCGAGCCGGATCTGATGGCTGCGAGGCGCCGAGCCGATGCGGCGCTTTACGAGGCTAAGAGAGCGGGGCGTAACTGTGTGATGATCTCATCCCACTAAGGCCTGCCAAGAACGTTCTCATGTCGCTCCGTACAGATGTCATCCAGCACCTCGAACTTTCTCCCATCGTTGCCGGCCTGTGGCGCATCGCAGATTGGAATCTCAGCGTGCAAGAACGTGTGCGCTGGATCGAGCAAGCACTTGAGCTGGGCATCGCATCGTTCGATCACGCGGACATCTATGGGGACTACCGGGCAGAGGCCTTGTTCGGCGAGGCGCTGAACGCGTCACCCGCCTTGCGCAAACGCATGCAGCTGGTGACCAAATGCGGCATACGCTTGCGTTCCGAGCAGCGGCCGTATCGGGTGAACCATTACGACAGCTCGGCGACGTATGTGCGCGCGCAGGTGGAGCAGTCGCTGCGGAATCTGCATACCGAGCAGCTGGATCTGGTTTTGATCCACCGGCCCGATTACCTGATGGATGCTGCTGAACTGGCGGAGACCTTTGCCGCACTCACCGCTGAGGGCAAAGTGAACCACTGGGGCGTATCCAACCACAGCACCAGTCAGTTTGCGCTACTGCATCAACATCATCGGTTACTGACCAATCAGGTTGAACTATCGCCACTACAGTTGGAAGCACTGGACGATGGCACACTCGATCAAGCGCAACAGCTTGGCCTGCGCCCGATGATCTGGTCACCTCTCGGCGGTGGTCGCCTGTTCACCGGTGTAGATGCACAGGCTGTCCGCGTGCGTACCGAAATGGAATCTATCGCGGCACGTTATGGCATCAGCCTCGCCACGCTCGCCTTTGCCTGGGTGCTGCGTCATCCCTCGCGGCCACACCCCATTACCGGTAGCGGTCGCATCGAAGGCCTGCGCGAAGCGGTTGCTGCGCGGGATGTACAGCTCAAGGCGGAAGACTGGTACGCGATCTGGATCGCGAGCAAGGGACACCCGGTGCCGTGATGGAGTATGAATGGGGCGCTTCGTGCGATGCATGCCTAAGACGCCTCGCAGGCACTGCGGAGAGGCTCATAGAGAGCCTCGAATGCGTTTAGCTATTCCGCATGCTTGCCACCAGATCTGCCAGCTGCTTTACGGCAGCTTCTGACACTGCACGATTAGGCGTCACGTCGCTGTTGTTGAAGTTGCCGGTATCGCCGAAGACTTGAACCAGCAGGCCATCACTGCGTGGCACCACGCTTAGTTGGTTCGTGGATATACCGTAGGTTACTTCCGGCTGGGGAATCAGTCGTGCGGTCTGGCCGCGCACAGGAATGATCGAATCATCGCTAAACAAAGCTTTGGCACCGTAGCCGGTGGCGTTGATCAACGTGTGCTCGGGCAACTGCAACAATTCGCTTGGGTGATGGAACTCGCGCACTTCGATCTTGCCGCCTGCTGCCAGGAAGTCGGCCATCAACATGCGCGCGTAGGTGCTGATGTTGAACATCATCGTTGTGTAGCGGCGCACATAGGGTTGAGGAAAGGGTGTGCTCCCTGCGGGTAGCGCGACGGAGTGGGGCGTAAGGTCACGCACGCGATCATAGAGTTCGCCGTACTCCGGTTCATCGCTAACAGTTTCGCTGTGTTGGCCGGGCGGTGTATCGGACAGGTAATAGCCCTCGATCCATTCGATGGGTTTGCCGGGCAGGCCGAGCAGACTTTGATACATGCCGAACGAGGTGCGCGTCATTTCCTCCCAGCGTGCTGCCAGATCGGGCGCATGCTGCGCGTCGCAGATGCGCGAATCAGGTGTCCATAATCCAGACGCGCGCATGGAATAGACATCCGGCGGAAGCGCTTTGGCATAGATGCGCACCGACATGCCAGCACGTTGCGCGAGCAGTGCCGAGGTAAGGCCCAGCGCACCGCAGCCGATTACGCCGAGTTCGCGCACACCGGTGGCCTGCGCCATGCGCAACGCCAGCGTGCTGGAGCCCCAGGACAACGACCAGCCGCTGCCGCCATGCCCGTAGTTATGCACGATGGTCTTGTGACCAAGCCGCTCCGTTTCGATGCGCGGGCCGGCAGCACGGAACGGACGGGTGCAGACGTAGACGCCGGTGATTCGGTCGGCTCTCGCCTTGATCGGCGCCAGCTCTGCCACGCCGGAACTCATGCGTGCGGCAGGCTGTGGAGCCGTCTTCTCTGGGGCGTGCGGTGCTGCTGCAGGTTGCGTGGCGCAGGCGGTGAGCGCTGCGGTCGAAGCCACGGCCAGCGTTGCGCAGCCCTGGCGTAGAAATTGACGTCGTTGCACTAACGCACTCCCCATTGAATGGATGCTGCCCTGCGGTGATGGAGCGTGCTCGGCTCCCATCCCGGTGATCGTGCAGGTTGCGATCCGCTACTTCTTATCCGATCTATCTTTAGAGATCAAATCATCGACTCTGCGGATTAATGGGAGGCTCATAACCAATACGTTGGGTGCATCGCTGCGTAGGTTGGTGGTGAGCCTGCGAACCCCAACGTTGGTGCTATACATCGCGCACAAAAAAGCCCCGCCATCACTGGCGGGGCTTAATGTTGAGGCTTAACCCATCGGTATGGGTCATGTGTAACTTGTTTTACTAAAGGCGGAGTGACGATTACGCCGCGACCGCTTCCTGCTCCATCACCGGCAAGCGGATCAGGTAATCGAAGGCGCCGAGCGAAGCCTTGGCGCCGTCACCCATGGCGATCACGATCTGCTTGAACGGCACCGTGGTGACGTCGCCGGCAGCGAACACACCGGGCAAGGAGGTGCGGCCATGCGCATCCACTTCGATTTCACCACGCGGTGACAACTTCAACGTGCCCTTGAGCCAATCGGTATTCGGTAGCAAGCCGATCTGCACGAAGATGCCTTCCAATTCGACACGATGGCTCTCGCCGCTGGTGCGGTCGGTGTAGGCCAATCCGGCGACCTTCTGGTTATCGCCGAGCACTTCGGTGGTCTGCGCGCTGACGATCACCTTCACGTTCGGCAGGCTGCGCAGTTTGCGCTGTAGCACTTCATCCGCACGCAGCTTGCTGTCGAATTCCAGCAGGGTGACGTGGCCTACGATGCCGGCCAGGTCGATCGCTGCTTCCACACCGGAGTTGCCGCCGCCGATGACGGCCACGCGCTTGCCTTTGAACAGCGGGCCGTCGCAGTGCGGGCAATAGGTGACGCCTTTGTTGCGGTATTCCTGCTCACCCGGCACGTTCATATTGCGCCACCGAGCACCGGTGGAGAGCACCACCGACTTCGCTTTCAGCGAGGCGCCACTGGCCAGCCGAACTTCGATCAGGCCACCCTCTTCGTCGGCTGGGATCAGCTGTTCGGCGCGCTGCAAGTTCATCACATCCACGTCGTATTCGCGTACGTGTTGTTCCAGCGCGGTGACCAGCTTCGGGCCTTCGGTGTAGGGCACCGAGATGAAGTTTTCGATAGCCATCGTGTCCAGCACCTGGCCGCCGAAGCGCTCTGCGGCCACGCCAGTGCGGATGCCTTTGCGTGCGGCATAGATGGCGGCTGCGGCGCCGGCCGGGCCACCACCGATGACCAGTACATCGAAGGCTGCCTTGGTCTTGATCTTCTCGGCGGCGCGCTGCTCTGCGCCGCTATCGAGACGAGCGGCAATCTGCTCGATGGACATGCGGCCTTGGTCGAACGGCTTGCCGTTGAGGAACACGGTGGGTACCGCCATTACCTGGCGCTCGTTCACCTCGTTCTGGAACAGCGAGCCGTCAATCGCCACATGCGTGATGTTGGGGTTGAGCACGCTCATCAGATTCAGTGCCTGCACCGTATCCGG
>JBARCX010000175.1:0-26085 GCA_049794535.1 Rhodanobacter sp.
ATACGGCGGCGGAGTTCGATCACATCGAGGCCGCGATCCGCAATGTGATTCCGCCGAGTCAGTTGGACAATATTGTCGACAACATCGGTCTGCCACTGAGTGGTATCGACATGGTCTATAACGGCAGCGGCACCATCGGTCCGCAGGATGGTGATATCCAGGTATTGCTGAAGCCGGATCACGATGCCAGCGATGAGTATGTGAAAAAGCTGAGGCAGGTATTGCCACGCCAATTCCCGGGTACGACCTTCGCTTTTCTGCCGGCAGACATGGCTAGCCAGATTCTTAACTTCGGTGCGCCGGCGCCGCTGGATGTAAAGGTGTCGGGTCGCAATGCCGCGGCTAATGAGGCCTACGCCATCCAGCTGATGCGAAAGATGCGTGACATTCCCGGCATTGCCGATGTCCGTCTGCAACAGTCGACAAATGCGCCGCAGTTGAACGTCAATGTCGACCGCGTGCATGCGGATGAGCTGGGCGTCACTGAGCATGATGTCACCAACAGCATGGTCGCCTCGCTTGCCGGTAGTTCGCAGGTAGCACCCGCTTTCTGGTTGAACCCAACCAATGGTGTGTCCTACGCCATTGTCGCGCAGACGCCGCAGTACCGCGCGGACACGATGGCCGATCTGCAGAGTCTGCCGATCACGTCCTCGAACGGCGGTTCGCAACAGGTTCTTGGCGCGCTAGCCAATGTCCAACGGACGTCTACGGCAGCGGTGGTTTCGCACTACAACATTGCGCCGTCATTCGATATCTACGCTGCGGTGCAAGACAGCGACTTGGGTTCCGTCTCCAGTGGTATCCAGCATGTGCTCGATCAAGCCGCGAACGATAGGCCGAAGGGCTCTACGGTGGGGCTGTACGGTCAGGTCACGGCGATGAATGCAGCCTTCTCCGGCTTGCTGTTTGGCCTGCTCGGAGCCGTGGTGCTGATCTACATGTTGATCGTGGTGAACTTCCAATCGTGGTTGGATCCGTTCGTGATCATCACCGCGTTGCCCGCGGCGTTGGCCGGCATCGTATGGATATTGTTTATCACCCACACCACGTTGTCGGTGCCGGCGCTCACCGGAGCGATCATGTGCATGGGCGTGGCCACCGCGAACTCGATCCTGGTGGTGAGCTTTGCGCGCGAACGTCTGGCCGAGCATGGCGATGCGATGAAGGCCGCCCTGGAGGCAGGCTTCACCCGTTTCCGCCCGGTATGCATGACGGCGCTGGCGATGATCATCGGCATGCTGCCGATGGCGTTGGCGCACGAACAGAATTCGCCGCTAGGCCGTGCGGTGATTGGTGGCTTGTTATTCGCGACCGGCGCGACACTGCTGTTTGTGCCGGTGGTTTTCAGCATCGTGCATGGCCACGAGCAACGCGTTACCGACCAAGACTCTATTCCCGGAATTCCCCATGTCGCATAATCCTGTCACCGTGCAAGTCGCGCAGAAACCGCCACATCTCAAGGCCGTCGGTATAGGCGGTGCGGTCCTGGCTGTGCTCGTCGTTATCCTTGGTTTGGCCATCCGTTACCACGAGCACCATGAGCTGGTGCAATGGACGGATGCGCAGCTGACGCCGACGGTGCGACTAGCGCCATCGGTGGATCCGGCTAAAGAACACGCCATCACCTTGCCCGGTCACCTGGAGGCTTGGAACAGCGCTCCGATCCATGCGCGTGTGGGCGGTTACCTGAAGGCCTGGTACAAAGACATCGGCGACAAAGTGAAGGCCGGCGAAGTGCTGGCGACGATCGACACGCCGGAGCTGGATCAGCAGTTGGAGCAAGCCAAGGCCGTGTTGGCCAAGGCGCAGGCCGATGCCAATCTCGCCAATATCACCTCCAAACGCTGGCAGCACTTGCTCTCCTCCGATTCGGTCTCCAAGCAGGAAGCCGATGAAAAGAGCGGTGAAGCTGAAGCAGCACAGGCGACGGTACTCGCCGCCAAGGCCGATGTGGACCGCTTGAGCGCGCTGGAAACTTTCAAGCAGATCGTTGCGCCTTTCGCGGGCACGGTTGTTGCGCGACGCACGGATGTGGGCGATCTGATTACGGCTAACAACGAGAGTGGCCCGGAGCTATTCACCGTCGCCGATACCAGTCGCATGCGTTTGTATGTGCCGGTGCCAGAGGTCAACGCAGACGGCATCAAGCCGGGCATGAAAGTGACCCTGAGCGTGCCCGAGTTGCCGGGGCGTGACTTCCAAGCCACGCTGATCGGCAATTCCGATGCGATCAATCAAAGCTCCGGTAGCCTGTTGGTGCAGTTCGTTGCCGACAATAGCGATGGAGCGCTCAAGCCGGGCGACTATGCCGATGTGCAGCTCAATATAGCGGTCGATCCACACTTGGTCAGTGTGCCGGCCAGCGCTTTGATCTTCCGTGCGCACGGACCACAGGTGGCCGTACTCGGGCCGGATAGCCGTGTTCATTTGCATGATGTGCATATCGCGGTGGATCTGGGCACCACACTGCAGATCGACCAAGGCCTGACTGCCACCGATCAGGTGATCGAGAATCCACCGGACTCGCTAATGAATGGCGACAAGGTACGTGTCGAGAGCGATCCGGACCAGAATCTGGCGGCGCAGGACGTTGCTACGGAGAAGAATCGTGGCTCGGCACATTAATCGCATCATTGCCGGCTTCGGTGCGGCGCTTATGCTGGGCGGCTGCTCGCTGGCACCGACGTACCACACGCCGACATTGCCGCCGATGCCGAGCACCTACAAGGAAGCCGGCACCGCATGGAAAGCGGCGGCGCCTTCGGATCAGGAGCCGCGCGGAAACTGGTGGGCGGTGTACGACGATAGGACCTTGGGCCAACTCGAGGCGAAACTCGATACGGACAACCCCAGTCTTGCAGCAGCACTGGCCAGATACGACACGGCCCGCGCGTTCGAAAGCCAGATGAATTCAGGCCTGTTTCCCCATGTCGGGGCAGTGGCCAATCCGGTACGTGCACGCCAGTCGGATAACCGCCCCTTGCGTGGCAGCAATCAGCCGAATGAATACAGCAGCGATACCGTCGGTGTAGAGGCTGATTACGACCTCGACCTATGGGGGCGCATTCGCAACGAAGTGAGTCAGGGACATGCGCTGTCGCAGGCGGCAGAGGCCGACCTTGCTTCGGCGAAGCTGAGTTTGGAGGCGCGGCTGGCAGACGACTATGTGCGCCTGCGCGGCTATGACATCCAGGTCAGCATCCTGCAGGACGCGCTGAAAGCGTATCAACGCGCATTGACGCTCACCGAAAACCGTCATAGCGGTGGCATTGCTTCAGGGCTGGATGTGTCGCGCGCGCAGACGCAATTGCATGACGCTCAAGCACAGGTTACCGATGTATTGGCGCAACGCGCGTTGACCGAGCATGCCATGGCGAGCCTGGTTGGTGTGCCCGCGTCGAGCTTCTCGGTCGCGCCGGAAGTTGCACAGTTGCAAGTACCGATGACACCTATCGGACTACCTTCGACGCTGTTGGAGCGTCGTCCGGATATCGCTGCGGCAGAGCGTCGCGTATACGCGGCGAATGCCAACATCGGTGTGGCGCGTGCGGCGTTTTTCCCGGACCTCAGCCTGTCAGCCAATTATGGTTTCCAGGACACGGGCATGGGCAATCTACTCGCCTTAGGCAATCGTTTCTGGGCGTTGGGCCCACTGGCCACGCTGGATATTTTCGATGCTGGCCTGCGTCGAGCCAAGGTGCGCGAAGCGCGTGCGGAGTTTGCGGCGGCATCTGCCGATTATCGACAGACCGTACTCGATGCGTTCCGTCAGGTCGAAGATGACCTGGTACTGCTGCGCGATTTGGAGACAGAAGCGCAGCAGGAAGATCAAGCGGTCGTGGCGGCACAGCAGACCCAGAAGATCGCCACCAATCGCTATCGCGAAGGCATTGTGAATTACCTGGACGTGGTGACGGCGCAAACCGCCGCGCTGTCTGCCCAGCGTAATGCCGAAACCATCCGCACGCGTCGATTGCAGGCGAGCGTGGATCTTATTCGTGCGCTCGGCGGTGGTTGGGCGCGCGAAACAGCCGGCATGGATCCTGTCGCTGCCACCAAGGCAAATCGCTGATGCTTTACGCCGTCGCCATTAGCGATTGCGAAGGACTTGTGGTCTTCGTGGCGGCGAAATGTGCTCAACCAGCCACACCTGTGCTGCTGGGAGGTGTCGCATGTTAGGTCTTGTTCGCATTGCGCTCGCGCGTCCCTACACCTTCATCGTCCTGGCGCTGTTCATCCTGATCATCGGGCCACTGGCTGCGATGCGTACGCCGACGGACATCTTCCCGAACATCGGTATCCCGGTGATCAGTGTGGTGTGGAGCTACAACGGCCTGTCGCCGAGTGCGATGTCGGGTCGCGTGATCTATTACTACGAGCGCTCGCTCACCTCCACGGTAAGCGACATTGAGCACATCGAGTCGCAATCGTTGCCAGGCATCGGTGTGGTGAAGATCTTCTTCCAGCCGGGCGTGGATATTCGCACCGCGACCGCGCAGGTCACTTCGATCTCGCAGACCGTGCTGAAGCAGATGCCGCCAGGCATTACGCCGCCGCAGATCATCAACTACAACGCGTCGACCGTGCCGATTTTGCAGATGGCGTTGTCCAGCACGCAATTGTCTGAAGAGAAGATCCGCGACGTCGCGCAGAACTTTCTGCGCCCCATGCTGGTGTCGGTGAACGGCGTGGCGATCCCCACGCCCTACGGTGGCAAACAGCGTCAGGTCATGCTTGATCTCGATCCACAGGCATTGGCCGCCAAGGGGCTGTCTGCGCAGGACGTGGGTAATGCGTTAGCTGCGCAAAACCAGATCGTGCCGGTCGGCACCATCAAGATCGGCGATTACGAATACACCGTTAATCTCAACGATAGTCCGAACGCGATTCAGGAACTCAACAACCTGCCGATCAAGACGGTCGATGGCGCCACCATCACCATCGGCCAAGTAGCGCACGTGCGAGACGGCTCGCCGCCGCAAAACAATGTGGTGCGTGTGGATGGCCATCGTGCGGTGCTGATGCCGATGTTGAAGGGTGGAGATGTCTCGACCTTGGCGGTCGTAGCAGGCATCAAAAAGTTGTTGCCGCTGGCGAGAGAGACGCTGCCGCGAACACTGAAGGTGAAGTTGTTAGGCGACCAATCGATATTCGTGCGCAGTGCCATCGCATCGGTCGCACGCGAAGGCATCATCGCCGCACTGCTGACCTCGGTGATGATCCTGGTCTTCCTCGGGAGCTGGCGCTCGACGGTGATCATCGCGGTGTCGATCCCGTTGGCCGTGCTATCGGCGATTGCGCTGTTATCCGTGTTCGGTCAAACGTTGAATGTGATGACGCTGGGCGGTCTCGCGCTCGCGGTAGGCATCCTGGTGGACGATGCCACGGTCACCATCGAGAACATCAACTGGCACTTGGAACAGGGCAAGGATGTGCACTCGGCGATCATGGATGGCGCCAAGCAGATCGTGACACCGGCGTTCGTCTCGCTGCTGTGCATCTGCATCGTGTTCGTGCCGATGTTCATGCTGGATGGCATCGCCGGCTTCCTGTTCCGGCCGATGGCGCTGGCCGTGGTCTTCGCCATGATCTCGTCGTTCGTGTTGTCACGCACGCTGGTACCGACGATGGCGATGTATTTGCTCAAACCGCATGTGCTCGAAGGCGGCAAAGGTGATCATCCCGAAGACGATTACATCAATCATCACGAAGGCGACCAGCATCCACCGCTGAGGCGAAGCAAGCTGCGACTTGCATTAGTAGCGTTTCAACAAGGGTTCGAGCATCGCTTTACCAAAGTTCGTGATACCTATTACGGCACCCTGTCATTAGCGCTGGGTTCGCGTCGTCCGTTTGTGATTGGATTCCTTTGCGTGGTGTTGGCGTCGTTTGCATTGGTTCCGTTCCTCGGGCGCGACTTCTTCCCCGCGACAGAAGGCGACGCCATCGCGATCCATGTACGCGCGCCCATCGGTACACGTATCGAGGACACGGCTGCGGAGTTCGATCACGTCGAGGCGGCCATTCGTCGGGTGATTCCACCGAACCAGCTGGATAGCATCGTCGACAATATCGGTTTGCCGCTGAGCGGCACCAACATGGTCTATAACGGCAGCGGCACCATCGGGCCGCAGGATGGCGATATCCAGGTTCTGTTGCAGCCAGACCATGATCCGAGCGATGGCTATGTAAAGACATTGCGCACCGTGCTTCCGCGCGAGTTTCCAGGAACCACCTTTGCGTTTCTTCCGGCCGACATGGCCAGCCAGATCCTTAACTTCGGCGCGCCGGCGCCGCTGGACGTGAAAATATCCGGCCAGAACAATGCGGCAAACCAGGCTTATGCCATTCGCATACTGCGTGCTATGCGCGAGATTCCGGGTATTGCGGATGTACGTCTGCAGCAGTCGACCGGTACGCCGCAGTTGAATGTGGACGTAGACCGTGTGCGTGCTGATTCGCTGGGTATTACCGAGCGCGATGTTACCAACAGCATGGTTTCATCACTGGCCGGTAGCCTTCAGGTTGCACCGACATTTTGGTTGAACAAGGTCAACGGCGTTTCGTATGCCGTGGTGGCACAGACACCGCAATACCGCATGGATACCTTGGCTGATCTACAAAGCCTTCCGATTACATCGTCGACCACGGGTGCCCAACAGATCCTTGGTGCGCTGGCGAACATCAAGCGCACGGCGAGTCCGGCGGTGGTATCGCATTACAACATCGCGCCATCATTCGATATCTATGCCGCGGTGCAGGGGCGTGACCTAGGTGCCGTATCCAGCGACATTCAACGTGTACTCGATGCCGCAGCCAAGGATCGACCGAAAGGATCGGTGGTGCGATTGCTCGGTCAGGTGACGGCGATGAATACGGCCTTCTCCGGTTTGCTGTTCGGCCTGCTCGGAGCCGTGGTGCTGATCTACATGTTGATCGTGGTGAACTTCCAATCGTGGTTGGATCCGTTCGTGATCATCACCGCGTTGCCAGCGGCTTTGGCCGGCATCGTATGGATATTGTTTATCACCCACACCACGTTGTCGGTGCCGGCGCTCACCGGAGCGATCATGTGCATGGGCGTGGCCACGGCGAACTCGATCCTGGTGGTGAGCTTTGCGCGCGAACGCTTGGCCGAGCACGGCGATGCGATGAAGGCCGCCCTGGAGGCAGGTTTCACCCGCTTCCGCCCGGTATGTATGACAGCGCTGGCGATGATCATCGGCATGCTGCCGATGGCGTTGGCGCACGAACAGAATTCGCCGCTAGGCCGTGCGGTGATTGGTGGCTTGTTATTCGCGACCGGCGCAACCCTGCTGTTCGTGCCGGTGGTCTTCAGCATCGTGCATGGCCACGAGCAACGCGCTACGAATCAAGACTCTTTGCCCGGACTTCCCGATGCGGCCGGTTCAATATAAATCGATCGGATCGACATCCAGCGACCAACGCACCTTGCGTGCAGTGGGCAATTGTCCAAGTTGCATGGCCCATGGACGCAACAGGGAATGCAACGTGCGACGTGTGCTTGCCTCGATCAGCAACTGCCCGCGTTGACGGCCCGCGCGTAACGGCATCGGTGCCGGCATCGGTCCGGCAATCTGTAGCGCATCGCCTTCCGGAAGCATGGCGCGAGCCTCAGTAAGAAAGGCATCGACCATCGCGCGTTGATGCGCATCGCATCGCAGCAACACCTGATGACTGTATGGTGGTAGTCCCGTCTGCTGGCGTTCGGCCAGCAGTTCTTTCGCCGCCGTGGCATAACCATGCGCGAGCAAACTGCGTAGCAGCGGATGTTCGGGATGCTGCGTTTGCAGCAGCACGCGTCCGGGCTTTGCGGCGCGCCCAGCTCTTCCGGCAACTTGCACTACCAATTGAGCGAGTCGTTCGCTGGCGCGGAAATCCACACTCAGCAGACCTTCGTCCACACCGACGATGGCGACGAGTGTGAGGTTGGGGAGGTCATGGCCTTTGGCCAGCATCTGTGTACCGACCAGGATCGCTGGCGCATCCGCGCGCAGACCATCCAGTATTTGCTCGAATGCGTCGCGTCGTCGCGTGGTCTCGCGATCGATGCGTAACACCGGTACGGTGGGAAACTGCGCGGTCAGTGCTTCCTCCAGCCGCTCGGTGCCTTGGCCCTGCGGCTTGATCTCGAGCGAGCCGCATGAAGGACAGGCCTGCGGTACGCGTGTGCGGTAATCGCAGTGATGGCAGATCAGTTGGCGTTGTCCGACATGCAAGGTCATCGGTTGATCGCAGCGCGGGCAATCGGCGTGCCAGCTACAGCTATAGCAGAGCAAGACCGGTGCGTAGCCACGACGATTGCGGAACACCAACACTTGTTCGCCACGCGCCACGGTTTCACTCACCGCATTGAGCAGTGTCGGTGACAAGCCATGCTCCAATCGCTGCGCGCGCATGTCGACGATCTGCACCTGCGGCGGACGCACCGCACCGGGTCGCGCGCGCAGATGCAGCGTGCGATAGCGGCCGGCTTCCACGTTGGCCAGCGATTCCAGCGATGGCGTGCCGGAGCCCAACAACACCGGTACACCCAGCGCGCGGGCGCGCACCACGGCGAGGTCGCGCGCGTGGTAACGGAAACCTTCCTGTTGCTTGTAGGCGCTGTCGTGTTCCTCATCCACGATGATCAGCCCGGCCTGCGGTAACGGGGTGAATACCGCCGAGCGCGTGCCAAGAATCACCTTGGCTTCGCCCGAGCGTGCCCGCAACCAGGCACGTGCGCGATCGCCTTCGGCGAGGTTGGAGTGCAGCACCTCAACGCTGACACCGAGTCGTTCGCGCAAGCGGCGCACTGTTTGCGGCGCGAGTCCGATCTCCGGCACCAGCAGCAAGCTCTGCTGACCGCGGGCCAGTGCCTGCTCGATCAGTGCCAGGTAAACCTCGGTCTTGCCGCTGCCGGTCACGCCGTCGAGTAGAAAGGGTTGGAAATGCCCGAGCTCTTGCGAGATGGCCGACACCGCGGCCTGCTGCTCCGCGTTCAACATCGGTGCCGGAGCATTCGGCGCGCTGCCGCCAGCTGCCTGGGTGACGCGCTCGATCAGGCTGGCGGCATGAAGGCGGCGTGCTGCCTCGCGCCAGTTCGGTAGAAGCTCGCCCAGTTCGATGGCGGAAAGCGGGGCAGCGGCGAGCGCTTGCAGCAAAGTCCGGCTACCGCCGCGGCGGCTGCCGGCATCGAGTGCGCTGCGACCGGCCTGGGTGAGTGCCCAGGCTTCTTCGCGGGTGTCGGGTAGTGGCCGGGGTTCGCGCAAGGCCAGCGGCAGAGCGTTCGCGTAGGCCTCGCCGGGAGCGCCTAGCCAATAGTCAGCGGCCCAGGCCAGCGTCTGCATCAGTTCGGGATCAAGCAGTGGTGTGTCGTCCAGCAGTTCTATGACAGGCTTCAGCTTTGCCCTGCCCACACTGGCCTCAACACCCGTCGCGACCACCACACCCACCGCTTTGTTACGACCAAACGGTACCAGCACACGGCTGCCGGCCACGGCCGTACCGACCGCAGGCGGTAGGTAGTCGAACAAAGTAGGTAAGGGCACCGGCAGGGCGACGCGGAGTACGGCTGGCATGCAGACCTCGTGGCGGGGCAGTGTATCGCTTCGTCGCGATTGGCCGGTGTAACGAATGAAGGTTGCACTTGCGCAGGCTTGGGGGCTGTAGCTGTTCTGTCATCTAGATAAATGGGGTAAGTGGCTATCTGGAGACGGGTTTTTTTCTTATCCACAAGCGCTGTGGATAAGTCTGTGGATGGCCCGGGGAGAGCATGCCCTCAGGCCTGTAGAAATGGCTCTCATGACTCGTTGGATAAGTTTTAAGCACGAATAAATACGGATATTTTTCAATGTGTTGCATTTGGCCTTCCGTGGCCTCTGGATGTCTTTACAAGACTTGACAGTCGCGTATGTCAATACCTTGACGCTGTGTAAAACCTTAGTTTTTGCTGCGCTGGAGGCACTCAGTGCGTTGCCCCAAGGGCGGCGGCGATGAGCAGCGCGATGAGCAGCAGCCAGAAGTAGAACCAGCCGATAAACCAGAATTTCAGGACCGTCATGGGCCAGCCCTGCCTATAGATCCGCTTCTGCATGACTAGCAGGTAGACGGGCACCCACAGCATCAAGGCCGTTTGCAGCCAGCCCAGTGGGTAGCCTACCCAAGCCGCGTGTGGCCGTAGCCAGGTGGATAGCATGCCGAGTAGGGCAATCAGCAACAGGCTGAGGAACAGGAACGCGTGGCTGTGCAGCGCGGTGATCAGGTGCTCCATGTAGAGCCGGCGCTTAAAGAGGTAGAACAACTTCAACAAGATCGCGAACACCGGGATCATGACAAACATGGCCGGCGGTAGCTCGCTAAAGACCCCATCGATCATGCGCTGCTTGGTTTCTTCACGTGTCGCTGCATCGCCGTGCTTGAACGCGTGCAAGTTGCCTAGGAAGTGCGAGAGCATGACAGTCAGGCGTTCGTTGGCTATGTCCGGCAACCACGAGATGTGGACGGTTTGCATCTTTAGGTGGGTGCCGTCCAACATGTCATCCGTAGTAGATGTCGTGGACACGCTGGCTGCTGTCGCGACGCTGTCTGCCGGAGGGGCGGTCAGTGAGCTGGCCGGCATCGGTGCCGCACCGAGCGTGATCAGTCGCTGATTGGCTTGCTGGCTGAGCATGAGCTCTTTTTCGTTTATCTTCGCCACCGCAGCTGGGGGTAGCACGCCCGTGTCCTTCGCTGTGTTCAGGCCGTCCAGTTGTTCTTTTAGCGCCGCACGCACCTGTTTTGGGGTGGTGGCAGTGGTGATGTCATCGCTGGTCGTGACGACCGGGCCGCGACTGATCTGCTCTTCGAACTTATGGGTCACTCGGTCTATGGCGAGGTGGCACACGAAGAATGTCAGCACGCAGATCACGAACATCAGCCGGAACGGCGCGATATAGCGCATGCGCCGACCGCTGAAATATTCCAGGGTGAGAAAGCCCGGGTTGAGCAGCAGCGGCGGCAACGTATGCACGATGCGGCCGTCGATATGCAGCAGCGTTTCGGCAGCTTCCTCCAGCATGCCGTGCACCGGCTTGAGCACACTGTGTACGGACTGCCCGCAGTGGTGACAGAACTCCCCCTGCAACAGCTCATTGCAATTGGCGCAATGCGTCCCCTCGAACGACAGTTCCTGCACATCCTTCATATCCGCTCCCCATGCGACTTAGCGCGCGATCTTGGCACAAGGTCACGGGCATGACAGCCTGGTACGAGTTATACGGAGACTTTAGGTAGTCTCTATAAGGCCGGCCCGAACCGGCGGCTCGGGTACAATAAATTGCCCAGAGATGGACCTAGCCCATGAAATCGTTCCGTCCCGATCGTGCCCGCGTGGCGCGCGAGATCGGCGCCACCATGCGTCTTGCCTTGCCATTGATCCTCGCCCAGTTGGCGGCGGTCGGCAGCAATGTGATCGATGCCGTGCTATCCGGCCACTACAGCGCACATGTACTCGGTGCGGTAGCGGTGGGTACCAGTGTGTGGTCGCTGGCCATTGTCAGCGGCATCGGCATGATGATGGCGGTACCGCCATCGGTATCACAGCTGGATGGTGCCGGTCGCCGCCATGAAGTGGGTGCGGTATTCCGTCAGGCGTTGTGGCTGGCGGTGGGGCTGGGTGTGGTGCTGTGGTTTGGCGTGCGCCATGCCGAACCGTTGATCAAGCTGATCGGCGTGACGCCGAGTTTGTACAACGCCGTGGGTGATTTCCTGCGGGCGATCAGTTGGGGTGCGCCGGCACTTACCTGCTACTTCGCGTTTCGCGGGCTGTCCGAAGGGCTGTCGATGACTCGGCCCTCGATGTATTTCAGCTTGGGTGGATTGGCGCTGCTGGTGCCGCTGGGTTATGTCTTTATGTTCGGCAAACTTGGTCTGCCACCCATGGGGGCGCTTGGTTGTGGCATCGCTACGGCGACCGTGCTGTGGCTGGAGCTACTGGGCTTCGCCATCTATGTCATATGCCATCGCAACTATCGTGGCTTAGGGCTGTTCGATCATTTCGAGTGGCCGCATCTGCGACGCATTGGTCAATTGATGCATATCGGCTTGCCGATGGCGGTGACCTTGTTGGCCGAAGCAGGGTTATTTGTTGCGGTGGCGTTGGTGATCGGCACCCTGGGCGAAGATGTCGTCGCTAGCCATCAGGTAGCACTCAACGTCGCCTCGCTGTTCTTCATGATCCCGCTGGGGTTGGCGATGGCGATCACCGTGCGTGTGGGTAACGCCGTGGGGCGCGGTGATGCGGATGGCGTGCGCTATGCCGGTTTTTGCGGTATCGGGCTCACCCTGGTCACGCAGATGGTTTCGGCTGGCGTCATGCTGAGCGTGCCGCACTTCATTGCCTCGCTCTACACGCATGACACCACGGTGATTACGCTGGCGGTGAAGCTCTTGGTGCTGGCCGGGCTGTTCCAGTTTTCCGACGGCATCCAGGTGGCTTCCAACGGTGCGTTGCGTGGCCTCAAGGACACGCGTGTGCCAATGGCCATCACGTTGTTTGCATACTGGGTGATCGGCATGCCGGTCGGCTGGTGGCTGGCGTTCCATCATGGGCTGGGCGCGCGTGGCATGTGGATGGGGTTGATCGCCGGGCTCACGGTGGCGGCGGTGCTGTTGTTCACGCGCTTCTGGCGTAGCTCACGTCATCCGCACTGGGTGGCGTCGACAAGTAGTTTGGAAAATCTGCCGTGCATCGGACCTACCCCATGACCGCAGCCGCGCAAGCGGTTACGCTGGCTGGCAATCTTCAAGGAGCATCCGCATGACCCCGCCGCCTCTGCGTCAGCCACGGCAACCGAATGGATTTTGGGCTTTTCTGCGCGTGTTCGGGCGCGGCATCAACATGGTCCGGTTGACGATCATCAACCTGATCTTTTTCGGCGTGTTGGCTCTGCTACTGCTGATGGTGGTGGGCGTCTTCGCTGGCAGCCGTATGGCGCGCGAAGTGCGCAGTGATAGCGTGCTGGTGTTGCGGCCGCAGGGGCAATTGGTCGAGCAGTACAGCATCAGCCCCATGCAGCGTGCGCTGTCCGGTTTGTCCGGCAATGATCTGATGCAAGTGCAGGTGCGCGACATGGTCGGTGCGATCGACGCAGCGGCCAAAGACACGCGCATCACCCGCATCCTGCTCGAGCCGGATCAGCTGCAGAGCGGTGGTTTTGCCGCGCTGCGCGAAGTGGGCGCGGCGTTGGATCGTTTCCGTGCCGCCGGTAAGCCGGTGGTCGTATGGGCCGCCAATCTCGATCAGTACCAGTACTACCTTGCCGCGCATGCCGATCGTATCTTGCTCGACCCACAAGGCGGCTTGATGATCACCGGCCTGGCCAACTATCGACTGTTCTACAAGGACCTGCTCGACAAGCTTGGCGTGCAGGTGCATTTGTTCCGTGTCGGCCAGTTCAAGAGTGCGGCCGAGCCGTATATCCTCGATCACGCTTCCGCGGAAGCGAAAGACGCCGACAGTTACTGGATGGGTGGTTTGTGGGATGAGTACATCGCTGAAGTAGCGAAGATGCGCAAGCTCGATCCAGCGGCATTGCGCGATGACATCGATGGTCTACCCGGCAAGATCGACGGCACCAAGGGTGACCTTGCCCAGCTGGCGTTGGATGAGCACCTCATCGACGGCCTTGCCACCGGCGATGAGTTGGAAGCGATGCTGCGCAAGCAGGGAGTGCCGGCCGGCAAGAAGGGCTATGGTTTCCGCCAGGTGGATCTGGCGCGCTATGTCGCCGCCATGCCAAGCACCACCGATGGTTTGACACCCGGCGTAACGGTGGTGGTGGCCGAAGGCGATATCAGTGGTGGCAAGCAGCCACAGGGCACGATTGGTGGCGAATCCACTGCGGCGCTGGTTCGCGCTGCACGTGAAAGCAAACTCACCAAGGCGCTGGTATTGCGAGTGAACTCGCCCGGTGGCGAGGTGTATGCCGCCGAGCAGGTTCGCCGAGAGGTTGAGCTGACCCGAGAGGCCGGGATTCCCGTTGTTGTTTCGATGGGTAATGTCGCGGCCAGTGGTGGCTACTGGATCTCGATGAATGCCAATCGCATCTTTGCCGAGCCGAACACCATCACCGGCTCGATCGGCATCTTCGGCATGTATTACTCGGTGCCGGACACGCTGGCCAAGCTTGGTATCAGTAGCGACGGTGTGGGCACTGGACCATTGGCTGGTGCGTTCGACATCAGTCGGCCGCTGGATCCAAAGGTCGGCGCGGTAATCCAGTCGATCATCAACAAGGGTTATCACGACTTCGTTGGCAACGTGGCGAAGGCGCGTGGCAAGGATTACGACGACATCAATGCGATTGCCCAGGGGCGCGTGTGGACGGGCCAGCAGGCATTACAGCGCGGGCTGATCGATCAGCTCGGTGGCATGGATGACGCGGTGGCCAATGCGGCTGATCTTGCCAAGCTGGGCAAGGATTATCCGGTGCGTTATCAAGAGGCAACGCAGGGCGTATTTGAGAGCTTCCTCGTTGGCCTCAATCAGAACGCGATGGTGACCGCCATGCAGGGCTACGGTATCCGTTTGCCCAGCTGGTTGGCCCAGTTGCCAGCGATGGTGCCGGAGCTGCAATTGCTGCGTCATGCGCAAGCGGGCAAGCCGAACATCTACGTTTACTGTCTCTGCTCACCGCATTGATGCTTTTTCGGTGAGACAGGATCGGCGCGGTGAGCGATAACGCTACCGCGCCAATCCATCATGCAGCCCGATCAGTCGATGGCGGCGCTGTAGTAATCCCCGCGCTGCTGCACGCGTACCGGCATACCGAATGTGTGGGTCAGCGTGGCGTCGGTGAGCATCGCCGCCTTGTTGCCTTGTTGCAGCACCCGGCCATCGCGTAGCAACACCACTTGGTCGATTTCCGGCAGGATCTCTTCGATGTGATGCGTTACCAGCAGCAGCGTGGTGCCGCCGCGGGCTAGCGTGCGCAGGCTTTCCAAAAAGTGGCGGCGACTGGCCAGATCCAGTCCGGCGCAGGGCTCGTCAAGCAGCAGAGCACGCGGACGATGCACCAGCGCGCGCGCGATCAGTACGCGACGCGCTTCGCCGGTGGAAAGGCTGGCCATCTCTCGTCCTGCCAACTGTGCGGCGCCACTGTGCGCGAGTGCTTCGAGGGCGCGTTCGCGCATCGTCTCGCTGACCCGATGATCCAATCCCAGGCCGCGTGCAGCGAAGAAGCCCGAGACCACTGCATCAAATACTTCCAGTGGCGTGTCGCTGGTGTAGTCGAGCTGTAGTGCGGGCGATACGATGCCAAGCAGGCTGCGCAGCTCGGCCACATTCCAGCGCTCGCGCCCAAACACCCGCACGCTGCTGCCACCACCTTGGCGTGCGAGTGGGTAGAGCTGGCGCGTAATCAACTTCACCAACGTCGATTTGCCCGAGCCATTGGGCCCAAGAATGGCCGTGTGCTGACCCGCGGCGATACGTAGGCTGAGGCGGTCGAGAATCATCCGCTCGCCGCGTATCACGCTGGCTTCGTCGATCTCCAGGAGTGCGTCGTCGAGTGCGATGGTATGGGCAGGAGTGTGGGTGTTCATGCCATCACCATGCCTGCAAATGCCACGGTCAGCAAGACAATGGACGTCGATACGGCTAAATAGCGTATGTGGCCGAATGAGCTACTGAGTGGCGTCGTCGATCTGCTTTTGTTGGTCCGCAGCCTGTTTGTCGGCGGCTTTCTGCACATCCTTCGCGCGCTGTTCGTCTTTCTTGAGGCCATCCCATGGTGTGGTGACAGAAGCCGTTGTTGCCGTGTCGTTGGCGGCGGCCTGCGGCTCGGGCGGTTTGTTGGAGCAGGCGGCAAGGGCGAGTAAGCAAAGCAATGGTAGTAAGGTTTTCATGGATGGACCCCAGCGCAGATATAAGCGAGCGAAGCACGATGGTGAGTGTCCCGCCATGAAGCATCGTGAGCAAGGTCACTGAGGTTTCGAGCCCCAGGGCTACCCAGGAAACGTGCACTGGATCTAAGCTTCGGCACATGAATAGCCGCATTGACGCTTGGCAGTTACAAGGCCAGACCGCATTGATCACCGGTGCCAGCAAGGGCATTGGCTACGCCGCTGCGCGCGAATTGGCAGGGCTGGGCGCCAACTTGTTGCTGGTAGCGCGTGACGAGGACTATCTCGAGCAGGTACGGGTCGAACTCTTCGATGATTTCGAGAATATCGACGTGCTCGCGTTTGGCGCCGACCTCGGCCAAGCGGAGGACCGTCTCGCGGTGTTCGACTGGATCGCCGACCTTGGTCTGCCGTTGTCGCTACTGATCAACAATGCCGGCGGCAATCGCCCGATGGCCACGGTCGATTACGCCGAGGATGAGTACCGCACGATTTTTGAGCAGAACCTTTTCTCCGCCTACGAGATGTGCCGGTTGGCGTACCCGCAGCTGGTGCAGCATGCGAACGCGGCGATCGTAAACGTGGGCTCGGTATCTGGCATCACTCATGTGCGTACCGGTTCACCCTACGGCATGAGCAAGGCGGCACTGCATCAGCTCACACGCAACCTCGCCGCCGAGTGGGCGGTGGATGGCATCCGCGTCAATGCGGTCGCGCCGTGGTACATCCGCACGCAGCGTACCGGGCCAGCACTGGCCGATGAGGACTACCTGGAAGAAGTGCTGGATCGAACGCCGCTCAGGCGCATTGGTGAACCCGAAGAAGTGGCTGCGGCGATCGCGTTTTTGTGTTTGCCCGCAGCCAGCTACATCACAGGTCAGGTGCTGGCGGTGGACGGCGGCTTTCTCAACTACGGGTTTTGATCGACATAAGTTTTCCACAGCCGTTGGGGACAGCCTGGTGACAAGCCTGTGGACAAAACCTCAATCTCCTTGCGCGACGGCCACTTGCTCCAGATTGCGTAGAACATGATCAGACGTGCGGAGTTTGATTAGCAGTTCGTCAGCTGTGCGCGCAGTGTGGTCTCGCGCTGGAGTAGTGGCGGTTGGTCGCTCTGGAACGCTCGCTGCAGTTTCAGCTCATTGGCATCGTAGGCATCGCGTAGGGCATGGCAGGTTTCATCTGCGCTAAGTTCGCGACACTGATCCTGCACCCAGGTGTAGTTGCCGGCGACCATGCCGGCGGTTGGCTTGTTCTGACCGAAGTTGTTGGCAGGGCTGTAGGTCTGGCTCAATGACGGTGAGGAGATGCCGAGTATCCCGAGCGGGGCGAGGTAGGGCTGTGGGTTGCCGTTTTCACTGAGATACGTTTTGCCATCGGTGGCACGCATGCAGCTGTACATGATCGGTAGGGGCGCAGCTGGCGGCAGGGGCATTGGAATGGCTGCGACGGGTGGGCTGCGATCGACCGGATGATCGACAGACTGGGCGGGTGTTGGCGCCAATGCAGGCTGTGTATCGGGTAGCTGCAGGACGTGTTCGTGCTGACTACCGGGGCAGGGTTTGTCCTGGTAGGTAACCTGCCCATTCGTGCCGGTGCACTGATAGATCGTAGTGGCCGCCGCCGGCAAGCCACCGATCAAGAGCAACAACAGAATGCCGAGTCGGATCATGCGCCCCTCGCTCATCTCCCGCCTGTACTGGCTCACCCTGCCGATTCAAAACTCGGCGACGTGTTCCTCGGCGGCAAAGCCCAGGGTTACCGCGCCTTCGCCCACATTGACCATGCCGGTGATGCTCATGGGCGCTTCCATCAAAGTAACGCCACATTCCTCACAGGCGGTACGCAGTTTGTCGTAGCCGGGCAGCTTGGCCAGTTCGGCAAGATCGCCGCCGTAGCTCACGCAGACTACGGGTACCAGCAAGCCAGCTTGCACGCGCTGCGCGGCGTAGCCGAACAGTATTTCTGCGCCATGCTCAAAGCCGCGCACCTTGCCGACCGGACCGGTCTCGCCGCGGTAGCCACGCAGCAGTGGCTTGATGTCCAGCGTCGAGCCGAGCACGGCGCTGAACAGGCCCACGCTGCGATCGCCCTTCTTCTTGGCACGAGCCCGCAGGTAGTACAGGTCGCGCGGCAGCATGTAGCCGTAGGCGTTATTGGCGATGTGTGCCAGTCGCTCGCGGATCGCTGCGGGTGGTTCGTTGGCGGCGATCAATCGAGTGGCTTCGAAGACCACCGGGGCGGCGCCAGCGAACAGGCTACGCGTGTCGATCACCCGCATCAGGAATGGACCGGTGATGCCGGCCTCTTCGCGTACCCGGCGGTAATTCTTTAGCACCGCAAAGCTGGCCTTGATCACATGCTCGTTGATCGGGCTGCGGGTAGCGGTGATGGTGAGGCAGAACACGCAATCCTGCTCCAGCACCAACTTCTCCAGGAAAAGCTTCTGCACGTCCTCGACGGAGCACGGCTCGGTTTCGGCGGAGTGGCTGCGGCTGCCTAGCTTGAGACTAAGAAAACGCTGGATTTCGGCGGGATCGCGATCGTCTTTGAACGTCGCGTCATCCACCCGCACATCGATCGGCATCACGGTGATGTTGTGTTCGTGCAGAAATGCCTGCGGTAGATCGCAGGATGCATCGATAGCCAAGCCCATGCGCATCACGTCATCCCCTTCGGTGATTGGCGCGCTGAACATAGCACGCAGAGTTACAGTCTGACCCCGCTTATCTCGTTGAGGTTCAACGCAACTGGCGATAGGTGGCCGGATCGAATGCATCCACCTGCACGACGGCATCGCGTGCCTCTGCGGCCTCGTTCAGTGCGGCATATTCCTCCGCGTTAATGATACCGGCGGCGAGTGCATGCTCGTCCAGTTCGTCTTTTGCGGCGCGATCGAGGCGTCCGGCGCGAACCGCATCGCGCAATTTGGTTTCTATGGGAATGGCTCTCACCGCCTTGACCAGTGCGGCCTCCAGCTCGCCCAAGCCAGGCTCGGTGGGGCCGGGTACGTGGATGTCTTCCGTAAGGTGGATGCGTGCCTCGCGGTCTTCCAGGATGGCGCGTGCAGCACGTTGGCCCAGTACATCGGAAGGCGCACGGAAGCGTGCGCCGAGCGGAAACACCAGCCAGCGGGCGAATGTGGCAGCAGGGCCGGGTAAGTTATCCAGCACGCCTACAAGCGCTTGCTGGGTGCGATACAGCGCACTGGCTACGCCCCAGCGTGCGAGGTCGTAGTTCGATGCCAGCTTGGGTTCGTCGTGATAGCGCTTGAGCGTGGCGGCGGCGAGGTATTGCCAGGCCAGTGCATCGGCGAGTCGGCCAGAGATTTTCTCGCGCCGCTTCAGTGAGCCGCCGAGTGTGGCCATGCACACATCGGAGACGAAGGCGAAGGCCGAAGCAAAACGGGTGAGATGTTGGTACTGACGCTTCAGCTCGGTTTCCAGTGGCACTTGGGCCAGCCGGCTGCCGCTAAGGCCAAGCAACAGGGCGCGCGCCGCGCGGGTGAATACGAAGTTGACGTAGCCGAACGTGGCCTTGTCGAAAGCTTTGAGATCCTTGGTCGCGATGGCATCGATCAGTTTGGGTACCCACGGATGACAGCGGATCGCACCTTGCCCATAGATGATCATCGAACGGGTAAGGATGTTGGCGCCCTCCACCGTGATGCCGATGGGCACGGCCATCCACATCCGCGATAGCGCGTTGCGTGGCCCGCGCTGGATCGCTGCGCCAGCGCGTATATCCATCGCATCGCTGACCACTTCACGCATCGCGTCCGTCAGGTAGGCCTTGGCAATCGAACCGAGCACGGCCGGTTTCTCGCCGGCATCCAGCGCGCCACAGGTGAGCGTGCGGGTGGCTGTCATCAGGTAGGTGAGGCCAGCGATTCGCGCCAGCGGCTCCTCGATACCTTCGAAGCGGCCGATGGGCGTGTCGAACTGCTCGCGCACTGTGGCGTAGGCACCGCAGATCCGTGTGGACATCTGTGCCGCACCCACGGCCAGCGCCGGCAACGAGATCGAGCGGCCGGCAGCGAGCGACTCCATCAACATGCGCCAGCCATGGCCGATCTGTTCCTTGCCGCCGATGATGGCATCCAGTGGCACGAAAACATCCGTGCCCACGGTCGGCCCGTTCGCGAACGGCACACCCATTGGGTCGTGATGGCGGCCTATCTCGACGCCGGGGAGGTCGCGTGGAATCAAGGCACAGGTAATGCCGCGATCTTCCGCGCCACCGAGCAGGCCATGGGGATCGCGCAGCCGGAAGGCCAGGCCGATCAGCGTGGCTACCGGTGCCAGCGTGATGTAGCGCTTGCTCCAGTTGAGCCGAAGGCCGAGTACTTCCTCGCCATGCCACATACCGCGCTCGACGATGCCGGTGGATTGTGTGGCAGCAGCATCAGAGCCGGCTTCGGGGCCGGTCAGTGCGAAGCACGGTACTTCGCGGCCGTCGGCAAGGCGCGGCAGGTGTTCGTTCTTTTGTTCGTCGGTGCCGTAATGCACCAGCAGTTCGCCGGGGCCGAGAGAGTTGGGCACCATCACCGTCACGGCGGCGGTGATCGAGCGGCTGGCGATGCGTGTGACTACGCGTGAGTGGCCAATCTCGGAGAAGCCCAGGCCGCCGTACTGCTCGGGTATCACCATGCCGAAGAAGCGTTCGCGCTTGAGGTAGTCCCATACCTCGGGCGGCAGGTCACGGTTTTGTTCGATCTGCCAGTCGTCCAGCATGTCGCATAGCTTGGTCACCGGGCCATCCATGAAGGCCTGCTCTTTGGCGCTGAGCGGCTTGCATTCGAAGTTGGCGAGGTACTTCCAATCCGGCATGCCGGAGAAGATCTGCGCATCCCACCACACGGTGCCCGCTTCCAGTGCAATGCGTTCGGTGTCGCCGAGCTTCGGCATCACCTTGCCCAGCGCCGGCAACAAGGCGCGGGCGAATAGGGCGCGGCGCAAGGGAGCAAAGCCGGTGATGATGGCGATCACGGCGGCGATCAGTAGCAGGCTTGCAAACAACGTAGGCGATTCGACACCACGTACAAGCCAAGTGAGGAACAGCACCGCCAGCGCGGCAACCCAGGCCAGCCAGCCTCGGCCGACATAGGCAAGGCCGAACAGGACGATCAGTGCGATGACGCAACCGGACAACAGCATGGCGCTCTCCTTATAGCCTTCCGTCGATCTTTGCCGATAGTGAAGCCTGGCGCTTCAAAAAGGTGCAAACCGAGTGAGTTGTGACTGGCAGTGTTAATGCATCCCCACCTAAACTAACTTGATATAACTGGCATATCGCCGGCGTGGCGTCGCCGGTAACGCGTAGCGAAGGCTCGCTGCGCTGACCTCAAGGGGTCTTATGAAAGACAAGCATGAAATCGTCTCCAATTGGCTGCCGCGCTACACGGGTACGCCGCTGGAGCAGTTTGGCGAGCACATTCTGCTCACCAATTTTGGCCATTACGTGGATCTGTTCGCACAATGGCATGGCGTAGAGGTACAGGGCCGTGATCGGCCAATGCCTAACGCCACCGCCGACGGCATCACGCTGATCAACTTCGGCATGGGTAGCCCCAATGCTGCCACGGTCATGGACTTGCTTAGCGCTATCCGGCCGCAAGCTGCGTTGTTCCTCGGCAAGTGTGGCGGTGTAAAGAAGAAGAACCAGATCGGTGACTTGGTGCTGCCGATTGCGGCGATTCGCGGTGAAGGCACAAGTAACGATTACCTACCACCCGAAGTGCCGGCGCTGCCCGCGTTTCAACTGCAACGTGCAGTGTCGACCATGATCCGCGATCTTGGGCACGACTACTGGACCGGCACCGTCTACACCACCAATCGCCGGGTATGGGAACACGACGACACCTTCAAGGAGTATCTGCGTCGCACGCGATGCATGGCGGTGGACATGGAAACCGCCACCATCTTCGCTGCGGGCTTTGCCAACAGCATTCCCTGCGGCGCACTACTGCTGGTCTCCGACCAGCCGATGATTCCCGAAGGTGTGAAGACCGAAGCCAGTGACCGCAGTGTTACTGCTCATTATGTGGAGGCGCACATCAAGATCGGTATCGAGGCGCTGAAGTTGGTGCGACGTAATGGTCGCAGCGTGAAGCATCTGCGGTTTGAGGATGATTCGGCAGGGGATTGAGTTCTCCCATGGTTCGAGATCGATCTGGTTGAACGTGTTATCGCGGCATCCATGCGCGGATGAGTGCTGTGCGAATGCGCGTTCATTCTTTAAGCGCTTATTTCACTCGGTTTGTGGAATGCCTCGTTTCCCCCTGTAGGCCGGTCATATCACTGATTGGCTTACAGGGTGGAAATCGGCATCTACGGTTCTGAGGGTCGGGGTCGAATGGCGGGCTGAAATCGGGTGCTCACAGCGTCAGATTAAGAGCAGGTGCATTCAGATACCCGAGTGGTTCACATACAGGTTTATTTCATACGTCGGGCTGAATTATTTCGCATGAATTTGCGATAGCTAAGGCGACAGGATTAATCTGCTTGTAATAAATGTTTTTGCGCTGTTATCAGCCATTTTTAGCTTGGCCATGATCCGCAAAAGAGATGTGCTTCGCAAATAATTGCGTTAATCAAGGCGATCGCAATTTTGTGCGCGAAAAACACAACTTATTTACGTTGACTTTTTGTTATCGGGCAAATTAGTGTTGGAACAGGCAAATTGCTAAGGCCGAGTTAAGCGGTAATGCGGCCACGCCAATCATGGGTGGCGCAATTTGTGGGGAGAGGTAGGGGTTTGTTGTCGCTGATCAATGCGATTCGCTACAGACATCTGTGCGAGTCGCCGGGACTTTGCGGTTTTCATTTCCTAGTTAAGTGGTCATTTCCGCCGGGGATCTATCAATGAATATGAAACAAAACAAGCCTGCATTCAGCGGGCCGCTAGTGCGTCGCACTGCATTGGCAATGGCTATTGCAGCGGGCTTCGGTCTGTCTGGACAAGTGCTGGCACAGGCCACGAGTGGTTCGATCATCGGTACTGCGCCAGTTGCTGCTGGCGAGACCGTCAAGATGGTCAACGTTGGCACCGGCCTCACCCGCGAGGTGCAGGTGGATGCCAGCGGTCGTTTTAGCGCCAACAGCATGCCAACCGGTACCTATACCGTGTCGCTGATCAGCAATGGCCAAGTGGTTGCCTCGCAGGACCACGTGCAGGTGAGCGTGGGCGGCGCTGCTAGCGTGCCGTTTGCCGCGAAAGAAACCAAGAATCTGGCCACCGTGACGGTGACCGCCAATGCGTTGCCGCCAATCGATGTAGCCTCAACCCGCCAAAGCGCCGTCATCACCGCGCAGCAGTTGAAGGATCTGCCGATTGCTCACAATGCGGAATCGATTGCCATTTTGGCGCCGGGCGTGACGTTCGGTGGTAACAGCCTTGGCACGGGTCCGAACGGCGCGCCACTGGTCTCCATGGGCGGCAGCAGCGTCGTGGAAAATGCTTATTACCTCAACGGCTTCAATACCACCGATCCGATCGGTGGCGCGGGCGGCATCACGCTGCCGTATTGGGCTATTGCTGAGCAGCAGACCATCACCTCCGGCTATGGCCCCGAGTATGGGCGTTCGACCGGTGGCGTGATCAGCCAGCTCGGTGCGCGCGGTAGCAATCAATGGCACGCGGGTGTGTACGTCGATTACCGCCCAAGCTTTGCGGAAAGCAGCTACGACAACATCACTTACTCCAATCCCCTGACGCCAGTTGGTATCGTCACGCCGACGATATCTGCCCCACCCGGTGTACAAGGCATAGCCGGTGGCCCTTACCTTGCCAATCAAGGCTCGACCGGCTATCCGGCAGGTTATGGCCAAATTGAAAACGGCCAGCGGCAGAACAGCGATTGGGAAACCGTGTACGACGCCTATATCAGCGGCCCGCTGATCAAGGACAAGCTGTTCTTCTTCTTGACCGCCGAATGGCAGCATGACAGTAATCAGGCGGGTGTCGCGCAGAACGGTATCAATACGCCGGCAGGCTGGCAGTCGACCTCCACGAACTCGCCCAAGATCTACGGCAAGCTCGACTGGAACATCAACGACAGCAACATTCTTGAGTTAACGGGTGTCAAGAGCGATAGCAATGTAACCGGCAACAACTACTACAACTACAACTACTCGAACCAGAGCGTTGCTAGTTACTACGGCCCGGGTTTGTTGACCAAGAACGACTTCAACGTCGGCATCCTCAAGTACACCTCCTACATCACCGACGACCTCACGCTCGAAGTGCTGTACGGGCAAATGAATGGCACCTATTACCAGCAATTGCCCGGTGGCAATCAGCCGCAGGTGCTCGCTACAGGCGTGCCCACGAGCACGCCGGGCTACGCCAATTTGGCGACGGCCCCGAATCTGTTCCAGTCTCAGATGGGTAATCCGGACCACACGTCGAAGGTCCAAAACCTGCGCGTTGACCTTGATTGGAAGATCACCGAGGCTCACGATCTGAAGTTCGGTATCGACAACATGCAGACCCGTGACGATAGCGACGGGTTCAATTCCGTCGGTGGTTCTTCCTATCAGTACTTCACTGGGCTGCCTATTTACGCCAGTACCGCGCCCTACGTGAACACGCCTGTCGTCGGGAACTATGTCCAACAGAATTTGGTGAGTTCGGATATCAATCTGGGCGTCCGTCAGAAGGCGCAGTACGTAGAAGACCGCTGGCAGGTAATGCCGAACTTGCTGCTTGACCTTGGTCTGCGTAACGACCAGTTCACCAATATCGCACCCGGCGGCGTGCAATACGTGCGGGAGACCTCGCCGCAGTGGGCGCCGCGTTTGGGCTTCAGCTGGGATGTCTTCGGCGACAGCACGACGAAGTTGTTCGGTAATGCGGGTCGCTACTACTTGGCATTGCCGACGGGCCTGGCCGCACGCAATACGGCCTACGGCACGTACAACGGCGAAATTACCTATACCTACACCTCAATCGGTCCAGGTGGTATACCTCAAGGCCTGACGCCGGTTCTGGTGGTTCCAGCCGTGGGCGTGACCACGCCAGGTTATTACTCTCCAGATGGTGAGAATGGCCTGAGGGGGAATGGTAAGGACTACGCTTCGACCAATCTCAAGCCCGAATACCAGGATCAATATGTTCTGGGATTCCAGAAGATGCTTGGTGATACGGGCTTGGTGTTCGGCACGACGGCCACCTATCAGAAGACCGGCAATTTCATCGATGACAGCAATCTTACCGATCCGTACGGCTGTCCTTCTGGCCTGGTCAATCCAGGAAAAACCAACTACATCCCGTGCACCGCAGCACCGGGCGGCGAAGTCACGTGGAATCCGAACACTGGCGAAGGGGTTCAAGCAAATTACCTCAGCACGTTCCCGACGCCGTCGCGCAAGTACTACGGCCTAGAGACCTATCTGGAACACAGCTGGGACGGCAAGTGGTACGCCAAGATCGACTATCTGTTCTCGAAGTCGTACGGCTCCACCGAAGGCCCGACCGATACGGCGATCGGCCAAATCTCGAACCAGACGCAGATTGCGAAGCAGAAGGGTGGTCTTTCCGGTTCAACCACTGCGCAGTGGGACTTCCCCGACCTGATGCAATACGCCAACGGTGAGCTGCCGAACAGTCGTCGTCACACCCTCAAGGCTTTCGGCGCGTATGCCATTTCGCCGGAATGGACCGTCAGCGGTACCTACATCATCCAGTCTGGCGCGCCGAACGTATGCTTGAGCGGTTTCGGCTCGATCGTGGATCCGGACCTTTATGGTGGCCCTTACCAGCACTACTGCGGTGGTACGGCGGGGGGCAATTCGACTCAGACCATCACTGTCCAGACTCCATCCGGTCCAGTGCTACAGCAAGTAGGCTTTGGCGGTCTGCCGTCTCCTCCGGGGGACAGCGGCCACTCGCCGTGGACCCATCAGCTCAATCTGGCGCTGACCTACGTGCCAACATGGGGTAACAAGCACCTCACGTTCCAGGCACAGGTCCACAACGTGTTCAACGAGCAGAACGCGACGCAGCTGGTTTCTTACTACATGATCACCACGGTCAATGGTGCGGGTGTATGGAACCCTGCGTATAAAACCCCGCTCGTCTTGGAGCAGCCGCGCTACATGGACTTCAGCGTGAAGTTCGACTGGTAATACCCGTTGGTAATTCTCCGGCACTCGAAAGGGTGCCGGTAACGGGAACAATGAAGAAGGCCGCCGGTTT
>JBARCX010000176.1:0-3164 GCA_049794535.1 Rhodanobacter sp.
AACCAAAGCGGTGAACATCGGATGTTTGGGTCGGAATATTCGTAACCAGCCGGTGCAAGTCCCACCCTCGCTGCCAGCTACCTGGCAGCAGTGACATGGTCACTGAAAGCGGGGCGGAATACCTATACTGGGTCGGAAGCGGACCTTACGGCTACGCTCTAGATTCTGGGGTGTTACGTGAGCAAAGGCTAGATAGATAGGTAGCCGCGGGTGGTTGGGTTGGGTGGCAGATGACGTAACATATTGATACGTAAATGTGTCAACGGCCTGCAAAGCCGTGGACGCGGGTTTGATTCCTCAAAATGGAATCGAATCGCTCCATCGCCGACCCAGCCACAAGCCATGGAAGAGCACAGAATCTGGATCACCCGCATTCATCTCGGCACCCCACTACCCAAACCATCTTCACGTTTCCCACCTCGCTTTGCCGTATCATCAGAGTCGACCGTTTAGTGCAATTACTTGCGAATCTGCCGCAACGGCTCGCCCTACGTTTCGCACTCATGCCCTACGTTCCGCACCGAAGAGTCGACGGCACCAACGCAGGATTGCGGGGGCGTGTGTTGTCGGGCTGACAGTCGACAAACCGCATTTGGACGGCTGGGGAGGCGGTGATCTCAAGCTCAGGGGTGGCAGAGATGCTGAAATCTACGTTAGGTAGTAAAACCTGGCCGCGTCAGATCGCGATCTGCATCGGGTATGCGCTGATTTACAGCCTGCTGCGCCCCTATTCCAATGGTATCTGGGCCGTAACGGCCGGGCTTCGCCTCAGTTGCTTGCTGCTCTTTCCTTATAGGTACTGGCCAGCGTTGGTCGTGGGTGAACTGATCCCGCTTACCTACGGCAATGTCGAGCACCTGGATGACTTTGGCACCGCGTGGACCGTCCTCAACTCGATCCCGCCGATTCTTATCGCCATGCCCATCGTGTGGTGGTGCCGACGTCAGCTTTCGCTCTTTCCGTCGACTCGTCTGGTCAAGGTCCAGCCCCTTCTGGTCTGCATTGCGTTGACGTCGTTCGTTTGGACGCTCGTCAACTTTGGTGTTCTGGCGACGCTCGTCCAGCCTGCTGGAGCTACCCCGTACCACTTCCACAAGCTGCAAATCGTCTTCGTTTTTCTGGGCAAGTACACCGGCATTCTGACCATCGTGCCGCTGGCTCTTGTGCTCAAGCTGCAACAGCAGTCCACGCCATGGCTCAAGCAGCTGAATCAGTTGGCGAAGAGTCGGTTGGTGCTGGACACCGTCATGCTCCTGGTACCTACCCTGGCCGTACTGGCATGGATCAATCAGCATGCCTCGGTTGATGCCCGCCAGATCACCCGCATGGCCATGTTTCTGCCGGTGGCCTGGCTTACGTTGAAGCATGGCTGGCGCGCATCGGCGCTGGGCACGACCATCGCGATGGCATGTATTTTCGTCAGCATGGCGTCACGCCCTGACCCTGATCTCATCGAAGCTCAGGCGTTTATTGCCTTCGCCGCGACCTGTCTCTTTGCACTAGGGGCACGCATTTCGGTGCAAAACGCCATTGAGGAGCAGGAGCGCATGGAGGCCAAGAGCGCGGTCAAACTTGCGCAACAAGGGCTCTACCTTTGCGAACTTCGCATGCGCCAAACCGCGCAGGCTCTGGAGCAGATTAGTGGGACCTTGCACCTCACCCACAACCGCTTGCTCGATCGCTTCAAACACTTGCTGCCCACCAGCGAAAGCCAAAATTACTTCAAGCAAGCTGCCGCTACGCAGAATCAGGTGTATCGCCTGGCGAATTCCTTACACCCCGTTGTATGGCGAGATAGAGGCTTGCCTGCAGCGCTCAGCGAAACCATCGCAAGAACGCTGGACGAAGCCGGCATCGTCTATCGCTGCGAACTCACCGGCCGCGGCTTGAGTCAGCTCTCGCCGAGCGTACATGCCGCAATCTATCGCTTAGCTTGCGAGGCGGTGGTCTATATCTGCCAACAAACACGCTGCACAAACATCGCGCTCTCCTTGCGTGGAGGCCTGTCCCATGGGCAGAAATGGGCAGTGCTTCGTGTTGACAGCTCACTTCAGCTAGCTGACATCAATGACCCCATCTACAGAACGCTTGAGCGCCAATACCTGGCGACGAAGCTAGGTGCGGACGGCTTGGATCTCGATGCCATGCGTGATCGTGTTCGACTGTATAGCGGTGAGCTGCACGTGAGACCCACGCAGGACAAACTTCGAATTACCGCCTTGCTACAAGATTTGAATAAGCAGGTGCGGGAACCTCAAGAAGCCCCCGCACGTGCTCTCTACATACGCTGATCAAATCATCCGTTGATTAAATCAAAACGATCCTCCACGGATCACACCGCCCGCCGTGCAGTTCAAAGGATCGGTGCACATCTCTGGCTGCATGATATTGATCAGAACAACACCACTGCTTTGTGGTGTTGCCGTGATCTGTAGCGCACTATCGCTATAAACCGTCTCCGTTGAGCTTGTGCTTGCTGCAGTTGCGGGTTTCGCAAGAGACGACTGCAATGTACTTACGCTTGCCGCGTCCGAACCTATCGGCAACACCAAAACGTTGTGGTTCGCCGTTGCAATGGCA
This sequence comes from Rhodanobacter sp., assembly GCA_049794535.1. Taxonomy (GTDB): domain Bacteria; phylum Pseudomonadota; class Gammaproteobacteria; order Xanthomonadales; family Rhodanobacteraceae; genus JBARCX01. Next base: position 2,581 of record JBARCX010000176.1, read on the forward strand.
CCGCGCACCGTGCCGTTCATGTCATTGACTTGGATATAGCGGATACCCTCACGCATAAAAACGTACACGTGATAGTGCGGACTCACACTGACATCGGTGGCGTTTGGCCACGATTGCCCCAAGCCCGTTGATGGCGGCTGAGCCGCTATGGCTGAGGAAGAGAGAACGGCTGCAAGCAGGCCCGAAGCAACGGCTTTACGTGTTACGAATCCAACGGATATGCGAAACATAAAACCCCCTATCTCTAGGTTGCGGCACCAATTGCCAAAAGAACGGTAGCACCGCACCTGTCAGCGTGCCGCCAAATATTTGCTATGTGGTTGAATTTAATTATTATTAAATTGAATTCGTATAACACGTGAAATGCAATTACTAATTATTTAAAGCGCGCTTTAAATAATTACTTAAATTACATTAATTCCCCTGATTAACATCGAATTTCAGTCTCGATCACCTCGCCCTTCGGCAACCCAAAGGCAGTCTCTGTCGGAGAGAAGATGCCGGCCCCATAGAGACTCCCTTCGGTCGTAACAGATGACGGCTCGATGAAGGCTCAACGTGACCTGCCGGTCGTATCCCAACCC
>JBARCX010000177.1:0-7869 GCA_049794535.1 Rhodanobacter sp.
GATGCGCGAAGTGGTACAGGCTGTCGACCGCGAACATCTTCAGGTCGATACGGTATATGCCATGCATGAAGGCCCCACCCAGTGGAGCGATGTCGAGCGCATGGTGACCGCTGCGGAGCATGGATAAACAAACGTGCCTGCATGACATGTCGTTCATAGCGATACGCAGCACCGGGTCTGCACTTGTGGGCCCGATGCATTGAAGTTGCAGCTTCAATGCATGCCTCACACACGCTGGCCAGCTCGATACTCACACCCTCGCCACGCCGCAAACTTGTCATCCCTGCCCTAACCAGTGCGCCACTAAAGTGTCGAGACTGACTTTGCGTGAGCTACTTCATCAATGCCTGGATACTGGAATAATCCGAAACTAGCATCGACCGGGGAAGCTCTACATCCACATGGAGTAAGTTTTTAGCTGTTGCTATCGAATGGATATACAGCGATGTTCAACGAAGGGATGCCTATGCCTGCCATATCCAGCCATGACTCCGCCACTTTTGCGAACCCAGAACGCGTTGCACCCGCCCTCGAATCACTACTGAACCAATCATCGCTGCGCGTCGATGTGGTCGCTGAACCACATCGTTGCGGCTCGTGGTTTCACGATGAGCCACGCTATGCCTGTGGCCTGTTTCATCTTGTGGGTACCGGCCAGTGCCAGATAGAAAGTGCGGCACTCGATCATGCGCTGCACCTGGAGACAGGTGACCTCGTCGTGCTTCCCCATGGCGATCCGCATCGACTGAGCTCACTTGCATCCATGGGCCATCCCGATGCCACCAGCCTGATCTGTGGTGAGCTGCATTTCTCCACTCATGCGCAGCATCCATTCAACCATGCATTGCCATCGTGTTTTGTCGTGCGTTCACAGGAAGCTAGCGATGCCTTTCGCCAACTGTCGACCACGATGGTCGGCGTCGCCAGCTCTGAACTCACCGGGCGACAGGTTCTGCTCAACAAGCTTGCCGACACGCTTTTCACATTGGCCGTTTGCGACTACGCCAGCCGCACCACCGAGCGTCATGGCCTGTTCGCTGCACTGGAGGATCCACGCATCTGTAAGGTGCTGCATGCGGTCCACGAGTCACCTGGCTACCCGTGGACCATGCATTCCATGGCGTCATTGTCCTGCATGTCGCGCTCAGCTTTCGCTGAACGCTTCACGCAATTGATGAAGGTACCGCCGATGCAATACGTCACCCAGTGGCGGGTCAGCATTGCCGAGCAACTGCTACGCGATCGGCAACTATCGGTAGCCGCTATTGCCGAACAATTGGGCTACAGCAGTGAGGCCGCATTTAGACGCTTATTCAAACGCGTTAGTGGCATCAACCCTGGAAAAATTCGTGCTGAAGCTTGCATGGCGTAATCCTGAAGTCGCGCTATCGCCCACGTCACCCGAATCAAACTGCCTTCGCCTACCAAAAGGGCCGGCATAAGCCGGCCCTTTTTGTCGATCACCTAACGAAGCGAATTACTTCTTCGCAGGCGCCTCGGTCTTCAACCCGCGATCGATCAGCATCGGCTCGATGCTCGGCTCCTGGCCGCGCCAGTCCTTGTACATCTTGGCCAGATCTTCGGAGTTACCGCGCGAGAGAATCATGGCGCGGAAGCGATCGCCGTTTTCACGGGTCAGGCCGCCGTGTTCCTTGAAATCTTCGAAGGCATCATCGGCGAGCATCTGCGTCCACAGGTAGGCGTAGTAACCCGCGGCATAACCATTGGCCCAGATGTGCAGGAAGTAGCTGGAGCGGTAACGCGGCGGCACATAGCTGAGATCAATCTTGTCGCCCTTCAGCGCGGCCGCCTCGAACTTGTCAGCGTCCTGCTTCGGTGCATCGGCACCGAGTGTGTGCCAATCCATATCGAGCAGGGCGGCGGCGACCAGTTCGGTCATGTCGTAGCCCTTGTTGAAGGTCCCTGATTTCTTGATCTTGTCGACCAGCTCCTGCGGCATCGGCTCGCCGGTTTTGTAGTTCTTCGCGTAGTTGGCGAACACCTTCGGGTCCATCGCCCAATGCTCGTTGAACTGCGAAGGGAACTCGACGAAATCGCGCGCAGTGGCAGTACCGGACAACGTCGGGTATTGCTCGTCGGAGAACAAGCCATGCAGACCATGGCCGAACTCGTGAAACATGGTGATCACGTCATCTATCGACAGCAGCGCGGGCTGACCTGCCTCCGGTTTGGTGAAGTTGGCCACGTTGTAGATCACCGGCTTGCTACCGAGCAGCCTGGACTGGCCAACGAAGTTGTCCATCCACGCGCCGCCCTGCTTGTTGTCGCGCTTGAAGTAATCAAAGTAGAACAGCGCCAGCGATTTGCCGTCCTTATCGAACACTTCGAACACGCGCACATCCGGCTGATAGACCGGGATGTCTTTACGCTCTTTGAAGGTCAAGCCATACAGCTGATTGGCGGCATAGAACACGCCGTTCTGCAGCACATTATCCAGCTCGAAATACGGCTTGATCTGGCTTTCGTCGAGATCGTACTTAGCCTTACGTACCTGTTCGGAGTAATGCTCCCAATCCCACGCGGCTACTTTGAAGCCACCTTTCTGCTGGTCGATCACCGACTGGATATCTTTCGCTTCCTGCTGCGCGCGAGCAGTAGCCGCCGGCACCAGGTTGTGCATGAACTTGAGCGCAGTCTCGGGCGTTTTGGCCATCTGGTCATCCAGCTTCCAGGCGGCATAGTTCGGGAAGCCCACCAGCTTGGCCTGCTGAGCGCGGATCTGCGCCAAACGCTCGATGATGTCGCGCGTATCGTCAGCACCACCGCGCTCGGCACGGTTCCACGAGGCATCGAACAATGCCTGACGGGTGGCCCGATCAGTCATATCCTGCAGCTGTGGCTGCTGCGTGGTGTTCTGCAACGTCAGCACCCACTTGCCATCCATCCCGCGATCTTTTGCGGCTTGTGCGGCGGCAGCGATATCGGCATCGGACAGACCCGCCAACTTGGCCTTGTCGTCCACCACCAACGCGCCATCCTTCGCGGCGGCAAGCAGCTTTTTGTTGAACTGCGTGCTAAGCGTGGACTCTTCCTTGTTGAGGTCCTTCAGCTTGGCCTTGTCGGCATCAGAGAGCTTGGCGCCAGCGTGCACGAAGTCCTTGTAAACCACCTCGACCAACCGCTGCGACTCCGGATCAAGCTTGAGCGAATCGCGTTCCTCATAAACCTTCTGAATGCGCTGGAACAGCTTGTCGTTGAGATAGATCGCGTCTTGATGTGCGGCCAGCTTCGGCGCCTCATCCTCCTGCACCTTCTGCAAAGCGTCGTTGGTGTTGGCAGCGGTAACGCCGTTGAACACCATCGTTACGCGATTGAGCAGGACACCGGTTTTCTCAAGCGCTACGTAAGTGTTGTCGAATGTCGGATCCGACGGATCGTCAGCAATCTTCTGCACTTCGGCAAGCTGCTGCTTCATGCCCTCTTCGATCGCTGGCTGGTAGTCGCTGTCCTTGATCTTGTCGAACGGCGGCGCCTGGTACGGCAGCGTGCTAGCGGTAAAGAATGGGTTGGTGGCATTCGCATCGACAACCGGCGCCGCAGCGCTAGCCGACTTGGCCGGTGCCGTAGCGGCAGGAGCCGGTGCCGAGTTATCGGAATCACCCGAATGCTGCGAACAGGCAGCGAGGGCGATTGAGGTAGCAATGACAAGCAGACGCAGACGTAACATTAGGGGATCCCCGCGTGGTGCACCCGCTATGCGGGTGAGTAAGTCCTAGTCACTGACTGTACCGACTTCGGAGAAATTCTTCCAAGCGTTGGGTCTAGAAACCCGCTCAGCATGCTTGCTAACCGGCTTGCTCAACTGGCCCGTACATCGCGTAACTGCCAGCCAGCGCCGATAAGCCAATTCAGCCGCTGCCGCAGCACGCTCATCGGCAAACCGGTAAGCACCTCTACTTCCGTATGCAGATCGGCCACCTTCGCACTCACCTGTGCCTGCGCATCGGTAACACCGAGGCTGGCATCTACATCGTCGGGATCGGGCTGCATAACGCGCCAGCGCTCGAACAATGTGGAGCTACGCAGCGCGTCCTGTAGCGTGGAGGCAAAATCATTGGGACCGGCGCCGTTGTAACTGAGCTCCGGCACGCTACCGCGTGCGTGTGCCAAGTCGGCGATCGAAAGGTAGTAGTGGTTACGACTGGCCATCGATATTCCTCCGTGCAGTGTGTTCAGAACGCTCCGTCAAGCAACCCGGCGAGATCCAGCGACACAGCCGCCTCACGCGGCGCCACACCATGCGGCAGCACGCCAAGACACGGGGCGGGTAGTAACGCACGCAAGGTGGCGAGATTCTCATCTACCGCAGCCATCGACGGGTCCACGCGATTGCCGATCCACCCCACCAGGCGACAACCGTCAGCAACGATGGCACGTGCGCTGAGTAACGCATGACTAAGGCAGCCCAGACGCAAGCCGACGACCAAGATAACTGGCAACTGCCACGCCTTGGCGATATCCGACGCAAACAACCCTGGCGCCAGCGGCACCAGCCAACCACCCACCCCTTCCACAACCACCCACGGATGGCTTGCGCATAACGCGTCGAATGCAGCACGCAATGGCGGCAAGGTGATGGTGACGCCTTCATGCGCTGCCGCCAGATGCGGTGATAGCGGCTCGCTCAATGCCACAGGATTGATCTGCGCATAAGAAGGCTGCGGTGCGCTGCTGGCATCCAGCAACGCCAGTGCATCCTCGTTGCGTAAACCGTCCGGCGTTGGCATACACCCACTCGCTACCGGCTTCATGCCACAGGCGTTGTGGCCACTCGCGCGCAGTGCATACAGCAAAGTGCAGGCCGCATGCGTTTTACCGATGCCGGTATCGGTGCCGGCAATGAATACGGCACGGCTCATGCCAACCCATGCCGGCGATTAAAGCGGGCCGTTACAGGGCCGATCAGAAACAACAACATGTACATATATCCCGGTAGTGCAAGCAACCACGATGGTAGCGACAGCGGCAACAGGAGCGCAGTGATGGTCGAGATAAGACCTACCGCCGCCGGCACCATCCAACCCAACGCCTCACGCCGTTCGTGAAGTCCATTGAAACCTGCGCGCAATGCGCGTCGCGCTGCGTGCCGGAACAATAAGGTCAGCGTGCCGGCCATACAGGTGTAGGACAGCCCGTAGCAAACGAACAATGTCCGTAGCTCAGCTTCGCTATGGAGCTCGAACGGGCTGGGCAGCCATCCGCCGCTAAGCGCACTAAACGCCCCGGCAAACACCATGTGCAACGGATAGACGAAGATCAACGCAAAGAACACGAGCATGAGTGACAGCCACAGGCCAGGACCATCACTGGCCAGGCAGTGACGGCGCCAACGCACATGGCCATGCCAGAAGTAAGCAATCTGGACAAAACACACGGCAAACGCTGGAATGCCGCCCAACATGCGCACCAGCTTTTCAGAACTGTTCGGAATCTCTCCACCACCGATCACCAGCAAGGTCAGCGTGAAGGCAAACACGCCGTCCACGAACATATCCAGCCGCCCTGCCTCAATGCCCTCGCGATGCTCGATCAGGCTCATGCCATGCTCTCCCCGGTGGAATCTCTGATGAGATCTCTGATGGATGCCGGCGCATAATACGAGCTTTAGCGCCAGGCCCACGTCATGTTCGAACTGAAATCGCACGATCACGTCAGCAAACGCGAACATTACGCGGAACTCGCGGAGCAAGCGCGTGGCCTGCTCACCGGCGAACACGACCTGATTGCCAACGCGGCGAATTTCAGCGCACTGGTATTCCACAGCCTGCCCGACCTCAACTGGGCCGGTTTTTATCTGTACGACGGCAACGAGCTAGTGGTTGGCCCTTTCCAGGGCAAACCGGCTTGCATCCGCATCGCCTTGGGCCGTGGTGTATGCGGCACCGCGGCACAGACACGACAGACGCAGTTGGTGCGTGACGTCCATGCGTTCGATGGCCACATCGCCTGCGATGCCGCCTCGCAATCCGAAATCGTGGTGCCATTGGTCAAAGCCGACGGCAGCTTGCTCGGCGTATGGGACGTGGATAGCCCACTCGTCGCGCGCTTCGACGAAGACGATCGCCTCGGCATCGAAGCGTTGTGTGCGGTGTTCATGGAGACGCTGCGCGGCTAAAACACGCAGCGCTTCCATAACTTGCCTGGCGCTACTCGCGCGGCGTCCGCAATAGCGTCACCACAGCCTCACGCGCCTCTTCCACCCCGGTACCGGCGGAGGATGAAAAGACCTGCGCCGTCGCATGCAGCCCTTCGGCAAAGCTCTTACGCATGGCAGCCAATGCCTGCATGGCCTGATTGCGCGACAACTTGTCGGCCTTAGTCAGCAGCAAGTGACAGGGCAGCTGCGTGGCAAAACAGAACTCCAGCATCATTCGGTCGAATTCCTTCAACGGATGACGGATATCGGCGATCAACACCACCCCGCGCAGACTTTGACGCTGATGCAGGTACGCGTCGATCTCGCGCTTCCAGTGCTCGCGCATTTCCAAGGGCACCTTGGCGTAACCGTAACCGGGCAAGTCGATCAACCGCACATCGAGCGGTTGGCCATCGTTATCTGCGAGTGGCGGCAGCGAAAACGCCACCATCTGCTGGGTGCGGCCTGGCGTCTTGGAGGTGCGTGCCAGCCCTTTGTGGTTGGTTAGTGCATTGAGTGCGCTGGATTTACCTGCGTTGGAGCGGCCCGCGAAGGCCACCTCGGCGCCCTGATCGGCGGGCAACTGACTGATGCGATGAGCGGCGAGCACAAACTGCGCACCTTGAAGAGGATTTGACATAAGTATTTGACCAGCTGGTTTGACCGACTAGAGTGGCGCAGGGATAATTCAAGAGATTCTGCCAGTCACGGGCGTTGCGACGCCGCTCCGTACAGCCATAGCAGTACTTCTGGAGACAAGTGTATGAGTTTTCGGCCTGCCGGTTTCCGGCCCGCTGTTGTCCGTGCAGTAACTCTCGTCTTTGCGTTGTCTTCAAGCATGGTCATGGCGCAAGCTGCCGCTGATCAGGCAACTCATACACCCGCCGCTGCGGCCAGCGCCGCTAAACCGGCTACGACCGCCAGCACGACGCCCGCGGCAAGCACACCGGCAACCGCATCTGCCGCATTGAAACCAGGCGACGCCAAGGCGGGCCAAACCAAGGCCGCCACCTGTGGCGCTTGCCACGGCGCGGACGGAAACTCCAGCGACGCGCAGTACCCGAAGCTGGCCGGCCAGCACGAGTCGTACATCGTCCGCCAGCTCGCCGACTTCAAGAGCGGTGTGCGACAGAACCCGATCATGCAGGGTATGGCAACGCCGCTGAGCGAGCAGGACATGCATGACATCGGGGCCTACTTCGAGAGCCAGCAATCGCTGCCTGGCGTGGCTGATGAAGCGCTGGTCGCCCAGGGCGGAAAGCTGTTTCGCGAAGGCGATCCCGATCGCGGCATCCCGGCCTGCATGGCCTGCCACCTCATTGACGGCCGGGGCAACCCTGGTGCGGTTTATCCGCAGCTGACCAGCCAGCACGCGCAATACATCGAGGCCACACTGAAGGCTTGGCACAGCGGTATCACCTGGGGTACTGACGATCACGCCCAGATCATGCCGTTGATCGCCCAGAAGCTCGACGTCAAGGATATTGAGGCACTTTCCAGCTATATCGAAGGTCTGCATGTAGCCGATGGCGCGACCGCACAGCCTGCTAGCGCGCCTTGAGCCTCACATACCCTCGTCATGACCGTTTTCCCTTTAAGAGGTTTGCCATGCTGAAGCGCTTGCCCTTCCTGTGTGCCGCCCTGCTTGCGATTGCCGCCTGCAGCAACAACAGCGACAACGGCAGCGCTGCCCAGCCGCCAGCACCGACACC
>JBARCX010000178.1:0-3851 GCA_049794535.1 Rhodanobacter sp.
TTGTTCAGCGCGCGGCTCTCGGCAGCGCTGGGCCTGCCGTTTGCGTTCGCCTCGCATTTCGCGCCGGATGCGATGGACGCCGCATTGGATATCTATCGCCGAGAATTCCATCCTTCGGCACGTTTACAGCAACCCTATGCGATGTTGGGCGTGAATGTGGTCGCTGCCGACAGCGATGCTGAGGCCCGCCGATTGTTCACCACCCAGCAGCAAAGCTTCATCAATCTGCGTCGTGGTCGACCGGGACTGATTCCGCCGCCGATCGACGATATCGAGTCGTATTGGACCGAAACTGAAAAGTTTGGGGTGGAGCGTGCGCTGGCTTGCGCCGTGGTTGGCGATGCCAGCACGGTGAAGCGCGGAATTGCCGAATTCATCGAGCGTCACAAGCCGGACGAGTTGATGCTGACGGCGAATGTGTATGAGCACGCTGCGCGCCGCTATTCGTTCGAGATCGCTGCGCGGGTGAGGGATAGTTTGGCTTGATGGCGTAGAGCCTTTAAACAGGCTCTTACATAAGTCGACTTCCGTCACTGCTGAATTGCCGCTGCAGATCTTTTCTGCAGCGATCGAGTTGCTGATGGCTGAAGCGGCTGGGAAATTCGTCGCTGATGGCGGCGAGTGGATCGATCAACCAGTGCTCGGCCATCAGTTCGGTCATGGCGATGCGATTGGCCACGTGCAGTACCTGGCCCATCGGCAGCGCAATATCGGCAGGAGCGACGGTGGTGCGCTCGGCCAGCGCGTCGATCACATTGGCGGGTAAATCCCAGTAGCGGGCAGCTTGCAGCGTGATCTGCGAGGCGATGCGCCCACCTTCGACAATAAAGTGCCGTGTGTAGGTAGTCAGGGCGCCGGTCAGCTCCTTGTCCAGCGATCGGGTCACGGCGCCGATGCCGATATTGCTGACCAGCCCGGCCAGATACGCCTCGAAGGGATCACAAACGCCCTTGCTCAAGAACACGGCGGCATGTGCGCATCGCTCGGCGTGGTCCCACAGCCGTTGGCCTGCGACCTGGCCGAACATGCCCGCGCTGGCCAGCAAGATGGGCTTCATCACGGAGAGGGACACCACGTGGCGCAGGCCCTCTCGCCCCAGCAGCACCACGGCGTGCCGTAGATTGGCGATGGGTTGCAGGGTGCGGTAATGCACGCTGCTGGCTACGCGCATGACTTCGCCGACGAGTACGGGGTCACGGCCGATCAGCTCGGCCAGCTTGGCGCCATTCACGCTATCGCTTTTCATGGCGCGCAATAGTTGCGGCAGCACGCTGGGCATACGCGGCAAACTGCGTACGTCGTAGCGATCATCGCCGCAAATATCTGCGAGTCGCCGAAGCGCTGCCTGCTCCTGTTCACTGGGGGTGGCCTTATCCGAGGCCGCGGGCAGGGTGAAGACAAACCGGTAGAAGCGATCCTCGATCTCCGCGCCGGATAGTTCAGAGCACGGTAGTTCGTTGTGCGCCGGTACCAGCGACAAGGGGGGTGCGGAAGCGGACGCAGCGGCATATGACAGACGCACGCGCTGAGCAGGTACACGCCCGCGTGCGAAAAGCCGCCAAAAGATGCCCACCATGGTTCCCCATCCCCACCGCGTACTGCGTCGCCTCTACATCGGCCGGTGGTCAAAAAAATTAAGCGCGGGCTCGTTGACGGCGAAATGCCCGTAGAAGTGCTCGTAGATAGGGGCCTTCCGGGCCACCTGAACGCACGATCAGCCCGCCGAACCCGCCAATCATCCATAATGGTCGACTTCCCTCCGACTAACGAACCCCTCCAAGCATGAAAACACCCGCGGGCCTGCAGGCACTCATCGACGACGGCGTTATCGACGAAGTGCTGCGTCCGCTCAAAAGTGGCAAGGAGGCTTCAGTGTATGTGGTGCGTTCCGGCGACGACGTGCGCTGCGCCAAGGTCTACAAAGATATGGGCCAGCGCAGCTTCCAGCAGCGCGTGCAATATCAGGAAGGGCGCAAGGTGCGCGGTAGCCGTCAGGCACGTGCCATGGGCAAGGCCACCAAGTTCGGTCGCAAGGAGGCCGAGGCCGCCTGGAAAAACGCCGAGGTGGACGCGCTTTACCAGCTCAAAGCCGCTGGCGTGCGCGTGCCGCAGCCGCATGGCTACTTCAACGGTGTACTGGTGATGGAGCTGGTCACCGATGCGGATGGGTTTTCCGCGCCGCGCTTGGGCGAGGTGGATTTATCGGCGGAAACGGCGCGCGACTATCACCGGTTCTTGATCCATCAGATCGCACGCATGTTGTGCGAAGGCCTGATTCACGGCGATCTGTCCGAGTACAACGTGTTGGTGGCGCCCGAAGGCCCGGTGATCATCGATTTGCCGCAGGTCGTCAGCGCGGCCGGTAACAATAACGCACGCACAATGTTGCGACGGGATGTGGGCAACATCACGATCAGCATGTCGCGTTTCGCCCCGGAATTGCTCGACACCTATTACGCCGAAGAAATGTGGGCGTTGTTCGAGCAGGGCGAGTTGCTGCCGGATACCGAGCTGACCGGTAAGTTCGTCTTCGACGAGACCGCCGTGGACGTGGACAGCGTGATGCAGTCGATCATCGATGCGCGCGAAGAGGCGATCATCCGCCAGCAAGGGCGTGAGGCGGCAGAAGCAGAAGGCTGAGCTTTGGCCTGGGCTAGCTCTTGGCTCGTCATCCCGGCGCAGGCCGGGATCCAGTGGCCTCAGTGGACGGGGTAGCTATGACACCGTCTCGATGCGTGTTTCGTTCACCCGCAGGGTGGTGCGGATGAATTTAACCAGCGATATCGCTCGGCCATGCGTTGATGTCACTGGATCCCGGCCTGCGCCGGGATGACGAACAGTTTCTAGCAGCGCTACAAGGGTCAATGATTTGAACTTTGTAGTGGGCTAGCACTTACTTCTTGCTGGCCTTCTTCTCAGCCTTCTTGAGTTTCTTTTCCTTGGGGCTCAACAAGGGTTCTTTCTTTTTTGCTTTTTTCTGTTCCTGGCCTTTCATGGGGCTCTCCTCTGGTCAACAAGCTTTCATGCGCATGGTGCCACTTTGCCGCAACGTTGCCCATGTTTCGAGAGGCATTATTCGCCAGAGATATTTTCCCCATCAAGCCACGGCGTAATCGCCGAGTCGGGCCAGCGGCTGGATTGTCACCGTGGTCTCCCCATCCATCAGCTGTATTTCGCCATCCTGGATCAGGCACTGCAGACGCATGCCGCGATTGAGCAAGGTGGTGAGTTGCTGCACTGTGGCTTCGGGAATATCGAGCACGGTGAGGTTCTTGCTACGGCTCAATGTGCTGGCGGCTTTGTCCCACCAGATGTCTGCGCTGCGGCCACCGTAGTTGATCACACTGACTTGTCGCGCACGACCGCAGGCCTTGCGGACGCGCGTTTCGTCCGGCTGGCCCACTTCGATCCACAGCTCGATTTCGTCGGTGTACGCCTTGCGCCATAACGCGGGTTCGTCTTCATCGCTCAGACCCTTGCCGAATTCCAGCCGGTCATCCGCATATAGCGCGAAGGCGAGCAGGCGCACCATCAGGCGCTCCTCGGTTTCCGACGGATGTCGTGCCAGCGTCAATGCATGGGTGGCGTAGTAATGCCGATCCATGTCGCTGATTTGTAGCTCGACTTTGTAGATGGTGGCATTGAGTGCCATGAGCGTGCCTGGGAAAGGTAACCGCCCATTATACGCCCTGGATGGTTTCAGCCCGCTGGCAACGAGTTTTGGCTGTTTACTTCTCCCTGTGAGAGAAGGTGCCGACAGGCGGATGAGGGTACGACGAAGCTTCAACGGAACGCTCTAGCTGAACCCCCACCCGCTGCGACCCAAAGGTAGTCCCTGTGGACCGGCACCC
>JBARCX010000179.1:0-14520 GCA_049794535.1 Rhodanobacter sp.
CAGGTACTTTCCAACCTGTTTGCCGGTTGGGGCTATAACTTCTATCGCAAAGAAAACCAGCTGCGCGCTGATGATTTGCTGATTCGTAGCAAGCTCAGTGAGCTGCTGGGTCAAAGCCGTGCACATCTCGCTGCACTCGAGGCAAGTTATCGGCGTGAGCATCTACCGCCACCAACGCGCGAGCATCCCTTTCCAGATGCTCTGGCAGTTTCCAATGCTCAAGCACTGCAACGCGTGCAGCGCGACATAGAAAGTATTGAAACAATGATCCGCACCGCCTCGGTGCCGGAGATGGACCGAATTCATCAGCGTTATCGCAACGAAGGCGAAACACTCCAGGGATTGGTGGCGGTCGATAGCAATCTTGTAGAGGTCGTGAAAAGCCTGCAAGACATCGTCAGTGCTCTCAGCGACGGTGCCACTGCCGCGGGTGAAACATCGACGCTGTTGAAAGCAAGTGGCATAGAGGCGATATGGCGGCGACGCGAGCAAGTGCTATCGATATGGATGGGATAAGTCCAGGATGGCTTTAATTCGAGCACTTGTTGCTGCGCCGCAAGCTTTGCGATCAATGTCGATTATGAAATTTTCCGTGGCTATAGGGGCTCCCTTGATGATCAGGAAGTGGGTACTTGGGCTAGTCCTTTGTACGCTATCGCTGCACGCCGCAGCCTATCCAACGGACGATTCGGAACTAGTACGGCGTGCAGATGCCATGCTCCGCAGTAGTGTTCAGGCTGACGCACCTGGCGCCAGTGTGCTTATTGCGCGAGACGATAAGGTGATCTATCGCAGTGCGCGTGGCAAAGCCGACATGAATCTGGATGTTGCACTCACGCCGCAACAAGTCTTTCGTATTGGTTCCATCACCAAGACGTTTACCGCTGCTACGGTTTTGAAACTCAGTGCGGCCGGTAAATTAGCGTTGAGCGACCCACTATCGAAATTTCTGCCTGATTTCCCGAACGGTAATCACATCACCCTCGCTGAACTTTTGGACCACACCTCGGGTGTCAGTGATGCTTGGGATACTGACCCGGCAAAGCCGTTAGATACAGCGGCGCTGGTCAAATTGATCGCCTCGCATGCACCTGATTTCCCGCCGGGCATGGCATGGTCATATAGCAACTCCGGTTACATGCTGCTGGGCGCGGCCATCGAGAAAGTTACCGGGCAGTCATGGGACGAGGTTGTCCACAATCAGCTTACTGAGCCACTCGGGCTGGGTCATACAGCCTTCTATCCCGATGATGCACTTGTACCGGGTATGGTGACGGGTTACAGCCTGGACGATCACGGCAACGTCGTATTGCCACCTTATGTGACCATCAGTGGCCCGGGTGCTGCCGGGGCTCTAGTGTCCACGGTGGACGATCTATTTCACTGGATGCGTGCATTGGCAACGGGGGGTGTGTTACCGAATGGGCTCTACCAAACGATGTCGACCCCTAAGACACTCGCCAATGGCGATCCCGTCCAATACGGATACGGCCTGATGCTTGGGACTGTGCGCGGTGAACCGGTCGTCGAGCACAATGGCGGCATCGAGGGCTTCGCATCACAACTGACTTATTTCCCCAAACAGCATGTCACGATCGTTGTTCTCGTGAATACGGACGCGGGATCACCGAATCCTCGCTCCCTGGCGCATCGATTGGGTGCGCTGGCTATCGGGAAACCATATGTCGATTGGCGCGCTATCAATGTCAGTGCCCCGCACTTGCAGGAGTTGAGCGGTTCGTATCGCATTGACGGCCATTCAACGCGCACCTTGTCTGTCGATCGTGGCGTGTTGATGATGCAGCGGGATGGCGGCCCGAAGCGCACGTTGGCGGTAGCTCAGAACGATGTGCTTTTCTTCCAGCCCGATGGGGGCGATTACTTCAAAATCATTCGTGACAGCCACGGTGCGATAGTCGCGCTCGACTTCTATGTTGATGGCATGTCGCCGGCGCGGCGTGAAGCCAGCATCCACTAGTTTGGTCGTGTGACGAGTGAGGCAAGTGGATGAGGTTGTTAAGTGACTCTCGTTTCGTATCGATTGACATCGATTATTTTTTAAGGAGATTTTATGGGTCGCGTTATTGCTGTGCGGTGCGTAATTATTTTGGTCGCAAGTTTTATGTCGGCCTGCGCATCTATTAATCCATCGAGCAACAATCAGATATTACATTCAACTATCGCGCAGGGAGGTAGGCAGCTATCTCCAGATAGTGCTGTAGATGGCATGTACAAATATTCAATTGCTGGCGGTTCATTCTCTATTCTGATTCCGAGTGCAGATATAAATGGTAAAAAATATGATCCTACTCACGCGGAGATTCGGATATGCGCGTCGACTAATCCGCTAGATTTGCATGGCGTTGTAACGGGGGCTAATCCTCAGGATACGCACTGCTTGAATTCGATGGGTGGACTTCGGCCTTCAATTGATAAAGTGTCCAAGGGAATTTATCTCCTTGTTTCAAATGGACGATGGAATAATGAGATTTTTGGATTTAATGATGCTGGCTTGATATACAATAGCCTTAATATTCGAAGCATGCTCGTCTTTAAAAACCACCAGTGGTGTGTTTTCAATAGTCCTGGTGGATGCAAGATAGACAGATCTAACAGTGCGGCGTTACCCGTTGGTAGCAAGGTTTATATGGCTGTGTTTGTAGATATGAACGGTAATAATGTAATGGATCCCGGTGAGCTTACATTGATGGAGATTGATATCGTTCCGCCAAAATACGCAGGCTGAGTGCCAGGTGTCGACAAGTTGGTAAAATGGCAAATGATGTACAGGACAGCCATAGAGCTTTCATGTTGACCGTGACGGATCCTGCAGACTGGAAGCCAGTCTCTAGGCATCCATATGTGCTTCACATAGCGGATGACCAGTCATAGTTCGGGCGAGTAGGAAACAACATGGCACGTGACAGAGGCCTGGAAGAAATCTTGAACGATGATCTGAGCACCGAGCCAGGAATCACGCAGAAAGCGATGTTCGGTGGCTGGGCATGGCTAATGAATGGCCATCTGCTGTGCGGTGCCCGTGACGATGGGATGCTTGTACGGTTGGGTCAAGACAGGGACGGTTGGGCGTTACGCCTACCCGGCATCATTCCGATGATTTCGCGTGACCGACGCATGCCTGGATGGGTGCGTGCTGCTCCAGAAGCCTATGGCGACGACAGGCTGCGCCGCAAACTGCTGGACGACGCCCTTGAGTTCACTCGCTCCTTACCGGCCAAGTAGATGCCTCTTATCCAAGCCTACAGGCGTGTTCGATAAGGTGCATGGGCCAACAATCGGGCAGAATGGCCGTGACATACGAAACATGGATGAAGTCGATGACACTGCAAACGATCGCACGAGTACTTTTTGCCTCGGGTGTATGTGGGCTTTCGCGGTGAGTGCGCAGGATAGCCCTGCGAAACGTGTCCCGTTGGCTGCGCCTCCAACTGCTTCCCCGTCGAATGTATCGGGGGACCATTGGTCGGCACCCATACCTGCACATGCCGCCGACTACCGCCAGCCGCTTACGGATCCGCTGGCCAATCCCGCTCAGCCCGGTGCGAGCTCCATGGTTTCGCGATCAATTCCATCGGCGTCCGGTGGTGTTACATCCGCGCCATCTGCCTTGCCGGTTTTTCAGCCTGTGGGCTCCTCTCAGCTTGCACAAGCCTCCAAGGGGGCACTCGAATTTGCCACCAAATTGGCCCTGACGGTAGCGGCTGAGAAGACCGGCTCCACGATGCCCGTGGCACCGCCGCCAGGACAGCTGCGTATGCCTGAACGGTCAACGGTGGCGATGAATTGCCAGGCGAGCGCGCTCGAGGGTGCCTATGCCACTTGTACGAGCCACTGATCACGCATTCGATAAGTACGTCTGGTGTCGTTCGCTTTCGATCTAAGGCACTCATACGGGTGTAGAGGTGGTCCGTAGGCTTTGCGGGCCATCTCTTCGGGTCAGATCTTGCGCGGAAGGCATGCTGATACGCCAAGGCATGCCGCGATCAGCAAGGCCCACCCGGGCATGTGTGCTATCCATAGACGAACGGGCAGGAATGCTTCTGAAAGAACGATCAGTGCAACGCCCAAGGCGGCCAGGAGTACAAGCATCGTCCATCGTTCAAATCTGCGCGTTTCGCCATCCAGCTGTGGCTGACCCGTGGCTACCCAATATGCGGTATCGCTGATAAACGATTCGGGTAAGTTCGTGGGTGTCTGATCACTCAGGCTTTCTGCGAGATAGGCATAACTTTTTTCGGCTTGGCTGGTTGTTTGACCTTCTGTTCCATGGCGATGGCGTGCCAGGCCCTGTTCCTGCGCTAGCCACTCTTCGTCGTCGATAGGTACGCCAGGATTTTGGTGAGTCATGCGTGCTCTCCAAGCGAGCGCTCCAGTGTGGCTCGCAAGTCCAATCTCGTTCGATAAAGATGGCTCTTCACCGTACCTTCGGGTAGGCCGGTGATTTCCGCGATCTCTGAAATGGAGCATTCGTCCATGTAGTACAGCGTCAATAGGGTACGCAACAAGGCCGGCAGCGCATTGATAGCTTTGTGCAGGCGCTGCGCTCGCTCGTAATCAGAGACGATCGTTTCGACATCGACGTTGTCGACGACATTTACCGCAGATAGCGCATCGGGATCGTCTTGAGAAAGAGAGACCGTGGATATTCGATGGCGCTGCAGATGAGTCATGGCGACGTTATAGGCTATCCGTCCAATCCAGGTGCGTAAGGCTGACTCAAAACGATAACTCGGAAGATTTCGATGCACGCGAATAAATGTTTCCTGGCATAGATCGCGTGCATCGTCGTTATGCCGCACCAGACGAAAGACGATATCCCAGCAGAGACGCTGATGATCTTTGATCAGGCGCTCGAAGGCGCCGGTTTTCCCAGCCAATACATCAGCCACCACTATGCGGTCGGTAGACATGATGCTACCGCTTGCATGGCTTGCGCGCGTAAGAGCCGATTCTTCATGAATCACTAGACTGGATGTGGCGCGTGACGGTTGCAAATCTTTTTTGCAACCGGGCGAGCGAACCTAGGGTCTAACTTGCATGTCATCACTCATGGAGAGCCTCAGTGAATCAGAATGTTGTTGTTCCCATCGTGCTGTTTGCATGTGTGACATACGTATTTAAAGCATTGATCGACGCGCGGTTGCGTTGGCAAATGTTCAAGCGAGGTGGCTCAGAAGAGCTGGTGCGAATGCTCGTTGACGCGGAAGATCGGCGCCGGCGGAGCTCTGCACTGCACTGGGGGGCTGTGATGCTTGCGCTAGCGATCGGGCTGGCGTTGGCCAGCGCCATGGGCTGGCAGGACCTCACCATGGCTTCTGCTGCGCTCTTCATCGGTGCAACAGCGTTAGGGCAATTGGCTTATTACTGGTTATCCAGTCGTCGGAAGGTTTGATACCACCGGCAGCCTATAGGCATGCCGGCGGTTTATCAGAGGCGTGTTGCGTCGCCTGTTATCGAATTGCGTGGTGCACGACGCTGCTCTAAACCGCAGCTCTAAACCCTGGCGCTTGATCGCGCATCAGAGCACCTGGTTGCTTAGCCATGACCTTGATCGCCTCTCATAAGGTGATTTGAGATCTATAAAACCGTGTGTGGATCTGACTGATGAATTCACAAGATTCATCGGAGAAGGCCTTCTTTTGTCTTCTCGAGCCAAAAGTTTTGAAAGCCGCTGTTATTGCCACGCTCACCCGCTTATTTCTTAGGCACGGCGCTGCCGTGCAGGAGCATTCATCATGCACAAGGCACTTCTTATTCTTGGAATATTCCTGGTATCCGAAGGTGCGATGGCATCATCGCCGCGATACGTAGATTTCATTAGCGATGGGCCCGAATCCGTTATTTCGATTCAGTTGGCCACGCCGGGCCATAGCGACTGGGTACCGGTCAAATTGAATGGCGTTGTTGATGGTGGATATGTGGAGTTCGAGGGTGGATATGTGGGCCAGGCTCTGGTTGCCGTCAATGTCGACCGAGGATGTCTCTACGATGTCCGTATCGAATTTGCGAGTCAGAAGATGCTAACAGTGAAGGAATTCAATGTCTGTCGCATGCATAACCTCGACATTAGTCAGGCCTGGTGGCGGGACAGCTTGGGCAGGGCGGCGGCACCCAGGCAACATCCGGCATAACCCACGATTGTTATAAGGCCACCAAATTGGCTATGCCTTTGACTCGGGCAGATATTCGAGTGGAAATACATTGCCTAACCTAAAAATAAGGGTCGGTGAGAGAGTTTGCCGAGAATAGCTAAGCAATAAATTCAACGCGGCCTCCCACCAAGTGATACATCGCGCCGACGATTTTTATCTTGCCGTCTTTCTCCATTTTTGAAAGGACGTCACTGCGTCGACGTATGTCATCCATGGTGTTCTTCACATTTGTGCTAGCCACTGCGTCAACGAAGTCCGCATTTTTGCTGCTGCGATCTCCTGCGTACTGAGTCGCATCCACAGCCGGCTTGATCTTGTTCAACAGGTCGGTGAGATGACCGAGTTGAGCGTTATCGATAGCCCCTTTGATTGCGCCACAAGAGGTGTGGCCCATCACCATGACGACTTTCGAGCCGGCTAGCGCACAGGAAAATTCAAGGCTGCCCAGGATGTCGTCGTTGGAAATATTGCCGGCAACACGTGCATTAAACGTATCTCCGATACCCGTATCGAGGATGATCTCAGCTGGCGCTCGGGAATCGATGCAGCTGAGAATCACTGCTGCTGGATATTGACCATTGGCGGTGGCGCGTTTTTGCGCGAGATAGTCGTGCGATTGCATCTTTCCGCTACGAAATCGCTCGTTGCCCTGTTTCATGGCCGCAATGATTTGATCAGGAGTGGCACTGTCTCGCTGCTCGCGAGTCAATGCCACGGCTTGGACCGATTCGGGCAAGGTCAGCGATAAACCGCCGATTAAACTCAGCGCGGATAAACCCGCGACCGACTTAAGGAATGTACGGCGATGAATAAGGTGCGCTGAGTAATCACAGCAATCGACACAATATTTGTCCATAAATCACCCCGTTGTTGATGTTTGGCTGGTAGCGAGCTCGCTGAGCCTTGATCATCCGTGAAGGATCTATGCGTATTTCCTCTGGTCATAGGCAGTTCTCTAGCCTACTCGCGGTTTCAGAGCCTGTCTAAGTGCCTGTTCGAGCCTGCGCGCAGCCCGCGTTACTTTTGAGTGAACGCCAACCACTAACAACGGGCGCCAATCGAAAGCAACGCGGGCCATGCAAAGTTCGTCAACGGACTCTTATCCGTGCAGGTACACGGCATCACTGCGTTTATGCATATGAGCGGTGAGTTGCGTCGCGGATGATGTGCTGATCGTCGTATTAATGGTGGCCGCAATGCGCTGAGCAAGTTCGATGTAGGTCGTCGCCCGCGGATGACACTCACGTTTAGGCACATTCGCAAGCAGATTTATCTCGCCGCGTACGGTAGGCATGGTTTGATGCGCGAAAATGCAAGCCCTCGGCGCATCCAGAAACACCCTGATCTCGATGTGGATGGGTGCGGGATCATCGGCATGAACCATTGGCCCGATCAGGATCGAGAGAGCTCGGCCACCGTTGCGACGTAAGGAGCGCATTGACTCCTCAAGCATCACGATCATCGTGTGATCATCGGGTAGCGCCAGATCACGATGGAGAACGGCTTCTACCTCAGCGGCTGCTTTGCGAGCCTCCATCTCGATTCTTCCCAGGAAGCCCATGCGCAGCTCTTGCCGGGTGTGCTGCAGCGGCATAGTGGATACCTGGATCTTATTCTTGCGCACCACCGCAGAGTGATTGATACGCTCGAACGTCAAGCCTGCCTCATCATAGGTTTGGTGACAGTTCTCGCCACTGATGCCAGCGAAAGCGGCCCAGGCGGCCTTGAGATAGACGAGGTTGGGTTGAGTGCTGATCATGCCTCTCTCCGTGCGACGGTCGCTCAGGGGTCGTGCGGTGCTTGACTCGCTGGCCCTGGCGGGACCCCAACGGCGAGGCCCATGCTCGATATCGGCTGATGCGGGTAGAACTTCAGGGATCGAGCTGCTTGGTATCCCGGCCGCACTCAAGGGGGCGCCACCGTTGGCCCAACATAGGCCTCCCGAGCCACAGTCCTCAGCCATGCCGTCGTGGGGCGATTCGGCTTGTCTCCGTCTCCTCCCCACGTTCCACCTTTCGTCACCGGTGCCGCACCATTCGTCACTTATCGTTGGCGTATCAATCAGGTACGTTCCAGGGTAGGGCTGCGTTTGACGACGGCCCAAAGGGATCCGGCGTGCCTGCCCTTTAGCGCGGTTGACGGAGTGATAGGGGGCAATGAGCGCCATGATGGCGCTCGCGTCAGGATACCCAACGCTACATAACGAATTCGCACGGGAAGGTCAGCATGGTTTCTCGCACGATCAAGATCGCCATGGGCGCATTGTTGGCGCTGGCCGTTGCAGGCGTCGCTTTCATGACGGCGTCCAACAAGGACCTCTTCTATATCGCCACCAATTCGGTGAGCGGGTCGCTTTGCGCGGCGGCGTTTGTTTCGCACGTGGATCCCGATCGAATATTCAGGGAGGAGCAGCTACCCAACATGCGCAGTATTGGATGGGCCATGCGCTATCACGTGGATCGCGAGAAGCAGGAAGTGCGCACTACCGTGCTGGGGGGCTTTGGCGCACGTGCCGTATATAGAGATGGCATCGGGTGCACGCTGATGCATGGCGACGACAAGGTGCCTGAGGCTGCAGGCTTCAAGGACGCTCCGATTCCGGCTGCCTTTTCAGAGTCCAGTGCCACTGAGTCGGGTGTTACGAATCCGACCGATCCAGCCTTGCTTCGTGCGCTTGATCATGCCTTCGCCGAGCCAAATCCAGCGACACCGCGATTGACCAAGGCCATTGTCGTTCTGCACAACGGCAAACTCATCGCGGAACGGTATGCCCCGGGTTATGGGCCGCAGACACCGATCTGGGGACACTCGCTGTCGAAGTCGATCACCAATGCGCTGATCGGTATTCTCGTGCAGCAAGGCAAGCTGCGGCTGGATCAGGCAGCGCCGGTTGCTGCGTGGAAAGCGCCGAACGATCCTCGCCATGACATCACCATTGACCAGCTGTTGCGGATGGTGGGTGGGCAACCTTTCGATGAGACCAATAATCCGGTCAATCCCATGTCACGCATGTTCTTCCTGGAGAACGATACGGCCGGCTATGCGGCGACGGTGCCGCTCGCCCATTCGCCAGGCGCCGCGTGGGCCTATAGCAACCTCAGCTATGTATTGCTTTCGCGCATTGCCATGGACGCAGCTGGTGCAGGCGATGCTGTGGCTGCCGAGCGTTTCGTGCGCAATAGCCTGTTCAAACCGCTGGGTATGCGTAATGCCATCATTGAAACCGACGTTGCCGGTACGCCGATCGGCTCAAGCCACGTGTATGCATCCGCACGTGACTTCGCACGATTCGGGCAGCTCTATCTCGATGATGGGGTGGTCAACGGGCAGCGCATTCTTCCCGAAGGATGGGTTGCTTACAGCCACTCGCAAACGCTCGATACCGGCTACGGCGCAGGCTTCTGGACCAACCTGGTAAATAAAGGCAGGGTGCCCGTGTGGGATGCGCCCTGGGGGTTGCCGCAATTGCCGAAAGATATGTACTACGCACGCGGCGCTTTCGGGCAATACATCATCATCGTGCCCTCCGAACAACTGGTGGTTGCACGTCTTGGTATCAGCCTCCAAGGCGGCACTGGTATCGGTGATGTCGTCGCTCAAATCATTGCGGCACTGCACCGTCAACCAACACAGTCGTGATCGGGCTCTTGGACACGTATGCAGTATGGCGCGGCGACGCATACGTTAGGGTTGGTCTGGGTCGAAGGACATCCAGCGCGTTGATCTTGCGGCCGAGCCAGTAGAATGGCCTCACTTCCAAGGAGCTATGTATGAGTACGACGCCAGCGACGACCCCGGAATCGATCAGTGATACCGTTTCGGACACCACGGCTTCACACCTGCATTCACCGACGCAGAAGTTGCTCGATAGCTTGGATGTTGCAGCCTGCGATGAAGTACAGCATGAGGCAGCGCTTCGTGATTCGGCACTTCGCCCGCCGCGATAGATAAACCTCGCTTCATGCATGCCGCGCATGCGATTCGATGTTCTAACCTTGTCGCTGGTGAACAGGGTCTGCTTTCGATCCGGGCGGCTAACGCTGGTTGCGCCGGCTGCATTTGCGCTACCGTTACTCCAATCGCAGGGGAGTAACGGCATGACGAATACGTCTCGCACTGTTTTTACCTTGGTTTCGCTGATGCTGGCTTCGGCGGTAAATGCGCAGAACGACCCTACCGTACCCAGAATCTGCTATGCAGTGGTTGATGCCGATTTTGCATGCACGCAAAACGATCTCGATTTTGCGGTGACACACAACAACCCCGATGCAGCGGCCGCTGCAGCGCGGGGAATGACACAACTCGCCACGTCGCGATTGCAATTTCCCGCAGCTATTCGCAATAGCGGCGTGGATGCGGTTATCCAGTCATGCAGCGGACCCATGAAGGAAGGCGCTCTGGCTACCGGCGCAAAGATCATCCAACGGATCCAGGCTAGCGGTGGCGATGCCTCCCGGTGTCAGGCGGCGGTCAATGCGATCCACTGAGCACGCTTAGTATCACGAGCTGCGCCATAGCACGTCGGGATATCCGATGTGGTCAAGCGTATGGCGTTCCCTTCATGCTCACAGCGACGCCCTTGAAGCCGCGATCGATAAGATTCAAGAAAGCGCTGCGCACAGCGTTATTTGTGCTGCCCGACCGGTATCGGCTAAGCCCTTCGACGTACGCGACGCACCAGGTCGTGACGAACAGGGCAGCGACGAGTCGCGCTTCTGGGTCCGAAACGGGCCTGTCGACCGATGCGGCAATCATTTCTGCAAGTTCGTTTACGAGCTCATCACGCATGGCGCGTGCGCGGTCTGAAAGCGCGGGACTCAGCTTCACTGTCTGCCAGAAACTCGAGGTTCCCGCCGTGAACTTTGCGAACGGGTGTTTTTGTTTCACGAGTTCGTGCGCGAGATTGCGAAGGGCATCGATAGGCGACTCGCCGTCTGCACGTTCGGACAGCGCCACACGCACAAGATCGCGACTTTCGTCCTCGCGATCAAAGAACAGATCTTCCTTGCGCGGGAAATAGTTGAAGACCGTCATCTTGGCAACGCTTGCCGCATCGGCAATGTCGGCAACGGTCACGTTGTCGAAGCCGCGCTCGATGAACAAGCGCGTGGCGACATCGGAAATCGCTAGACGCGTTGCTTGTTTCTTGCGTTCACGGAGGCTTTGCTTATTTTGCATTGATGAATTTATACCATGGATAAATTTGTACTAAGTCTAAAATTAGGTCACTATCCGGACCATGAGCAACGAAATAGACGTTCTGGTTGTGGGCGCCGGACCAACCGGACTGATGTTAGCCATTGAGTTGGTACTTGGCGGTGCTCGGGTAACGGTGCTAGAGCGCTTGACCGAGCCGGACGAAACCATCAAGGCGGGCGCCATCGGCGCGCTTGCTGCCGAAGCGCTCGAGCGTCGCGGCTTCAAGGCCACGATGGATGCCGAGGAGCGCGCCGTTGCCGAGGCGATGGCGGCCATGATGAAGACGACGGGCGTATCAGGAAGCCCACCCGCTTTGCGGAAAATCGGCGGACACTTTGCCGGGATCTTCCTTATCGACCAGACACGACAGCGTGAGCCAGAGCGGCGCCTCCGTGGTGTTCGGCAGCAAGCACTTGAACGGATGCTTGGAGCGCGAGCTCGCGAGCTCGGCATCGACGTGCGCCGCGGGTGTGAGGTTGTCGACTTCCGTCAAGATCCGGAAGGGGTCGAAGTCACGGCTCAGGGTGCCGATGGCAAGTTCACTTTGCGCTGCGCGTATCTCGTGGGTTGCGATGGCGGTCGTAGCCCGATTCGTAAGCGCACAGGATTCGAATTTCCTGGTACTGAGCCCACACTTACCGGGCATCAGGCGATCGTTGAACTGGATCATCCTGAGAAGCTCTTGCCGCTCGGCTGGCGACGAATGACGAATGGAATGTTGGCCTATGGCCCCGTGCCAGGCCGCATCTTGATGGTCGAATTCGATGGACCTCCGGCAGATCGCGACATACCCATCACCATCGAGGAAGTGCAGTGCAGCCTCCGTAACGTAAGCGGCGTGGAAGACATCACCATCACCGCGATGAAATCCGCGACCCGATTTACGGACAATGCACGACAGGCATCCAGCTATCGCTGTGGCCGAGTGTTGTTGGCCGGCGACGCAGCACATGTCCATTCACCCTTTGGTGGCCAGGGGCTAAATCTCGGTTTGTTGGATGCGGTAAATCTCGGGTGGAAACTTGCTGCAGTCGTGCGCGGATGGGCCCCAGAGGGATTGCTGGATACCTACACTCAGGAGCGCCACCCTGTCGCCGCGCGTGTGTTGGCTAATACACGCGCGCAAGTTGCGTTGATGAGGCCGGATGCGCACACCTCTGCGTTGCGCGATATCGTCGCTGACATCATGGGGCTGGATGAAGGCAACCGCTTCTTCGGCGAGATGATGAGTGGCATGACCACGCGTTACGAGCTTGGCGACGAGCATTCATTGGTTGGAACGCTCTGTAGCAATCTTGTACTTACAAACGGTGAAAACGACGCGGAGCTCTCTACCTTGATGCATGGCGGCAACGGCCTATTCGTCGACGCAAGCGGAGGCTATGCAGCTCGCATCGCAAATGCGTGGATGCCGCGCATGCATTGCATCGCGGTGAGCGAAGGAACATCTATCCTCGTTCGCCCCGATGGTTGCATAGCATGGGCATCCGATAACGGAGATGCCGAGGGTCTTGAGCTCACGCTTAAGCGATGGTTTGGATCACCCGATTGGGATGGTCAACAGAGTGTCGGGTCGACGTGTGAGCTGTTAACCCATTCGTAAAGCAAGACAGCTGGATGCGGCTTATCCCGTCAGCCATTCAATGGCGCATAACGGTGAACTCGATCGGCCGAACCCATGATGGGTGATCAGCACACCTGACGTTGGTATCAGGCTCAATCATTGCCCTTGTCCGCTCTCGGCCAGATGTGAACGTTCAACGCTGGAGTTAAGCGGCGGCGTAGCCGTTCGCCTTGAATAATGAATTAGACGGCACTGTTCTCATCAACCTGAAAGCCCAACTAGACCAAGGCCAAGCAGCAAAGTAATTAGAAATGCCACGCTGGTGCTAAAGCAAAAGCGCCTTAGATTGGTGCTAACACCTAGGCCTGCTTCCACGGATGCACGGTATACATACCCAGGAACACCAGCAAAAATGAAACGCACTGGAACGCCGTGTGAAGCGAGCATGGTGTACGCGATAAGGTTCCCCAAGACCGCGTAGATCCCGACAGCTGAAAACAGAAGGTAGTAGATGACCATCATCATGCTGTTGCCTTGGGTCTAACGCTGGAGTTAAGCGGCGGCGTAGCCGTCCGCCTTGAACGAATTATTACGTGCGCTGCTGCCGAAGCATAGACACCGACATTTCAACAATCTGCCGTTCTGCCAAACGATAGGTAGTCGAGTGGGTCGCACCGGGCACGGCGATGATGCGCAGTCCATGAAGGCGGGCGCTTGCTCGCAGCGTCGACAGCGGTGTTTCACTGTCTTCAGTGCCCTGAAAAACCACAGTGGGAGTTGAAGAAGTCCTTGAAAGGGCGTCCGCGAGCGAGAAGTCATGCGCGAGTAGTTTCGATATCGGGAGGATAGTCATCGGTGCGAGGTACCAGTGCGATGCCAGCCGAGATCGAATAGCAGATGATAGAGAAGGTGCTGCTCCCTCGAGGATTAACCCGGCGGGTGAATGATTTGCGGCGCTGAAAGCGGCGACCATGGAACCCAGGGAACGGCCATAGAGGACAACCCGATCCTTACCGCAAGTGGCGCTCGCGCTCGTGACCGCTTGCGCGGCAAGCGCTTGCACCTGTTCCAAGTTCGACACCCCAGGTGCGCCGTCCTGTCCCGGGTAGGCGATGGCTAAAACCGCAATGCCCCGAGCGTTGAATTCGGGGAAGAGATCGGCTTCGTAGCCGGGAATATCGCCATGCTGCCCCGGGAAAAAGAGCGCGCAGCCGACACGAGGCACGCCGTAGCGCCGGATGAGTAACGATCCGGCGCGGCCATCGATGCGCTGGAGTATCGGTGCGAATGACAGCGTTGACGCATCAGTGCGCGGCAGAACAAGGGAATCGAGCCGGAAGCGTAGTACGTAGATTCCGGCGCTGAAGTACATCGCCACCAATGCGGCTGCTACACCAAGAAGCGAGCGGGCTTTCATGTTGCCGGGCGCACCTAACGCTGGAGTTAAGCGGCAGCGAAGCCGTCCGCCTTGAACGAGTAAAAAGAGACTTCCTCCCCTTACGGCCTCGAGGGCCATGATGGTGTTTCGACACAACCGTCAGCAGAAGAGGAAGTCTCCATGAGCACTATAACCATTGGCGTAGA
>JBARCX010000180.1:0-2617 GCA_049794535.1 Rhodanobacter sp.
GCTCTGTCCAGATCGTCTGAATCGAATCGATAACCAGCACACGCGGGCGCGTTGCTGCCGCCTGGTCCAGAATCCGCTCGATACATGTTTCGGCTAGTGCATGTAACGGAGCCAAGGGTAAATCCAGCCTTTGCGCACGCGACGCCACCTGCGCCAACGATTCTTCGCCGGTGACATAGACGCTAGGCAGCTGCCCACCCAACGTGCCGAGCATCTGCAACAACAACGTCGACTTGCCGATACCCGGATCGCCGCCAATCAACACCACCGAGCCATCGACCAAGCCGCCGCCAAGGACACGATCAAATTCGCCGATACCGGTCAGTGTGCGCGACTCGGCAGTCAGCGCCACTTCAGTCAGCGGCGTCACCTTCGGCGCACCTGCTGCCGCGCCGGCATAACTACCGCTGCGCGCTGCTCCCACAGACTTCACTGCCGGCTGCAACACGATCTCGGACAAGGTGTTCCACACCCCGCACTCAATGCATTGGCCCTGCCATTTGGAGTGTTCTGCGCCACAATCGGTGCAGACATAGGCGGTCTTGGCTTTGGCCATGCGAGTTTCCGGAATGACGTGGTGGCAACGGTTATCAGCTTAGCCTGTCGTCATCGCAGATCGCGAGACGGATAGCCTCCAAACGGCATGCCGCGTCAGTGATCGTCTTCCACGAACAACACACGCCGGGTCATACCGCAGGTGAGGTCATAGGAAATGGTGCCGGCCTGTGCCGCAACGATTTCGACAGGCAGATCCTCGCCCCACAGCGTCACACGATCGCCGACCTTTGCCTGCGTCGCCCCACGCAGATCGAGCGTGATCAAATCCATCGAGACACGGCCGATCAGAGGTACGCGCTGATTACCCACCAGCACGGGTGTACCGGATACCGCACTACGCGGATAACCGTCGCCGTAGCCCACAGCAGCCACACCCACCGGCATGTCTTCCGGGCACTCCCACGTACCGTTGTAACCGATACGCTCGCCACGCTTAATGTGATTGATGGCAATCAGGCGCGTGGAAAGCGTCATCGCAGGACGGAACCCGAAATCGGCACCACTCTTGCCATCCACGACCGACAGCCCGTAAAGCAAGCCGCCCGTACGCACCCAGTCACCACGTGCATCAGCCCAGCCGAGCACGGCAGCCGAGTTGGACAGCGAACGCGGCCCGACAAGATCGCGCGTGATCTCGTTGAATCGAGCAATCTGCGTCGAGGTCTGCGTACCTTCGAATACCTCGGAATCAGAGAAATGCGTGAGTAGGCCAATCTCTGGATCAATGCCCGGCATGGCAGCCAACTGAGCATGCACCGCTGCAACGCGCTCTGGCGCGAAGCCCAGCCGATGCATGCCACTGTCGATTTTCAGCCACACGCGCAGGCGGCCACGCTCCGGCGAGGCTTCTGCCAACCACTGCAACTGCGCCTCATGGTGAATTGCAGCGTCGAGTTGCAAGCGCTGCATCTCGGCGATATCGCTGGCGTGGTCCGGTCCTGACAACACTACGATCCGTTGCCGATGACCAGCGGCACGAAGGCGTAGACCATCACCGAGTGCCGCTACTGCAAATGCATCCGCGGCACCATCGAGCGCACGCGCCACCCGCTCCAGTCCATGCCCGTAGGCATCCGCCTTCACTACCGCCATCACCCGTGCTGGCGCAGCCAGCTCTTTGATGCGAGCAAGGTTATGACGCAAGGCGCCGAGATGAATGGTGGCAACGGTCGTACGGCTCATGGCATCGGTATCGGCGCGACGTCAACGCCACGGCATAAAGGGATTTGGACGGCTAATCCGAAGACGCTAGTCAAATGACCCAACGAACGAATCCGGCGCGTAGTTCTCGAACTTGGTGTAGTGGCCAAGGAAGGTCAATTTCACCGTATCAGTAGGGCCGTTACGCTGTTTGCCGATAATGATCTCGGCCAGTCCTTTGTCCGGCGATTCCTTGTTGTAGTAGTCATCGCGGTATATGAACATGATTACGTCAGCATCCTGCTCGATAGCGCCCGACTCACGAAGGTCGGACATCATCGGCCGTTTATCGGCGCGCTGCTCCAATGAACGATTCAACTGCGACAGGGCAATCACCGGCACATTCAGCTCTTTGGCGAGGCCTTTAAGTGAACGCGAAATTTCTGAAATTTCGGTGGCGCGATTCTCTTTGTTTCCGGGCACCTGCATCAGCTGCAAGTAATCGATCACGATCAGACCAAGTCCACCGTGCTCACGATGCAAGCGACGCGAGCGCGAGCGCAGCTCCACCGGCGAAAGGCCCGGCGTATCGTCAATGAAGATTTTTGCATCGGACAGCAACGCGATGGCATTGGTGACGCGCGGCCAATCCTCTTCGGCCAGATCACCATTACGCAGGTGCTGCTGATGGATACGGCCGACCGAAGAGATAAGACGAAATGCCAGCTGTGAGGCGGACATTTCCATCGAGAAAATCACCACCGCTTTCTTCGCACGTAATGCAACGGCTTCAGCGATGTTCACCGAGAATGCGGTTTTGCCCATCGA
The DNA here is from genome assembly GCA_049794535.1 of Rhodanobacter sp. Classification (GTDB taxonomy): domain Bacteria; phylum Pseudomonadota; class Gammaproteobacteria; order Xanthomonadales; family Rhodanobacteraceae; genus JBARCX01. The sequence goes on from JBARCX010000180.1 coordinate 2,527, forward strand.
CGGACGCGCTGCGACGATGACCAAGTCGGATGGCTGCAAACCAGAGGTAAGGTTGTCCAGGTCACTGAAGCCCGTGGAGACACCCGTGAGC
>JBARCX010000181.1:0-3381 GCA_049794535.1 Rhodanobacter sp.
GGAATAGTGATAGCTGAGGTTGGCTGAGAATCCGTACTTCTCATAGAACAGTTCCGCATTGCCCATCACGTTGGGTGCGTTCTGGATGCGTTCGTTCTGGAACCCCGGCATGCCGAGATTTACTGAGGTGCGCTGCTCGGTGGCGTTGAAGCCGGCGCCGAATCCATCGAATGGTGTGGGCAGATTCTGGAATTTCTGACGCACCGCGACTTCCAGACCATAGACCTTGCCGTCGCCACCGTTCTCGGGCTTGTTGAAGATCAGCGTCTGCGTGCCGCTGCTGTTTGAGTTCGCGTTGCCCGAGCCGCTGTCGTAGATGTAATCCGACAATTTCTTGTAGAACCCGGACACCACGAGGTGGGTGCCGCGATCGTTCTGCCATTCACCGGACAGATCGAAGTTGAGCGATTTGATCGGCTTTAGATTCGGGTTGCCTTCGGTGATCGTGGTGACACCGTCCGACACGCTGTAGGACGAGCCACCGCCGAGCTGGACCAGCGCCGGGCGGGTGTAGCTCTCCCAGATCGATGCGCGATAGACCGCATCGGAATCCTGCGGCCGGTAGTTGAGCATGATGCTCGGCAGCGGAACGTTGTAGTGAGTCTGGCTGTTCGCGAAGTTACCCGGGAGATCATTGCCCTGACTGTCTTGCGGCAGTACCCAGTAGGTGTTGTTGATGCTGGTGTGTTCGAAGCGGAAGCCGGGAATGATTTCCAGGCCGCCCATCTGGAACGTAGCCTCGCCATAGGCCGAGGTCACCGCTTCGGTGCCGCGCAAGGTGTCGCAGTTGTAGTTGTTGACGTAGATGCTGTCGCAGGTGTCGAAACTGCCGGCAGTGATGTTCTGCTGAATCAGGTTTTTCAGTGCGGAGTTGCTGATCTTTACCGTGGACCAGTCGAACTGACCCGGATACAGCGATGCGTAGGAGCCGTCGATAATGCCGATGCTGTTGAATAGACGGCCATCGGTGTACTTGTCATTGGTCCAGTCGCGGCTGGTAAAGGTGCGCGAGCTGTCGACGTATTTCACGCCGAACTGCATGCTGGTCAAGGCGCCGTCATCGAAGTCGTCGCGCGCGTCCAGCTTTACGCCACCCTTGGTCTGGCCGCTGTACTGCTCGGTCAGCTCGCCGGTGCGGCGGGCGGGCAAGGTGCCGAGGCTGTTCACCTGGGCGAGCATGGCTGGCGTCAGCATCGGATAGGGGTAGCCGTTGCTGCCGTAGCCGATGAATGAGTTACCGCCGTAGGGGAAGAGGGTGGTCGGATATTGGTTGATCCGCGCCGAGGTCTCGATGTGATCCGGCCGGTCGTTATCGCCATAGCTGTAGAACACGTTCGGCATCAAGGTCCAGCTACCGATCTTTTTCTCGGCACCGACCTGGAAGGTGGCCAGATCGTTCGTTTCCGGATTGGTTTCGTACCAGTAGCGAATACCCATGCGGTTGATCGTGGGCTGGTACACACCGCTGGTACCGATTTGCGTATAGCTCACGCTCGAGGGAACGAGCTGCGTATAGCCGGTGTCTTGCTCCGTCTTCGCGTAGGCATAGGTCATGCGCGCATACAGCTGCAGCGTCGGGTCCACATGCCAGTCGAGCGAGACATTGCCGCCATAGCGCGTTGTGTCACCTGAGGAGTAGCCGGTGTTGAGGCCGGTAGCCATCAGATTCTTTTGCGGGTCATAGCCTGAAGCAATGCCACCGGCGGCATTGGTATGAGCGAATGCCCACGAGCCGTCGTTGAGTGCGGTCACGACACCGGCGATTTCGCTGTTCACAAAGTTGCGTTCGTCGTAGTACGCGCTGGCGTAGATGCCAAACTGCTTATCGGCACCGAACTTGGTCTGGAACTCACCCGACAAGCCGCCGCCCAAGCCATTCTGGCCGTAGTCACGTGCACGGCTTTCCTCGCGGCCGCTGGCAGTGATGCTGCCGCTGGTCGGCGCCGAGAAATCGAAAGCGGTGGGCGTGCGGAAATCGATGGTGCCGCCGATGGCATCGCCATCCATATCCGCGGTCGAGGTTTTATTGAGCACGATCGTTTGTAAGCCAGACGGCGGTAACAGACTGAGCTGCACGCTGCGGCTGTAGGGCATGCCCTGCGCGGCGTTGACGCCATTGATCAGGTTGACGCTGAATTCGGAGTTCAAACCACGCACGCCGACGAACATGCCTTCGCCACGCGAAGCACCATCGACGCCGCCGAAATACGACGAGCCGGTATTTTCGACATTCACGCCGCTCATCAGCCCGAGTGCTTCGGCGACGTTGTGCACGGCGGTGTACTTCAGGTCATCCGCCGACAACACGGTGACCAGGTTCGATGCGCCCAGCTGGATGTTGCTGGCGTCGTAGCGATTGGCCGCGACGGAGACGGCGCTCAGCGTGGTGGTAGCGTTGTTGAAGTTGGCAGTCACTGCGCCTTGGGCGGGTACATCGATAGCTGTCGTCGACGTGCTCTGGTTCGGCGATGCAGCGGTCATCGTGTAATGACCTTGCGGCACATTGCGCAGGTCGAAGTGGCCGGCGGCATCGGTCAACACACTAAAGGCGGTGCCTTGCACCGTAATGCGCACGGACGAAAGCGGCTTTCCTGATGCTGCATCCATAAAGATGCCGGAGATATCTCCCGCATGCGCGGCTGTCACCACGCCGGCAGCCCATGTCAGTGGTGCCAGGGCAAGTACCAATGCGCGTTTCTTGAACTGCTGCTTACGTTGCATCTGTGTCATTCCTGAAATGCGGGTGAGAACGAATCGTTGAATGCCTTCCCAGGCGTACGGCTATGGGCACTACTGCGGCATGGCATGGGGTCAACCGGCGGGCGACACTCCTCCGCCGCGTCGTTAACGACACGTTGGAAAAAACTCGGTTGGTCTCCCGCTTTAGTCGTCCGAAACAGTCAATGCCGCTGGCTTGCCGTTGCTGGCATGGCGGTAGCAGGGGGACGAAGACGCGGGCGCCGAGCAAGAAATTGCCGGGCGTGCAGACTTCACTGCTTTGACTGTTTGGATCGATCTAATGCTCTGGATTAGATCAAGGCAATGTGACGAGGACGTGGCACTTTTTATGACGCTTTAACTTTATTAGTAGGTTCTTGCAGGGGTGGTGGCGCGACAGCTGAGGGGTGTCGCTGGTGGGCCGCTTACGCAGCGGGCGTTTCGACCACCTGCCGGCGGCCGAGTCACCTTTCTTTGCTGGCCCAAAGAAACGTAACCCAAAGAAATGGCCTTTCGAGCTGGTAGCACGCCGTGGTATAGAAGCGCTGGAAGATGCACGCAACCAGATAGTCCACTGCCCAAGGCCAAACAATGCCGCTACACCGCAACGCGCCGATGCGGAGAGGACTTAAAGCGGTCCTGGCCGACGTCGAGATGTTTAAT
>JBARCX010000182.1:0-5141 GCA_049794535.1 Rhodanobacter sp.
GATGCAGTTGCTGCGCGAGCTGGCCGATGCCTGCGGATTGCACGCACGGATTGAGGCGATGTTCCACGGCGAGCAAATCAATCCCACCGAGCAACGTGCGGTACTTCACGTGGCGCTGCGTGCGCCGGCCAGCGAGCACATCGTGGTGGATGGCGCCGATGTGGTGCCACAGGTGCAAGGCGTGTTGGAGCGCATGGCGGCGTTCACTGCCGAGGTACATAGCGGCGCCTGGGTGGGGCATACCGGCAAGCGCATCCGCAACGTGATCAATATCGGTATCGGCGGCTCCGATCTCGGTCCGGTGATGGCTTACGAAGCACTACGCCATTACAGCCATCGCGAGATGACGTTCCGTTTTGTATCGAACGTGGACGGCACCGACTTTGCCGAAGCCGTGCGTGACCTCGATCCCGCCGAGACGTTGTTCGTGGTCTGCTCCAAGACCTTCACCACACAGGAGACGTTGGCGAACGCGCATGCCGCACGCGCTTGGTGCCTACAGGCCCTGGGTGACGAGAGTGCCATCGCGCGGCATTTCGTGGCGGTATCCACCAATGCGGCCGAGGTCAGCAAGTTCGGCATCGACACCGCGCAGATGTTCGGCTTCTGGGATTGGGTTGGCGGTCGCTACTCGATGGACTCGGCGATCGGTCTATCCACCATGCTGGCATTGGGTGCTGAACATTTCCGCGAGATGCTGGCAGGTTTCCGCGCGATGGATGAGCATTTCCGTCATGCACCGGCGGAGCACAACCTGCCGTTACTGCTCGGCCTGCTGGCGATCTGGAACACGAACTTCCTTGGTGCGGCGACAACGGCGATACTGCCTTACGAGCAATACCTTAAGCGTTTTCCGGCGTATCTACAGCAGCTGGCAATGGAGAGCAACGGTAAGTCGGTCACGTTGGATGGCGCACGTGTGGATTACGCCACCGGGCCGGTGTACTGGGGCGAGCCGGGCACAAACGGGCAACACTCGTTCTACCAATTGATTCATCAGGGTACGCAGCTGATCCCATGCGATTTCATTGGTTTCTCACGTACACCGAATCATGTCGGCCAACAGCATGATTTTCTGATCGCCAACATGATTGCGCAGGGCGAAGCGTTGGCGTTTGGCAAGACGGCTGCAGAGCTGCGCGCTGAAGGCACGCCCGAAGCACTAGTGCCGCACCGCACGTTTGAAGGTAACCGCCCGAGCAGCACGCTGTTCGCTGAGCGGCTGACCCCGCACACGCTGGGTGCACTGGTGGCGTTGTATGAGCACAGCGTATTCGTGCAGGGGGTTATTTGGGGTGTCGACTCGTTCGACCAATGGGGCGTGGAGCTGGGTAAGGCCTTGGCCAAGCGCACCGCCGCCGAGATCACCAGCACAGACGAGCCCGCATTGAGCCACGATAGTTCCACCAATGCGCTGATTCAGCGCTATCGCCAGCAACGCGAGAAGAACGCATGAGTGCTGCGCTCAGTTTGCTGGCTGGCAAGCCGGCGCCCGCATCCTCACTGGTCGACATACCCAAGTTGTTGGCGGCGTATGTCGAGCTACGGCCCGACCCATCGGTGCCGGCGCAGCGCGTGGCGTTTGGTACGTCCGGTCATCGTGGTTGTTCGTTCGAACACAGCTTCAACGAATGGCATGTGTTGGCGATTAGCCAGGCGATTTGCGAGTACCGCAAGAGCAAAGGGATCGACGGTCCGCTGTTTATAGGTATCGATACACACGCGCTATCGCAGCCAGCCTTTGAGAGTGCGCTCGAAGTGCTGGCCGCAAACGGTGTGGAGACAATGATCTCCAGCTACGGCGAATACACCCCGACGCCAGCGTTGTCACACGCGATTCTTACCTACAACCGCGGCCGCACGACGGGATTTGCCGACGGCATCGTGATCACCCCTTCGCACAATCCGCCAGATAACGGTGGTTTCAAATACAACCCACCGAACGGTGGCCCGGCCGATGCCGATGTCACCGGTTGGATCCAGAATCGCGCCAACGCGTTGCTTGAAAGTGGCTTGAGGGAAGTTCGGCGTATACCGTTCGCGCAAGCGCGCCGCGCCGGCACCACACATGAGCATGATTACCTGCATGCCTATGTGAACGACCTGGGCAACGTGATCGATTTCGATGTAATCCATGATGCCAACGTACGTATAGGCGTGGATCCACTCGGTGGTGCCGGTGTGCATTACTGGGCGCCGATCGCTGAGCGCTATCGACTCGATCTCACCGTGGTCAGCGAGGCAGTCGATCCGCAATTCGGCTTCATGACGATGGATTGGGACGGTAAGATCCGCATGGACCCCTCATCGTCGTATGCCATGCAGCGGTTGATCGGTTTGAAGGGCCGTTATGACGTAGCGTTTGCCTGCGACACCGATCATGACCGCCACGGCATCGTCGCCAATAGCACGGGTTTGATGCTACCCAATCATTATCTCTCAGTGATGATCGATTACTTGTTCCGCCACCGACCGCAATGGCAGCCGGGTGCCGGTGTGGGTAAGACGTTGGTCAGTACTGGCTTGATCGACCGCGTTACCCAGCGTCTCGGCCGTACGCTGCATGAGGTGCCGGTGGGCTTCAAGTGGTTCGTTGATGGCCTATTCGATGGCTCACTGGGTTTTGGTGGCGAGGAAAGTGCAGGCGCCTCATTCCTGCGTCGCGATGGCACCGTGTGGACCACCGACAAAGATGGCATTGCGCCAGCGCTTCTGTCAGCCGAAATCACGGCGCGTACCGGCCGTGATCCGGGCGAGCTCTATCGCGAACTCGTGCGTGATCTGGGTGAGCCTTTTGCTGATCGTGTCGATGCACCAGCGACCACGGCGCAGAAGGCCCGGCTATCAAAACTATCGCCGCAGCAGATCAAGGGCACCACGTTGGCGGGCGAGAAGATCGAGCAAATCGTTGATCGTGCGCCGGCCAATCAGGCATCTATCGGTGGCATCAAGGTAAGCGCAGCCAATGGCTGGTTTGCTGCGCGACCTTCCGGCACGGAGAACATCTACAAGATCTATGCTGAGAGCTTTAAGGATGAGGCGCATCTGCGCACGATTCTGCAGGAAGCGCAGGGCATCGTCGACGCGGCGCTCGCAGAGTAGTAAGCATTCCGGGTACGCGGCAGTAACTAAGAGGGCCGCATGCGGCCCTCTTTTGTTTTGGACGTCTGTCTAAACGTCATTCCTTCTTGATCGCGTGACCACCAAATTCATTGCGCATGGCCGCAAGCAATTTGTCGGAATACGAGTCGGTATCGCGTGAGCGCAGTCGTTCCAGCAGCGACAGTGTGATCACGGGTGCCGCTACATTGAGGTCAATCGCTTCGGCCACCGTCCAGCGACCTTCGCCGGAATCAGCCACGTACGGAGCAATGCCTGTCATCTCAGGGTTCTTGCTCAAGGCGTCAGCGGTGAGGTCGAGCAGCCATGAGCGCACGACGCTGCCATGGCGCCAAATCTCGGCTACTTGATGTAGGTCGAGTTCGAACTCTTGCTTGTGTTTAAGTACCGAGAAGCCTTCGGCGTACGCCTGCATCAAGCCGTATTCGATGCCGTTGTGGATCATCTTCGTGTAGTGGCCTGAACCGACCGGCCCGACCCGACCCCAGCCACGATCCGCAGCAGGGGCGAGCGTGGCGAAAATAGGCGCCACTCGCTCGAACGCGGCTTCGTCACCACCGATCATCAGGCTGTAGCCTTCCGTCAGGCCCCACACGCCGCCGCTGGTGCCGGAGTCGAGGTAATGGATGTTCTTGTCGGCACTAACAGCCGCGCGGCGCATGGTGTCTTTGTAGTTGGCATTGCCGCCATCAATGATGGTGTCGCCCGCCGACAAAAGGGGGAGCAGGGCGGTGACGGTGCTATCGGTAATTTCGCCAGCGGGAACCATCAGCCACACGACGCGCGGTACGGGTAAAGCCGTAACCAATGCTTCGAGAGAGGCAGCTGTCTCAACCCCCTTAGCCTCGACTGCATGCCGTGCATCCGCACTGGGGTCGAAGCCGACGACGCGATGGCCGCCGCGCACCAGTCGCTCAGCCATATTGGCGCCCATGCGCCCGAGACCGATCATGCCAAGTTCCATTGGGACTCCGTGTTGATTGACGTGTAGCTGACGTTATACCGGACGCTACGTCATGGACGCTATGCCACCGTTTTGCGTGGCGGTTCACGTTTGTGTATTCGGCTTTTTATCGTTCGACCGGAAGTCCGCATCTGTGACCACGGTAGCAGTCCAGTTCAGACTGAAACATTTTGTACACGGCATCATCTGTAGACCATTGCTGTGCAAACGGTGATGATCCGCAACGCGTACAGGACGCGCGCAAAACCAGGGTGGACATAACAATTCGATCTCCAATAACCGCCATACCTAGCAGGTCCCGCATGAAAACAGACGCCGCCCATCTGATTCAGGTCTCGCTCTCGCTCTTCCGTAGCAAGGGGTATAAGCGCACCTCCATGGCCGATATCGGTCATGCGAGCGGATTGCTAAAAGGAAGCATCTACCACCACTTTCCAAACAAAGAGCGTCTGTTGATCGGCGTGATCGAGCACGTTATCGATCTGTTCGAACAGGAAGTTTTTGCACCAGCACGTCGCGCAGAGTTAAGCGAGAAAGTGCGATTGGATGCCATGGTCGATAGCGTAGAGAGCTACTACATCGAACATCGCATCTGCGCTCTGGTCCATCTCTGGCCGGATGCGCTCCAGGAGAGCGAAGAGGCGCGCGATATCATCCAGCGTTTTTTTCTTTCTTGGCGGGATGTGGTGGCTGCTTTGCTCGTGCCGCGCTATGGCGTGGTCGAGGCTCAGAGTCTGAGCGCGGATGTGCTGGCGAAGATCGAGGGGGCGGTGATCTGGCTGCAAATCGTGGGTGAAGAGGAGCCGCTTAAGCGTTGCAGTACCGAAATTCGCAGGTTGTTGTAGAGGAGAAAACGTCACTTTACTTGAATGCTGTAATGTGATAATTAACCAAACGTTTGGTTATGTGCGGTTGGGGCTGGTAGGCAAACATTTGGAGGGGGGTAACGTCCATGTCTTCAAAGATGTCTGATCTAGATCATCCTCGCAAAAAGGCTAAAGCTGCTATGCGCGCGAGCCTCAGCGACCATGCGTGGGAACAGAACGCCGCCTTCGTC
>JBARCX010000183.1:0-2104 GCA_049794535.1 Rhodanobacter sp.
AGCCAGCAACGTCGATTCGTCTTGCGGCAACACCGAGAAATCCGGTGCGCTCCCTAATGGTTGATCGACCGATTCACCTAACCAGCGGGCCAAATGGGCACGAGCCTCGGCCTCACGTGCAGCGGCCTCGTCGATTCGATTTTCCAGATCGAGTGCATCCATGCGCGCGGCCAGAACGTCCGCTGCGCTGCCGGTACCGCCGCGCAGACGCGCTTTCGCGATGGCGACATCCTCCGCCCACACCTGGCGCATGGCCTGCAGCATTTGCGCTTCGTCATGAGCACCCCAGGCGGCGATCCAGGCATCGGCTACTTGCTGCTGGATCGATAAGGTCGTGGCCTGCTCCGTCGACGCCATCAGTTCGGCGTTCGCGCTACCCATGGCCCGTTCGGCCTGACGCTTGCTGCGCGAAGGCAGGACCTGAGTGATCCCCACGGTGCGCATGGTCATGCTGTCGCCGCCGGCCGTATACGCACCGGGCCCCTGGATGGCCAAGTTATCGATGCCCACCGTGAGTTGCGGATCTGGAAGAGCACCGGCTCGCGCGGCTTCTTGACGGGCGGACTCGGATTGAGCGCGTCGCGCCTCCAGTAATGGCGCTCGTTCGACGGCCAACCGTGTGGCTGCATCGAGTGTGAGTGACGTGGGGTTATCCGCCCACGCTGAGGGAAAGTGAACAAGCGCCGCTGCACACAGCAGCCAGCGCGCACGCCACGCCACATCGGCGCGAACGCGAATAAAATGAGAAAACATGATGAGCTCCGATCACAGACCAAGACAGCCGTGCATGCACGGCCGCGATGAATGGCTAGCGATCGGGGGCTAAATCAACAGGGAGCAGAACCGCAACATAGGCGGTGGATCGGGCCGCAGCAAGGCGGGGTTCGGTAACACCACCTGCTCAGGTGCTCGCGCGATCGTCCCTAATAGATCGGGCGAGGCAGACGGCAGCAAGAGCGGCGGGACCATGGGTAAACGCACATCATGCGACGACGTCGCATTGCCAGCGCAGTGCTCGGTACAACGCGGGTCCGGGCTTTGATGGGCCAACGATGCTTTCGCCATCGGCTTCATGCCCATGGCCGCGCAATCACCCGTCATCACCGTAGGGGTGGGCGTCGTCGACAGGGTGCAGACGTAAGCCGCCATGGCTAGCTGCTGAAACAGCAGACAAAACAGCACCATCCCTGTCCAAAGGACACGACGACGGCGACTGAGACGGAAGCGCATATGCATGGCGGGTGGATCATAACGCAGCTGGAGGTAGGTCCAGTCAAGCCTTCAACGCCATCGTTGAACGGAGCGATCCATCCATTGCAGTGATCCGTGCTTCATTGATCCTTGTTGTCGGTGTGTGCACGAAAAAATCTACAAGACTCGGTCCACAGCAAAGATTAGGCTCTGTGCGTCGATCCACCATGCCTCAATCCAGCCGGAGGGTTTCGCCATGCCACAAGCTATCCAAGGCAGCACCATCATTCCCTGCCTGCGCTACCGCGATGCGCATGCCGCCATCGATTGGCTATGCAAGGCATTCGGCTTCGAGAAACAGGCTGCGTATGACGACGAACACCGTGGTGTGGCGCACGCGCAGCTGACCTACGGCAACGGCATGCTCATGCTGGGCAGCGTGCGTGATGACGAACTCGGGCGACTGATCGCGCAACCGAATGAGATCGGCCAATGCGAGACGCAATCGCCCTACGTTGTCGTGTCCGATTGCAAAGCGCATTACACGAGGGCCAAGGCCGCTGGCGCAACCATCGTCGGCGACTATGCGGAAAAGGATTACGGCGGGGCCGGCTACAGCTGCCGCGACCTGGAAGGCCGCTTATGGCATTTCGGCAGTTACGATCCGTGGCAGGAGACGAGGTAGGCCCTCCTCCGCAGCGTATGGCGCAGGTCGAGACTAACGCGCTGTCTTCTGAGTCGCTGCCGACGCCCGCTCACCATGCGCCTTGCCCCACGATGCCAGGGCATTCAAAGCCGGACGCAACGTACCGCCCAGCAATGTGAGCATGTAGCCGGCTTGTGCGCGGTCACCTGCTTCAATCGGCATCACCATGCCGTCCCGCTGCAGTTGCGCCAGCTGCTGGCTCAATAC
>JBARCX010000184.1:0-3728 GCA_049794535.1 Rhodanobacter sp.
CTACACGCACCGAATCGGGCAGGCGTTGTGTCGACGGTATCGACGGGATATCCGGCTGGTTCAGCAGACGGGGATTGCGCCATACCAAGTGCGCCGCGTAACCGAGTGAGTCGTAGTCCGATGGTACATAGGCGCGAAGCAGGCCGATCACTTCAAACTCATTCGACAGCTGGAAGCTCAGTGTCTGGTCGCGGCGCTTACCTTCGACCACGGCTTGTACATACGCTTCAGCCGAGCCGTAGCGCGAGATGCTTTTCGCCAGCCCCGGGATGCGACCGCCAAACACGATGCCGCGTAGCTTGAGATCCGCGCACAGTCGCTTGCGTGCCTGATACAGCCGCTTGCCGATGCGCATGCCACGGTAGTCCGGATGCACCACCACCTCCATGCCGTACAGCCAGTTACCGTCCGGTTTGTGGCGTGAACCCATGCCGCCACCGGTGATCTGCATCCAGGTGTGGGGCGCCAGCGCGGTGGCTTCGTCGATGCGGAACGTGGCGCAGTAGCCAATGATCTTTCCCTCGTACTGGACCACGAACTGGCCCTCGGGAAAGTGGGTTTGCTGCGAGCGCAGCATCTCCGCTGAATGGCCCCACTCGGGCGTATAGACACGGGCAGTGAGCTCCACCAGGGCAGGTACATCCGCTGGCGTTGCCTGGCGAATCAGGAGGGTGGGCGTGTTTTCGCTGGTTTTCTTGGCCATGAGAGGATGCTGCCGCCGCAAAGGTTAAGCGGATGCGATTGCGCCGGTTACACTGCGCGGCATCCGCATAGGAGCAACTTATGAGCGAGATCACCTGCAACTGCCGTCATACCGTACAGCCAAAACGAGTCATGTCGTTATGAACCATGTCGCTATGAAGGGCTGGAGCGGAAGAATCGATCCTTCGACTACCGGCGATACCCTGCGTTGGCATCAGGTGGTACGTGACGCTGAGGCTGGAGCGGCACCCGGCGTAGCGGTAGTAGGTTTCGCTAGCGATGAAGGTGTCCGCCGCAATGGCGGGAGAACGGGCGCTGCCGAAGGGCCGGCTGCCTTACGTTCCATGTTGTCCAACCTGCCCGTGTTGAACGATAGCCCGCTCTACGACGCTGGCACCATCGAGTGCAGCGATGGTGATCTGGAAGGCGCGCAGTTGCGCTTCGCCGACCGTGTTGCCGAACTGCTCAACGCGGGTCATTTGGCCGTTGGCTTGGGCGGGGGGCATGAAATCGCGTTTGCCACCTATCAGGGGCTGGCGCAGCACATCGGCGATCGTAAACCACGTGTCGCGATTATCAATCTGGATGCCCATTTCGACCTACGCAAACAGGCGCAGGGCAGCTCGGGTACGCCGTTCCTTCAGGCCATCGAGCATGCGGCGCAACGCGGCCTGCCGCTCGATTATTTTTGCCTCGGTGTCAGCGCATCAGCCAACACGCGGCAGCTGTTCAATACAGCCGACGCGCACGCCGTTCACTACGTGCACGACGATGAACTCACCTTGCTCAGCCTGTCGCATCGCATCGTGGAGCTGCAGACAAAGCTGCAGCCGGTCGATGTCATCTACCTAAGTATCTGCCTCGACGTGCTTCCGTATGCGATGGCGCCGGGCGTCAGCGCACCCAGCGCACGCGGCGTGCCGATGGAAGTCATCGAGCCGCTGATCGAGGCGATTGCCGCCACCGGCAAAGTCGCGGTGATGGATGTCGCCGAACTCTCACCACCCTTCGACCGCGACAACGGTACCGCTCGCGTCGCTGCGCGTTTGATTCATCGAACTACAAACGCGATTCATCGCGCAAAAAACGTTTGAAACTCAGCCTTTCAAAGTCGCTTGGTTCGTTGTTCTGGCACAGGCTGGAACAACGAAAAACCAAGGTGTATGAAAACAGATCGACATCCCTGTCGATCTCCCTGCGGGCCTGATCATTACCTCACAGCCACACAGGGCCCCGTAACAGCGGCACGCGTCGGCACAGCAACCATGCGTATCGAGCGCAATACATCGTGCTGGACTTTGTGTTGTTCAGAAGGTTTGCAGCCGAGGCCGCACATCACGAGGCATGCTGCCCGCTCACCTCGCGTGGCGGCCTTCAGCTGCAAGCCTTCTGAACATCAGTCGATGTTTCACATCGCAACGACGAAATGGTCGCTAGCGGGCATAGCAACAGCCGTGTCGCGATAAGGCGGCATGATGACGGTGGCATCATAGAAATAGAGTAAATCCTTCAGTCGACGGCGTAGAGATTTCGTAACTTTTCGTTATGATCAGACATCACAACGGATATCCTCTTTGTCCAGTCTTTAATCACGAAGCTGAAGACTTCAAAGTCACCACGGTGACTACTCGCGTACTGAAGTGGATATCTCCGGTGACGTTGAGTTTAGAGCGTTGGTCGTTTATGAGAATCATGCGACGAGGTGCTGAATGTTTTCACGTATAGCCTCCTGTTCCTGCGGGCAACTGCGTATTCAAGTCGAAGGTGAGCCGCGCGGAGTAGGCATTTGCCATTGCCTTGCCTGCCAGCAAAGGACGGGTAGTGTCTTTGCGACGCTAGCCAGCTTTGCTGCTCCGTACAAAGTGATAGGCACCGCCACCGAGTACGTTCGTACCGGTGATCAAGGTGCCAAATTCATATTTAGGTTTTGTCCCGTTTGTGGGACTACCGTGTTTCATAGCGAAGATGGATACGATGAGTCTGTGAGTGTCGCTGTGGGAGCGTTGGCTGACCCTAACTTTCCAGCGCCGCAAGTTTCCGTCTACGATTGCCGCAGGCACCCTTGGGTTCAGTTGCCGCCAGGCACGAGAGCATTCGACAAAGATCCCATTTGAAGTAGTTCTAGCGGACCTGTACACGTATGAAAACTGCAGTTGAGTTGTCTTCCATAGTCACGTGTCCTTGCTGCGGGCACTCAAGGTCCGAAGTCATGCCGGTCGATGCATGCATTTATTTCTACGAGTGCGAAAGCTGCCACGAGTTGCTTAAGCCGTTAGCTGGCGACTGTTGTGTCTTTTGTTCGTATGGCACGGTCAAATGCCCACCTGTTCAGCTCGATGGATCATCAGGGTGCTGCGGCTGACCTTTCTTTCATGGATGCGCGTACCCGGTCTTTTGGAAGGTAGCCCGCATAAGATGTGAAGCGGCTTGGCGCTCACAATAATTTTCGATACACGACAAACCCGGACTTCTCCGCGACCTTGTCGTAGAGCTGCATCGCCGTAGCATTCGTCTCATGTGTTTGCCAATAGACACGCGGGGAGCCCGCCTGCTTGGCGCGGACGTAAACCGCTTCGATCAATGCGCGACCCACACCTTGGCCTCTGGCGGCCTCTGTGGTGAACAGGTCCTGCAGGTAACAGGTCGGCTCGATCTGGATCGTGCTGCGGTGGAAAAGGAAGTGCGCCACACCGAGCAAGTGGCCCGAACTTTCAGCGACCAGTGCGTGCATGGGTTCGTTGACGTCGAAGAAACGTGACCAGGTTGTTTGCGTTACTTCATCTCGCAAAGCGGTCTGTTCTTTGCGGCCGTAAAAGGCGTTGTAGCCATCCCAGAGGACTTTCCACTCGGCGAAGTCTGCTTCTTCAATCGGCCGGATCACGATGGGGTTCATGAGGTGCCTTGGCTATGGGACCAGATGGGGAAGGGCGAACTTAGCGCTATTGACCTTACGCCGCGTATTCAAATTTACATGCGGACGTTGGCTGTCATAGTCGATGTTGTTCGTTGAGAGCGATGCTCTCGAT
>JBARCX010000185.1:0-11899 GCA_049794535.1 Rhodanobacter sp.
GGTGTCGCTGCTGTCGCTGAATTCGACGGTCGCTGTCTTTCCGTCGGGAGCTACCGTGGTTGTGGAGGTGGCAACTACCTTGCCGTTCTTCTTGTCGGTGGTCTGAACCGTGTGATCGTCCACGACCTTGATGGCCATCATGTCGTAATACGGATGGCCGGTGACCGCTTGATCCGTGCCGTCTGCCTTGATGCTGATCTCCGGTGCGCAGGTCTTGCAGTCGTACATGCCATTTTGTAGTACGAAGACGTCTGGCTTCATCGGCATGTGCGCCTTGCTCAGGTCGATCTTCCAGGTCCCGTCGATGGCGTTTTGTGCCATGGCGACCATGGGCAGCAGGGATGCGGTGAGCATTCCAACGAAAAGTAGCTTTTTCATTGCCGGTCCTCCACAGGTTTGATCAGGGCAGGGCTGCCCGATCATTCCCGGGAGGTCCCGTCTCGTTTGAACCGAATCATCACCCTGGATTCCCAGTCCACCGACGCTACGCTTGGGTCGGGGGCAGGACAATCGACTGAAAGTGCTAGGTGCCGAGTTGCCAGTAAACCGGGCTGCCAATAAAAAGGCCGGCGTGAGCCGGCCTTTGAATATTTGCGTGAAACGAAGCGCTCAAGCATCCGCGTTGGTAGCAAAACCTTCGCGCGTGCCGCGTGTGAATACGCGGTCACTATCGAGCACATCGGCAGCCGAGTGCGCCGGCAGCTCTTTCAGCTTGGCGTAGATCGGCGTGAAGTCCGGCTTGGTCGCTTCGAACAACTGCTCGAAGCTGTCGATGACGAAGTAGGTCTGCTGGAATGTGTCGATGCGGTACCGCGCACTCATCACACGCTCCAGGCCAAAGCCGATGCGATTGGGAGCCGGCGAATCCAGCGAGTAGATCGACTCGCCCTTGGAGCTGACAATGCCGGCACCGTAGATACGCATGCCTTCGTCCGTGTGGATCAGGCCGAACTCCACCGTGTACCAGTACAGGCGGGTGAGATTCATCAGCGCTTCGGGGCCGATCGCGAAGGCCTTCATGCCGCCTCGGCCGTAGGCCTGCATGTAGTCGGCGAACACCGGGTTCAGCAACAGCGGTACGTGACCGAACAGATCGTGGAACAGATCCGGCTCACTGAGATAGTCGAGCTGGTCGGGTTTGCGGATCCACCAACTCACCGGAAAGCGGCGGTTGGCGAGATGGTCGAAAAAGACTTCGTCCGGCAGCAAGCCTTCGACCGCGACCAGCTCCCAGCCGGTGGTCTTGCCGAGTACCACGTTGAGATCGGCGAACTTCGGGATACCGCCGTCGCCCAGGCCGAAGCGTTCCACGCCGGCGAGGAATTCCTTACAGGCCCGGCCCGGCAGCATTTCGCGCTGACGCTTGAACAAGGTGTCCCACACCTCGTGGTCGGTGCGCGTGTAGCTGTCCCATGGCTGCTCCACCACACCGGTGGCGTACACCGGCACGTAACCGCGATCGGTCTGCTGATGTTCGACTTTGCGGGGTGCGGTGGTGTCCATGAGGGGCTCCGGTAGTGGGACGCGTCGCTCCAGCACTGAGTGTGCAGGGCTGCAATGACGACACAAGCATACGGCGTCTCAGGCGCAAAGAAGTTGTTTTGTTGCGCATATGCGAGCCTAATGTGCAATATTCATGCGTTATTGGTGTCAATCATCGAGGTATCGTGCGTGACAACACTTGATCGCACCGATCTACGCCTGCTGGCCGTACTGCAATCAGAAGGTCGCATTACCAATGCGGAGCTGGCTGAACGGGTGAGCCTATCCCCCTCGGCTTGTCTGCGCCGGCTGCAGCGGTTGGAGGCGGACCAGGTGATTACCGGCTATGCAGCACAGATCGACCCGCAAGCGGTGGGTTTGGGGTTGCAGGCCTTCGTGCGAGTGCAGCTGGTCAAGCACGAAGCCGACGTGATCGAACGCTTTGTCGAGCGCGTCAACGGTTGGGATGAGGTGATGGCCTGCCATGCACTTACCGGTGACATGGATTATCTGATGCATGTCTACGTCGCCGACCTGGAGCACTTCTCGCGCTTCCTGCTCGATCACTTGCTCAACGCTTCCGGTGTGGCCGACGTGAACTCCAGCTTCGTATTGCGCACGGTGAAGCGCTCGCCCTCGCTGCCGTTGCGGCAGTTGGAGAAATAGGGTTGAGGAGTCGGCTGTGAGAGATGGCAATTATCCCAGCGCAAGCGCATGGAGTTGCACGCAAGTAACGCTAAACTAACCAGCTCATGGATACCGCCACGACTTCCACACCCGTTCGCGACACCTGGCGCCCACTGCGCTACCTCTGGCGGGTGCCGCTACTGTTTCTACATGCGCTGCTGGGCATCGGCATGTGCGCATTCGTCCTCAGCTGGAACCAACAGGCGGTGATGAAGGATGGCCGCGAGCCATTCGCACATCGCATGATCCGCTGGTGGTCCACCAAGCTGATGCGTATTTTTGGCCTGCGCTCGGTACGTTTCGGCCAGCCGCTGGCGGACCCGGTGATGTTTGTCGCCAATCACACCTCGTGGATCGATATCGAGCTGCTGCATTCGCAGCGCGCGGCCTGCTTCGTGGCCAAGGCGGAAATTGCCAGCTGGCCGCTGGTGGGGTGGCTGGCAGCGAACGGCGGCACCATTTTCCATCGACGCGGCAGCAACCATTCGCTGGCAGCGGTGATGCAGGTCATGGTGGAGCGTCTGCACGAAGGCCGCTCAGTGGCAGTGTTCCCGGAAGGCGGTACCGGCCACGACGGTGTGCTCAAGACGTTCCACGCGCGCATATTCCAGGCGGCGCTGGACGCAGGCGTGGTCGTGCAGCCGGTGGCATTGCGCTTTGCGCGAAACGGTAGGCGAGAGCTCGATGCTGGCTTCCGCGAAGACGAAAACTTTCTGCAAAACTTTCTGCGCTTGCTAGGTGGCCCACCGCTGGATGCCGAGGTGCATTTCCTCGAGCCCGTGCCGTTGAGTCACGATGCGCGGCGACGCATGGCCGACCTCGCGCGCGAACGCATTGCCGCAGCGCTGATGGATCCTCCCGTATGAGTTTGCTGTACGGAAGGGATTTCCGTCCGCCATGGCCGCTGCGTAGTGGCCACATTCAAACCATGCTCTCCTCGAGCGGCGTGCGTCGGCTGCTGCTGCCGAGCGCCGCGCAGACCGTGCTGCAAGGGGCCGAGGAAATCGTGGTGGATGGTGGCGATGGCGTGCGCCTCACCGGTGCCTATACCGCGCAGAAAACACAGCCGCAATCGCGTGGTCTGGCGGTGTTGTTCCATGGCTGGGAGGGCAGCGTCGATTCCACCTACGTGCTGCAGACCGGTAGTCGTCTGTTAGCCGATGGCTGGGACGTGTTCCGCCTTAACTTCCGCGATCATGGTGACAGTCACACATTGAACGAGGCGCTGTTCCACTCCTGTCGTACCGACGAAGTGGTGCATGCACTGGCCGATATTTCGCGCCGCTGGCCAACGCGGCCGATTGCGCTGGCCGGTTTCTCGCTCGGCGGCAACTTTGCGCTGCGCGTGGCGCTCGAGGCGCCAGCCGCAGGTATTCCGCTGAGTTACGCGCTGGCGGTGTGCCCGATCATCGACCCCAGCGAAGGTCTGTTCTCGCTGGAAGAGACGGCGCCCTGGTTCTACCAGGCTTACTTTATGCACAAATGGCGGCGCTCGCTGCAGGCCAAACAAGCGGCGTTTCCGCAGCGCGAGTATTTCGAATTGGCCGAGCTGAAGCAGAATCTGCGCGGCCTCACCGAGGCGCTGGTGCTGCGCCACACCGACTTCGGTTCGTTGCAAGCCTATCTGGACGGTTACTCGGTTGCGGGTAACACGCTCAAGGCGCTGCAGATTCCGGCCACCATCCTCACCGCCCGCGATGATCCGGTGATCCCGGTCGACGCCTTCGAGCGACTCGAGTTGCCGCCCAATATCGAGCTGGATATCGCCGAGTTCGGCGGGCACTGCGGTTTCATCCGCGGTTGGGGCATGACAAGTTTCACCGACGAATACATTGCCGCACGGTTCAACGCGATCGCCGATCAGCAGGTTGTTCGTCAGGTCGGTTGAGCCGAGCGGCGAAACCGCTTGGTTTATCTGGGCGGGTCCGCCCTACTCCTTAGCTATCAAAGAGTCCGCCCATGCCATCGCGTCGCTATGTCGTTGCCGATGTCTTCACTGAGCAGCCGTTCGGTGGCAATCAATTGGCTGTTGTGCTGGACAGCGAGGGGCTGACGACAGCGCAGATGCAGGCGATCACGCGCGAGTTCAATTTCTCCGAATGCACCTTCGTATTGCCTCCGGACGATCCCACGTACACCGCGCGTGTACGCATTTTTACGACCGCATGCGAAGTGCCGTTCGCCGGTCATCCCAATGTCGGTACGGCCTATGTATTGGCGCGTATGGGTGAGGTGTTCGGTCGGCGTATCGGTGACACGCTGTGGTTCGAAGAGTTGGCTGGCATTGTGCCGGTGACTATCCATCGGGCGCAGGGCGTGGCGGTAGGCGCCACTCTCACGGCACCCGAGCCGTTTCGGTTGGGCGAAACCTTTGATCACGCCGCAGTCGCTGCGAGCTTGCGACTGAATCCGGACGATATTCTTCTGGATCGGCATGTCCCTTGCGAGGCGTCGGTGGGTCTGCCGTTCGTGATGGTGGAGCTCACCGGCCTGGATGCGCTGGCCCGTATTCGAGCCGATGCCGAAGCTGGCGATGCATTATTGAAAAACCACGCGGCGAATGGATTCCACGTTTACGCGAGAAAAACGCCGACCACGCACGCACAGCTGTGCGCCCGCAATTTCTGTCCGCAGCTGGGATCGGCCGAAGACGCGGCCACCGGTAGCGCCAACGCAGCACTGGCCGGTCTGCTCGCCAGCCTGGATTCGACAGTCGATGGCTTGCTCCGTTTTGAGGTGACTCAGGGCGTGGACATGGGTCGCCCCAGCCACTTGCAGCTCACGGCTCGCAAAGCTGGCGCGGTGATCACAGCACAGGTCGGCGGTGCCTGCGTATCCGTGATGCAGGGTGTGCTTCATATCGACTGAGATGTGCAAGTTGCTGCGCATCGCCTTGACATGATCAATTTAGATCGATTTAAATGCGGTAATTCCGCGCACTCTCCCGATGTGAATCGATGAGCCAGTACCGCGGAAGGCGGTCTTTAAACGTCCGCGTTCATTACAAGTTCGATGTTGGACCCATGCCGGTGGTAGCCCTCACTGCCACCGGCATCGGTTTAAGCGGCACCTCGAAGGGCAAGCGCCAGCTCTTTAGCAGATCGCGCCAATCATCCGTTGCCGCATCCAGCACGCAATGCTCATGCGATCGCGTGTGGCCGGCAGCACCTCATGTTCGAAATCCGCCGAAAGAAAAAGCAGCAGCGTCCCGGCATGCGGATAGATATCGCGATACGACTGATCGGCAAGGTACAGCCGAAGCGCACCGCCTTCGGCCTCCTGCCACGCGTTGTTGAGATAGAACACGGCGGAGACCACACGGGCGTTGTTGTTGCGCAAACAATCGAGGTGGCGCGCATAACCCGTGCCTGGCTGATAGACCGCGTAATGTGATTCGCTGTCGACCAGACCGAGCAGCAAGTGTCGGCTCAGCGCGATTCGCAATACGTCGATTTGATCAGAGAACGCCTGCTGCGCTGTGCTCAATGCCTCTGGCTGGAACCAGCTCGTGCTGTCGCCGCGCAATAGCGTGACATCGCGATCGGCACCTACTCGCGCCGGCATGAGCAGGTGTGCGTCGTGCAGGATCAGACATTCGCTTGCTAAGGCTTGTGTCTGGATGGGCGACATCAGGTTCGACACGACGCACCAGCCATCGGCGGCGAGCGCGGTCGTCGCGCTGTCGAACTCGTCGGATCGGGTATGCATGAATAGGCTCTCAGCCGTCCACGGAATCGCGAAGCCGCCTATTCCGCGCAAGGCATGCTCGACTGAATCCAACGCGACAGGATCAACGGAGAAGATTGGTTCTGGCGGGAGACGCGTATCGGGCGGGTATGACCACCGGCCCAGCCCGTTGCGACAGGCGGCCCGACAGTGGGGCGCCTCGTCAGGGCGGATATATCAGGCAAACGCAGCCGGACAGCCTCACCAGCATACGCTTAAACACGGCATGACACCGCGACTGCCAATGAGCATGTGCTCGACAGGCGGCTAGCGCTTTCGCAGCGGATTGAGCAGCGACGACAAGCCGTTGTGGTCGAGTTCCAGCATCAGGGCCAGCAGACGGCCCAGATCACCTTTTGGAAAGCCCTTGCGCGCAAACCAGGCGAGGTAGGCACCTGGCAGATCGGCGATCAGGCGTCCCTGGTATTTGCCGTAAGGCATCACGACCGTTACCAGTCGCTGCAGATCTTCCGCTTCCATCCATGCCGCTCCCGCAGCGCTACGTGAGTGCATAGCTTCGTGATCCCATGATGACTTCGCAAGCCGCAGCGTCTGGTTAAAAGTGAACGCTGGACGGTTCGAGCCGGTGCGGACCGACGCGTTACAATCGGCATTAACTACTAGACATCACCACCAGTCGCCACTCCTATGCGTAATCCTCTGCAAGAACAATTGCTCAAAGCCGGCCTGGTCAAGAAGGGCAAGGTGGATCAGGTCGCTCGTGAGCAGACGAAGCAACGTCAAGGCAAGGCACCCGCACCGGTCAGCACCGAACAGGTGGATGCGCAGCGCTTGCAGGCTGAACGCGCCGAGCGTGATCGTGCGCTGGCGGCCGAGCGTAATGCGCAGAACCACGCCAATGAGCTGCGCGCTCAGATTCGCCAGATCGTCGAGGCGCACAAGATCAAGCGTGAGGGTGAAATCGCTTATCGATTCACTGACGACGCCAAGATCCAAAGCGTGCTGGTCAACGATGTGCAACGCGCGCAATTGGCAAAAGGCACGCTGGTGATCGCCCGTCATGATCAGGGCTACGAATTACTGCCCCGCATCGCCGCCGAAAAGATCTATGCCCGTGACGCGACAGCCATCGTGCTGGACTACGGCGTTGCCGGAGCTGGCAATAATCAAGATGAAGAAGACGAGTACTACAAGCAGTTCCAGGTGCCTGACGATTTAACTTGGTAGTTCGTCAGGCCGCATGGCAAGGTACGAACCCTGTTGCATGAAGCGTCGCAAGCGGTTGGAATAAGGGTTCTGGTAACTCCGACCAGCGAAACCACCGCCACTGCGAACACTTCGTTGGCTCGCATACGGCAGGTTCACCCTGGCTGCCGGCGGCCATAACGAACAGCGTGATGTAGTGCTTGCCTTCCGGCTGAAAAACCGTGCTTGTGTAGGGGCCTGGTGTTATGGCGTGAATTTCCAGCCCGGTTTCTTCGAGAACTTCTCGCGTAGCGCACTGCTCTGCCGTTTCGCCAAATTCCAAATGGCCCCCTGGCGGCGCCCATGTTCCAGCGCCAATCGAGCCCATACGTTGGCCGAGCAAGATCAAGCCGTCGCGCATAACGATGACGCCAACACCAACGAGCGGAGCTTTGCTCTCCATAACGGGAATCTCTTGCGACCAGATGCTTATCTTGGCGAATCTGTACCGGTACGCAAATAGTCCGAGCGTTCCGCTCGCTTGATGTTTCTATTCATGATTCAGCCGGCCGTGCTCACCACCGCTGCTACAGGGGCATGGCTTACAGCGATGTTGGACGTCGCAGTGTGAGCAGTGAGCATGGAACCCAGGGCCAGCAGGCAGACCAACAGGCTGGCGGTAAACAGGCTGTGCATCATCAGGTTTTCGAATTTCATGGTGGTTCTCCGCGAGTTAGGAATAAAGCCTTTGATAGGTATATGGCAAGGCTCGTGCCAATGACTCGAATCCCTGGAAAGGCGCATTCTTGAGCCATTTCTTCCGTTGCCTTGCGGCATGAGGGACTGTCCGCGGACGGTATCGATGTTTGTCCGGACATGGCTCGGACAGCGGACACGGTGTCCACGCGATGGCTTTCTACTTATTTGCTGACACAACGCATGACCTGTGCCCTATAGCGGTGTTCTTTACGACTAAACACACTGGCTGTGCCCGGGGGCGTTCTATTTGTCCAGCTCCGGAAACACCCATGTCCGAAAGCGAATTCGAAGAACATGCAATCACCCAGGTTCAGAGCTTCAACGCTTTTTTGCATGCTGCTTTCGATGACAGCACACGCCGCGACTTCCGCGAATTCGCTTTCAGTACCTGCAAAAAACTACCTTCAGCCTCAGCGTCTGGTTTACGTTGAATCGGATCGAAAGCTCAATCTCTTCTGCATGGGGCATGGTGCGCCGACGGTACTGCTGGACTCGGGGCTTGGTGACTCGTCGCTATCCTGGCGTCAGGTGCAGGGCGAGCTCTCGAAGCGCACGCGCGTCTGTTCGTTTGATCGGGCGGGTTATGGATTCAGTGATCCGGCTCATCGACCTTCGACTGCGCAAGCCGCGGTTGACGATATGTCGGCGTTGATCGACAACGCACAGCTTGGAACGCCGATCATTTTGGTTGCCCATTCTCTTGGCGGTATGCAGGCGCTGCTATTCGCTTTTGAGAGGCCGCAACTCGTGGCGGGCATGGTGCTCGTCGATCCGGCCTATCCCGGTCAGCCACAAACAGGTGGCGATGCCCTTCAGCTCAAAGCCAATCGCGCTTGTCTTGCAGCGGCCGAGGCCGGTGCGCTGACCGGAGCCGTGCCAGATGCTCTCCAACATTGTCTCGATGATCCGAAGAATCCGGATAGCGTGTTGCACAGCGCATTGAATCGACAATGGTCACGCACCCAGACAAACGCCGCGCGGCTCTCGGAGGCAGAGACGCTTCACATCAAGGACAGCAACGGCCACTCGGAAGATGATCGTGAGCTCATCGCACATTGGCACAAGCTTGGAGCGATGCCACTCGTGGTGCTATCCGCGGGAACGGTTTGGTCAGCCACCGATAGCATGACCACGGCCGAGGCCAGCGCCAAATGGGCGCAGCATATTGAAGGGCATAAACGTCTGGCTGCCTTGTCATCGCAGGGGCGAGATATCGTTGTGCCCGATACCACGCACTACATCCAACAGATCAAGCCACAAGTGGTGATAGATGCTGTTGACAAGGTGCTTGTTGCGGCAAGGGTCAACAGTAGCCAAAAGAACTAGCGCACTTGGAACCTGTTCAACATCGATGGGATGACAACGGACATACAAGCATCGCGACGCCAAGGCATTGATCGTGGGATTGAAGACCCATCTGAAGTAATCGCTAAGGAATCTGTCATCAGGCTGTCGCACCGGTAGCGCGAAACTCGGCGACACCGTTGCGAGCATGCGGCCCTTGTGGGGCTGGAGCAGCAGAGCAGCGGCTTAGGCCAGCCCGACGGAGGCAGGAGGGGGCATGAAGATCCTGCTGGTGGAAGACGACCACGAAACAGCCAACTACTTGAAGGCAAGCCTTTCAGGTGCGGAGCAATTCGTCGATTGCGCAGCGGATGGCTCGGCGGGCTGGCTCATGGCCACCACGCGGGAATACGACTTGCTGGTTGTCGATCGCATGCTGCCGCATACCGATGGCATATCGCTGATACGCAACCTGCGCGCGCTGGGAAAGCGGATGCCGGTGCTCATGCTGTCGGCACTCGGCGAGTCTGATTCGCGCGTGGAAGGCCTGAATGCCGGCGCGGACGACTATCTCGGAAAGCCTTTCGCGATGAACGAACTCAAGGCGCGTGTTGGCGCCCTGGCGCGCAGGCAGCCATTGGTGGAAGCACACACCCGGCTAAGCGTGGGCGATCTGCAGATGAACCTGATCAGTCGCGAAGTGTGTCGCGGACAGAGCATCATCGAACTGCAGCCGCGCGAGTTTCGCCTGCTCGAGTACCTGATGGTGCAGGCCGGCAAGGTGGTGACGCGATCGATGCTGCTGGAGCATGTCTGGGAGTTCAACTTCGATCCACAGACCAGCCTGGTCGAGACGCATATCAGCCGGCTGCGCGCCAAAATCGATCGCGGCTATAACGTTGCGCTGCTGCACACGATACGTGGCACGGGATATTGCCTACGTGCGCCCGATTAGCTTTATGCGAACCGCGACGTTTCGCGTCGCACTACTGCAGGCCCTGTTGTTCGCCCTTGTCGTCGCCGGACTTTTTGGTCTGGTCTGGCGCGAGATCCACAGCTACGTGGCCGATCAGTTGCGCACCGCCGTTGAGGTTGAAACCGCCAGCCTGCGTGAGGCGGCACGGGCCGGAACACTCGAGTTGCAGCTGCGCCAGCGGCTTGCCGTGATACCGGTGGGGCCGGATTACTACTTGCTGTCCGATGCGAGCGGCAACCGCATGGTGGGCAATCTGCTCTACCGCCCGCAGGTGGCGGGATGGCAGAGCGTGCCGTTTCATGGAGCACATGGACGACACAAGGGGCATGCGAATCGCGTCGATCTCTACGTCACTGCGCTCGGCGATGGACGATGGCTGACCGTGGGCCGCGATAATCGCGATATCGGCGAGCTCGACGAAAACCTGGGGCGTTACTTTTTCTTCAGTGTGCGCGTGGCCATTCTCTTCGCTCTGCTATCGGGCGGCATCGCGGGTCATATTTTCGTCAAATCCGTGGATCGCATCAGTGCGCGTGCCGAGCGCATCGTGGCCGGTGAGGAGCCGGGGCCTTTGCGGCTAGAGCGAGGTGGTGTCGAGTTTGTGCGGTTGGCGGGGCGCCTCAATCGCATCCTCCACCGAATGCGCACGTTGATGGAAAACATGCGGCAGGTATCCAACGACATCGCGCACGATCTGCGAACCCCGCTGACACGATTGCGTCAGCGGCTGGAATCAGTTTCCGCACCAGGACAAGACCCCGCACTGCAACGTGCGGCGATCGAGCAATCAATTGTCGAAGTGGATGGTGTGCTGGCAACGTTTGGTGCTCTGTTGCGCATTTCTCGCATCCAGGCACGGGAGCGCCAGGCAGGTTTTGCACAGATCAATCTGTCCGACCTGTTCGCATCGATGGCCGATGTCTACGGACCGGTTGCCGAAGATAGTGGGCGCTCTGTGAATGCCAGCGTGCAACCTGATCTCAGTTTCAACGGGGATCGCGCATTGCTGACGCAAATGCTCTCCAACCTGATCGAAAACGCCATTCACCATACGCCGGAGGGGACACGCATCACGCTATCGTTGAATGCAACCAAGGCCGGCGTCGTCGGATGTGTTGAAGATACTGGCGTGGGGATTCCGGCAGACGAACATAAGCGTGTCTTTGATCGCTTCGTGCGGTTGGACAGCAGCCGCACCTCACCGGGTAGTGGGCTCGGGCTGGCGTTGGTGGCCGCTATTGCCGACCTGCATCGCGTACGGATTACCTTGCTGGATCGGCAGCCCGGTCTGGCTGTCGTGATGCGCTTCGCATGATGACGAAACATCCTGCGGCATGGCCGTGACGCCGGCAGGAACAAAGCTTACCGATCCGTATGCTGGCTGCATTCTCGCTGTCATCCCCCCCACCTAGCTTGCATCGAATACGCACGGCACCGAATGAGTTGCCGCTGCCGCATCGCTTCATTCGATTCAAGGGGTCGGGAAATGTCACTTGCACAGGCTTGCAGGCTTGGACTGGGTTTGATCGCGCTGTCGCTACCGGCATTGGCGCTGGCTGCCGATCCGGCACTGAGTGGGCACATCGAGATGGAGGTTGCCACTAGCCATCAACCCGCTGCCGGCGCCCGCATTGAGGTACGTGAGGCGAAGGTGGCGACTACCACGGATGGCAATGGCGATTACGTACTGCCGAACCTGGCGCCTGGCGTCTACACCGTCATCGTGAACGTGAAGGGGCAGCGTCCGGTGCAGCGCAAAGTCACCATCGCCGCGGGCGGTCCGGCGGTGGAGAATTTCTTGATCGGCGCGGATATGAAATCGCTCGACCAGGTCAATGT
>JBARCX010000186.1:0-5930 GCA_049794535.1 Rhodanobacter sp.
TGGGCAGCAACTACACGCTGATCGGTGGCAACGATGCGCTGACCATCAACCAGGCGGTCATCAACCTCAGTGGTACGCGCCAGTACAACGGCGGTACGGGTGCCGGTGCCAGTGCGTTCGGCAACAATGGTGTGATCAACACCGGCGTGAATGGCGAAACGATCACGTTGACCGGCGCGGGCGATGTGGCTGGCGCGAACGTGGACAGCTACACGGGCGCGAATTTCAATGCCGGCACGCTGGCGCTGACCAATGGCTCGGGCTCGGCCAGCAACTACACGCTGGTCGGCGGAAATGACAACCTGGCGATCACACCGTACGTGCTCGACCTCAACGGCTCGCGTGCGTACGACAGCACCACCGGTGCCAATGCGAACCTGTTCGGCAACAACGGCGTACTCGCCGGCGTGAACGGCGAGACGCTCACGTTGAGTGGCTCGGGCACGGCATCGAGTGCGAATGCGAGCGCCAATCCCTACACCGGTATTGGTTCGAGCACCAACACGGGGCAGGGTTTCAACCTCAATACGCTCGCATTGACCGCTAACGGTTCGGCTCTGGCCAGCAACTACACGTTGATCGGCGGCAACGATGCGCTGGCCATCACTCAGGCGGTGATCAACCTCAGCAGTACGCGTTCGTACGACGGTACCACCGGCGCTAATGCCAACCTGTTCGGCAACAACGGCGTCCTTACGGGCGTGAATGGCGAAACGCTCACGTTGACCGGTGCAGGCACGGTGGCGGGTGCGAACGTGGGCAGCTATGCGGGTACGAACTTCAATCTCAGCACGCTGGCATTGAGTAGCGGCACGGGCGCCGCCAGCAACTACACGCTTGCCGGCGGCAGCGATGCCCTGGCGATCACGCCGTACGTGCTCAACCTCACCGGCACGCGCGTGTATGACGCCACTACCGGCGCTAATGCCAACCTGTTCGGCAACAACGGTGTGCTTACGGGTGTGAATGGCGAAACGCTTACGCTGGGCGGTGCCGGTTTGCTGTCCACCAAAAATGTCGGCAATCAGTTGGTTTTCGCCAGCAACGGCCTGAATGGTTTCACGCTCGCCGGCAATGGTTCGGCACTGGCTGGCAACTACACGCTGACGGGCGGCACCGATTGGGTCAGCATCACGCCGCTTGCCATCACCGTCAGCGCCACTGGCCAGGGCAAGGTCTATGACGACACCACCACGGCCGGCGTAACCCTTGCCAGCCATGGTGTGTTGTTGGGCGATACGGTGAACTTCAGCGATGGCGCAGCCAACTTCGGCTCACCCAACGCGGGCAGCAGTGTGTCGATCACGGTCAGCAGCATTACCGCTTCTGGTACCGATGCCGGCAACTACACGTTCAACAACACGGCCACGACCAGTGCAACGATCAGCCCTTACGTGCTCAACCTCACCGGCACGCGCGTGTATGACGGCAACACCGATGCGGATGCCCATCTGTTCGGCAACAACGGCGTGCTCGCTGGCTTGAATGGCCAGACCCTGATGGTCAGCGGCTCAGGTGTGCTCAGCAGCAAGAATGTCGGCTCGCAACGCGGGTTCGCTAACCTGGGTTCGCTGGTGTTGGGCAACGGTAGCGGTTTGGCCGGCAACTACACGCTGGCTGGCGGTACCGACTGGGTGACCATCACGCCCGCCATGCTGACGGTGATCGGCACCAACACCACCAACCGCGTATACGACGGTACGACGACCGATGCGTTGAACGGCGCCACGCTTAGCGGCGTATTCGGCAACGACAACGTGTTGCTTGGCAATGACACGGCTGGCCAGTTCGGCGACAAGAACGTTGGCAATGGCAAGGCGGTCAGCACCGCCATGACCGTCAGCGGCGCCGATGCCGGCAACTACATCCTGGTGCAGCCGACCGGATTGACCGCCAACATCACGCCGCTGGCGATTGCGGTCAACGCCACAGGCACCAACCGCATGTACAACGGGCAGGTGGGTGACGTAGTTTCGCTCACGGTCAACGGCGTATTGCCGGGGGATGTAGTGAGTGTTACGAATGGATCGGCCAATTTCGCCGATCCGTATGTCGGCAACAACAAGACGGTCACCGTCTCCGGCATCGCAGCATTTGGTGCCGATGCATCCAACTATGTCATCGCGGACCCGCTAACCACGACCACCGCCAACATCACTAGCGAAGGTTTCACCGGCAGCGGTGTGCAAGGCAGTTGGATTGCGCAGCTGCAAGGAGGTCTGCAGCCGCTGGCGATCGCCACACCTTATGGGTCCGCCGATGCAGACGCGGTAGGCGTGTTTACCGGCAATCAAAAGCGGATGCATCGCCCGGTGGAACGTAACCGCACCCGCACGGATTTCCGCTCAGGCCTGTCGCTGCAGTACCAGAACGGCGGCGTGCGTCTGCCATCGGATGCCTCCCCGTGAAAACACATAACAAGCCATCCATTTTTTCAGGTCATGTCATGAACACTACGCCGCGCCCGGCAACTCCGCGCCTTTCTCTGATTTGCCTCGCGCTCTCGCTGGCTCTGTGCGTGCCATCGGTACATGCACAGACACACGTGACGACACCTCAGACGAACAGCGGTCAGCTGCTGCAGCAAATGCAGCAACCTACGGCACAACCGCCTTCGTCAAACCTTGATTTGAATATCCAGCATCCAAAGGCCGCGCGCTCGGCGAGCACCGAGAAATTCTTCGTACGTTCCATCCAGATCACCGGCAACACGTTGCTGCCAACGCCAACGTTGCATGCGCTGGTGGCCTCCGGCGAAGGGCATGAGCTCAGCTTGAACGATCTCGATGATTTGGCGGAGAACCTGACGCATTACTACCGCGATCATGGCTATCCGTTATCGATGGCTTATGTGCCTGCCCAGACGTTGCGCGAAGGCGTTGTACGTATTGCTGTGGTCGAGGCGCGCTATGGCAAGGTCTCATTACAAAACCAGAGCGCCGTATCCAACTATCCGCTCAACGCCACTTTGTCGTCATTGCAGTCGGGGCAACCCATCGGCGAATACGGACTGGAGCGGAGCCTGCTTCTGCTATCGGATATTCCCGGCGCTATCGTCAATTCCGTGATGCGGCCCGGCGAGACGGATGGCAGTTCCGATCTACTGGTCAATGTGACCTCGGCGCCTCGCTACACCGGTACGCTGGGCATGGACGACTACGGCAATGCCTACACCGATCGCGTGCGCTTTAGCGGCACGTTCGACGTCAATGGCCTGTTCCATCAGGGTGATCTACTGGACTTTAGCGGTGTGAGCTCGGGTAGCGGCATGAGCTACGGTCACATCGGCTACCGCTACTTGTTAGACGGGCAGGGCACGACGCTAGGTATCGCCGATTCAGGGCTGACCTATAAGCTCGGTAATGGCCTGTCCGACTTGCATGCGCACGGTACGGCGACCACGCAAAGCATCAATCTTTCTCAGCCCTTCATCCGCAACACCGCCGGCAATCTATACGCGCAGCTCGAGTTCGACCACAAGCGTCTGTATGACGACATCGATCTTGCGGGGCTGGAAACGCATCGCCATTCCAATTCGTGGGTACTGACGGTGGCGGGTGACCAGCGTGACGATACGGGTATCACCAACTTCAATATCAGTGGTGCTTACGGTCATCTGTACCTCGATAATTTCCAGACTCTGTTTGTCGATTATTTTGGCGCGCGCACTGCCGGTAGCTACACCAAGTTCGATTATTCCGTGTCGCGTCTTCAGCAATTGAATCCCACCAATGCGCTGTACTTCGGTTTTTCCGGGCAATGGGCCAACAAGAATCTGGATACCTCCGAGCAGTTCTATCTCGGTGGACCCAACACGGTGCGAGGTTACGACGTAGGCGTGGTATCCGGCGCGGAAGGTAACCTGGCGACGATCGAGTTCCGTCATGACCTGACCATTTCCGCGTTGCCGGGGCCATGGCAGGCATCGGCCTTCGTCGACAGTGGACATATCCAGGCCTATAAGGACACTTTCGTTCCGGGTCCGAATAGTGCCCGCTTGAACAGCGCTGGCCTCGGCCTGCACTGGACTGCACCGCATGATTGGGTGATAGGAGCGACTGTTGCTACCCCCATCGGCAACAAGCCCGTGTTGATAGGCCCACTCGCAAGCACCGCGACGCGCTTCTGGTTCCAGGTGCAAAAGGGCTTTTACTGAGCGCAGATGAAGTGCCAGTGAGCCAATCGCAAGTGACCAGCGAAATGATATGAGCGTCGCAGAGACATCACGTATTCGCGTTGCGGTCGTGTGTGCCTCTGCGATTACATGCCTTGGTTACACCCTGGTCACTGATGGCCAGTCAGGTCTTGTGTTTGTTGGAAGTTATGAAACGAGCGCCGATGCTCTTGATGGGCTAACCCGAACGCCTGCTGATGTGTTGGTCGTCGATTATGCGAACGACTTACATGCGCTCGACTGCAGAGACGACGTGGACGACGCACATCAGGTTCAGCTGCTGAAACAAAAATTTCCACGACTTGCGATCGTTGTGACATCTATGCGCAGGGACTCCATCACAGTTTCCCATGCTATGAACGCCGGGGCGCTCTGTTATGTACACAAGAGCCGCCCTGTGCCTGAACTAGCCCACGCGATACGAGTGGCAGCCAGTGGAAAATCCTTCGTCGACACCTACACGATAAGCACTGACCGTCGATCG
Source organism: Rhodanobacter sp. (assembly GCA_049794535.1). Lineage (GTDB taxonomy): Bacteria > Pseudomonadota > Gammaproteobacteria > Xanthomonadales > Rhodanobacteraceae > JBARCX01. The sequence goes on from JBARCX010000186.1 coordinate 4,659, forward strand.
AGGGTCGGCATTAAAGAACCGGATTTTCCTGTTACGTTTTGTCGAAAAGAATCAGATGTCCGTTCAACGCTTCCATGCTCTTGCTTGACTATGGCAATCAGCAAGAAGAGCCCGCATGCGCGGGACTCTTCTTGTCTGCAGTCGATGTCGCCAGCGGGCCTTCGCCTTTGCCGGTGGTGTGACTTCTTACCTTGAGTTGGCTGCTGCCTGCTCGATGAGCTTGGCGACCGCTGCCGGCTCTGATACGTAGATGGCATGGCTCCCGCGAACCTCGACAACCGTGGCGCCAGCGCGCTTTGCCATCATCCGCTGCGCGTCCGGCGGAATCATGTGGTCCTCCGTAGTCACCATGTACCAGCTGGGCTTCGTCTTCCATGCGGGCACGGTCACTTCACCAGCCAGCGCATTTACACCCCACGGCACCTGCGACGCGGCCATGAATTCGGCTTCAGCGGCTGGGACGTCACCCGCAAACGCGGCGGCGAACTTCGCACGATCGAGGAGCAAAAAGCCATCCTGCGGCGGGAGAATTGGCGGAGCCGACGCGCCCGGGGCTGGATGAGCAATCATGGATTGCACCGACTCACCCTTATCCAAGGCGAACGCCGCAATGTAGACCAGGCTCTTGACCTTGGGATCCGTGCCGGCTTCGGAGATCACCGCACCACCGTAAGAGTGGCCCACGAGAACGACGGGGCCGTCCTGCTGCGCAATCGCACGCTTGGTGAACGCGACGTCATCCGCCAGCGAGATGGTCGGGTTCTGCACGATGGTGACGTTGTAGCCGTCCTTCTTGAGGATGTTGTAGACCTTCTGCCAGCCGGAGCCATCAACGAATCCGCCGTGAACGAGCACGACGTTCTTGGCGCCTAGTGGGGGCTGCCCAAGGTTGGCAGCATTGGCGGTGGAGGTCAGGGTCATGGCGGCGGCCGTGGCGAAGGCAATGGTCTTGAAGTTCATGAGGGTTCTCCTGAAGATAGACGTTGAAGCGAGGCGGAATGGCCATCGCTTGGGGGAGGGTGCCCCTCCTTGGAACGCAGCATGCGCGCCTCATCACAACGTGCCCATCGGTTGAATGACCGAGGTTCGGGCAATACGGACGGCCCTAGACTTCGCTCGCCCCCATACAGGTATTCAATCTCTCGTGGATATTTCTACCGTCGCCCTACTGGATGTGATCCGATCACTAGCCTTCGTCGGCGACCTGGCTATGGGGCAACCCACGGATCACTCACCGCGTGCCGCTTGGATGGCCGGGCAATTGGCCGGGGT
>JBARCX010000187.1:0-7157 GCA_049794535.1 Rhodanobacter sp.
ACGAGCAAAAATTCGATTTTGGATATGTGTTCACAAAGAACCCGGGGATGTTAGCCGATCGGATTCGCGACGAATTTGAGCTTTCGAGTACTTCTATCATCGATGGGGATGATGCGCCCAGGGATCCAGATACGGCTGAATTGTTGTCAGCAATCCGCGAGGGGACTTTCGATGAGGAATTGCACGTGCCTCGATCCAAGGCTGAGCGACTTGCTCATCCGGAAGTTAGAAATGCCGCCTGCAGGGTCTTGGACCTTGTCTATGCAAATGGCGAGGACATTTCACGATCGCTACGCGGGTCGGCCAATCGTGGTTTTCGGATTGAGCTCGAGGAATGCTTGCGGAAGATCTTTGAATCGTCCTTAGACCGTGCCTTGCTGGATGGGGAGCAGGCCGTATTTAAAGAAGCGGTCTCATTGATGCTGCAAACTTTTCAAGGTCGTTCGTTCAGTGAGATCGTGGGGCAACGCTTTAATCGGATTGCGAGGCGTGATCAGGGACGTTCCGGGTATGCAGAATTTACCCAGTCGGCGAACAACCTTCCCGACTCGAGGTTGATACGTCCGTTCCCTCTTTTTCCGCAGGGTACATTGGCTAAGGAGGTTAGCTACGACGCGGTAGTGTTCGACACCTACGACTACCTGGATCAGGTTATTTCATTTTGCCTTACGGACACGTTTATGGCCGCCTTTAGGGTTTATCACCAGCACTGCGGTGATGAGCGAGCACTCAAGTTCATCGAATTGCTCAGGTTTGGAACAAACGATTCAATGCATGTCCTTCTTATGAGATATGGGTTCCTTCCTGAGGATGTTGAGGATTTACTTCCATACATCCAGTCTATTAGTGATAGTGATATAGTTTTTAAAAGCATAATTGCCGATGCAGATGTAAGGATTCAGCGGATTACATCTTGGTATAGGTGACGCCAAAATTTATTTTCTTGAAACCAAGTTCGCGTACGGTATTCGCTTGGCATGTTGGGAGTGTGGGAAATGCAGAAGTGGCTTCTTTCAAGACTTTTTAGCGACAAGGAGCAGCCTGCTCCGCGTTTTGCATTTTATGGAACGATCAATTGGATGAGGGCACTTTCACTTAGTGTTGATGCTAATGGTTTTGGCAATGATGCGTTACGCTTGTTTTATTCCAATATACAAAGTCGTCCGCTAGATACGGTTGTGGATACAGTTATCTTTGAGAACATCTTTATGGCGTTCAATCATGTGGCTGGGCTTGTATCCATCTCTAACGAGGTTGATAACGCATATGATATATCACGCTCGGTAATTTCTGGGTGGTATCACGGTATTTATTCCGCTGCAAATGCAATGGCAGTGGCCGCTTCCGGTTCATTGATGGATTCGCACGAAGCAACTGCTATGGCTTGGCAAATAGGCCTGGTTCAAAACGATCTGGTGCCTCAGCCTTTTTCGCCAATGCTTTCCAACGTGTTGAGTGCTACCTGTGATGCGGAGCTGAGTGCTTATCGGGGATCAAATGGGTTCGATCTGAATCACGCCCCTCGGACCATCGAAGAGGCTTGGGGTGGGATCCTTTCTTACTTGAAAGGCACGGCGGACTATGAGCGTGGTCGAATCGAGAAACTGGTTCGTGCGGGGCCTGAATTCAAGGCTTTACGTGTTGAAAACTTTAGGACGAAAGCGGCGCAAGAGGTTCGCGACTCCTATTTTAAAAATGCACAGGTTAACTTTCTTGTCCAAGCATCACGTTACGTTGGTAAGGCGAATTATCGAGATTCTATCTTTCTCTCGTATGGCGAAGATCGACGCGATCAAATAGATCGGTTCTTGGTAGACCTTGGTCACGTGGCAACTGCCTTCCTACGGATGGCGTGCGCATATTGTTCACGTCGTGTAGAGCCGGGGACATGGGATTTGTTTGTCGACGATATCGAAGCGAATTCGCGACTGTCGTTAAATGCTGAGCTTCTGAGGCTATAGCTGCTAGCTAACTAGGCTGAGAAGTCGGCGTTCATTTACTCTGCCATTGAGTGGCATGTTTTGCGCTCTAAACGGGGCAGAGCTCTTCGCACGTACGGTTTGCGAGGGCTGGTTTGAGGTAGAAGCCGGGACGCAGGAAGTTAAATGCCCTCTGGCTCGGTGTCCGCGCTCCTCGGTCGTCCGGGTTGACGCAGACTGACGAGCTGACCGAGTGTCTTCTAAAACTTCTCTGGCTGCCGGCAGACGTGCGGCACCGATAGGCCCTGGCTCGCTTTGATTCCTCAGCGTGCACTTTTTAGCTTGCAGCCATCTCGCTAGCGCGTCTGTCAGCAAATGTCGGCTGCGCATGCCGGAACGTCCACTCGGCCCCCGATTTTTGGATTTTTGTCCAAGCGGGGGACAACGATATACGAGCGAAGCGGGGCCAGCCGGGCTATCGTGCCGTCCTGATCACGAAGAAACATCATGACGAAAAGCTACGACCCACCTCTGACCACGAACCCACATGCTCCCCTCTACCGCGTCGATAAAGCGATTCGTGCAGCCCAGCAACGACTGGATGCAGCTATCGACGCGAAGCGGCATCACACGAACCAAAATCTGGCCCACGAAGTGATCAAAGAGGCTCGCGTAGGACTCAAAAAGTCTGAACAGTTGCGTGTTCTCAAGATCAAGGAACTCGTGCAGAAGGCGGCGGAGACCGATGCGGCTGGAAAATAGACGGAACGGGCTCTGCCCCGCTTTGATCGTGAGACCCGCCGCTACGTGTGCTCGACAGTGCTCAGTGCAAACCCACGCTTGAGGAAGCCGCTGGCGTCGACGACTCGGCCGCTGCGCGCTGGGCGCTGCCGAAACCGGGACGGGGGAGATTAAATACGCTCTGGCTAAGTGTCCGCGCCTCGGTCGCCCGGGTCGGCGCAGTCAGGCGGACCGGCCGACTCACCTAACTGCCTCCGTCCTGTTTTTTACCGGCTACCAGGTCAGCGACGTGCTCACGCGGTAGCGGCGGTAGTAATCGTTGGGGATGATCCCCTGGCGAATCTCCAAGGTATACCCGCATCCGGATGGCATGGTGCCTGTGAAGTGGAAGGCTTCGTTCTCATAGGGGTCGCCTGGCGAGCCGAGTTGCTCCCATTTTCCGCTGTCCTTGAGTAGCTTGATGTAGCTGCGCTTGAGCGCCATCACGTGGTCGAAGTCCATCAGGCCGAACCAAAGCGTGCAGTACCGGTTGGAGCATCGGTAGCCATCGATCTCCACGCCCTCAGGTAGTACTACCGCCTCGGGCCAGCCGTTCGGGTGCCCAACGACTACGCTGCCGACGCGGCTCACGCGCTGTTCGTCAGGAACGCGCGTGTCGGCGTTCTGTCCTGCCGACGCGTGCGCTGCCAGCGCGTACGCCATGGTCACGACCATCAAGGCCAGCTGGCCCTTTCTCTGGTATCCGTTCATCCATTCCCCCTGGTTGGAATTATCCGGTGCAGGCGCAAGCCACACCGTGGTGGCGCTCCCTTTGCGCGCCATCTATCAAGCTTAGGGGAGAACCCCCTTGAAGACCTGTGCTCACACGCGGCGATCCATGCGATCGACAGTGCTCAGTGCAAACCCGTGCTTGAGGAAACCGCTGGCGTCGACGACTCGGCCGCTGCGCGCTGGGGCGTATCGAGCGGGCACCATGTCTTGAGGCGTTTGCCCGCACGGAACAGATCGATGCATTCACGCATCTCGGCTTTGAAGGCCAGATCAGGTGTGTCTATCGGGCAGCCGTACGACAGCGGCTGCTCTGCCTTGTACTCGGCGATACAGCTCGACAGTGGCGGCGGCTTGGTCGGATGCGGATCGTCGGCTAGCGACGGCGGCGGCAGGTTGAGGCGCTCGTCGCGATCCTTGGGCGAGGGTGGTAAAGGAGGCGCGCCGCATAGCATGTTGGTAACCGTACTGCTCTTGTTGGGATCGCAGACACTTTTGACGATCTTCTTGATCGAATCGTCTATATGGCGACCCACCGCACCGCCAGCCGTCTCGTTCGGCGGCGGGAAATACTTTTCAAAGCGGGTGGCCTTGGTGTGAATCCGGTTGTAGTCGTGCTGCATGATCTGACGATCGTCTGCGGGCTTGGCTGATTTGGCTTCGGGGCTTGCGGTTGCCGAGGTGGCCTCCGTTGTGGGCGGTAGCTGCACCGAGCCATCTTTCGCGAACAAACTGTTGGCGGACGGCGTGGCCACGGAGGCCGCCGGCGCCGGTGTCGCCTCATGATCCTGTACCACCATCGCCTCGCGAGATAATTTCTCGTGCGTCACAGGGCGAGCGCGGGGGAGTGCCACCTGCTTCGGCGGTACCAACGTGGGCAGTGTGGGGGGCTCAGACGGCTGCGCGGCGCGCGGTTTGCTGGAGTGACCGATCAGACGCACGATCAGCGCCTGATCGATATAGCTATGCACCACCGCTAGATGCGGCGGCTTGAGCTGTATCTCGTACCACAACACCAGTGCGAACAGCGCGTGCAGTACCAAGACCAAAGCCAGCGTGAGCGCCAGCGCCGGGCGCTCCAGGGGGGGCTGTCGCCAGCGATTGCGACTCAAGGTCTCGCGCGTTTCGCTGCTGAGTAATGCCAGACCGTGCGCACGATTTCCCTCTTGTCGATGTTGGACCTGCCCGGAACGTTCGATGACACTGCCTTATTCAAGCGAATGACCCACACGAAACCTGCGCATACGGTCAGCGCATGTTACGGCCAACCCCGGTAGACAGGTTCTTTCATTCAGGGTTCCCTTGATCGGAAACGGGGGCGGAGCGAAAACAAGGGGGGGCAGAGTACTTTTCGAGTATCGAAGAGTCTCTGCCCCCTATCCGATCTACGCGATCAGCGAGCGCGCGATGCCGTGCACTGATCGTTGTCGCAAGTAAAGTCCACTTCAGATCCTATGCCTACGAAGAGCGAAACACCGGACTGGCTGGCAAGTGTCTTGCCGTCCTTCTCCAGTGACACAAGGTAGGTTCCCGGCACTAGCGAGTTGAGGTGGTAGCGGCCTTTACTGTTAGGGGTGCCATGACGGGTAATGCCGGTGTCGCTGTGCGCCGTAATGGTGACGCCAGCGGGGGCTTTGCCGCTGATGCTGGAGTTGGTCTCCTGCGCGTGAGCCGCGCTAAATGTCATGGCACCGAATGCAGTCATGGCAATGATCGACATGAACTTGGGCGCGAAGCGGAGACCGTGTTTCTGCTGACGATTGATTTCGGATTTTTGAATGATCTTCATATGTGTGCTCGCGGGTTTGTGGGGATTTAGACGCGCCAAACCATTCAGCCGCTCGCGCAGTGATTGGGTCGACGATTGATATCAAAGCAGCATGGTTAAAGTGGGGATGGCTGCCGGTATTCCAGCTTTCCTTGCTGACTGCGACGTCTCTTCCAGTAACACCAGAATTTGCCACTTCCATTCCACATTGGATGCAGCGGTCTTTTGGATGGTTTAAAGCGACGACAGGTTTAAATTAGCAGAGAGGGTGCATGCGGCTCATGTGAAAGTCGTAATGCTTTTGCACAGTTGAGAGCACAATTCGCACCTTTTTTTCTTACGCTTTGTAGAGCCAACGAAAGCTTCTTATGGATGACTTGGCGCCAGAATTTTGTTGGTCCGAACTTTATGTAGGCCAAAAGTCATGGCAGCCATTACCGAGAGCTTTGTTCTCAATGGCGGCCGACCAAGCAAGAGGGGCGAGCGCCCATGCGTAGAGAAAGAACCCACAGCCAATGAACACGAATGAAGGGAAGCCCTGCGTCCAGCAGGCGGCGATATCTAGCAGCACCAAGAGCTTGACTGTGATTTGAAAAAGCGATTTACGATCAATTTCCCCATACTCGGGTAAAGAAACTTTGGTCGTTGATCAACGACAAGACAGGCAAGGTCGAGTTGATGATTGACGAGTCTGGTCGCGACATCAAAAATTTAAATGAGTATGGCTATACGCGGTTGTGGGTTAACCGCCGCGACGTCGCTCGACGTGAGCTTCTAAACGATGCACTTAATGACGCTTCTAAGAGGCTGTTCAAAGTCTTGGCAATTCAGTATCGAGATGCGCACGATGTGGATGGCACACTTCACGCTGGTCAATGACGAGAAAAACAATCGTGTCGTCGATGCGGAGACTTTGAACAGGCTCTAAGAAGTTCCATGCTAAGCACACGCCGCGCAACCTTGCCCAGGAGAGGCTGTCGATCGAGATCACGCTGAAGCCGACGCTCTGGGATGTGCAGGAACTTGGTGCGAATGAATGGCGTACTGCGCGTTACGGCGTCGTCTCTGATCTTTATGCTTGATCACCGAACGCTCAGAACGGGTGCTGTCGGTAAAATTGCTCAAGCTGCCGATAGACGTCCGGCAAATGCTCGCGCAATGTTGCCGGTGCTTCGAAAAATTGCTCACTGGCCACCGCAAAAAACTCGGCCGGGCTTTCGAGGGCATATGGGTTGATTGGCAACTCGGCGCCATGGCGTTGAGCATCGTGCATGCGATCCCACGCGCTTTTGAAGACCTGCGTCCACACGCGGCGATCCATGCGCCGGTGCAATGGCGGGAAGCCGTTGGCATCGCCGTTTAGCATATCGAGCTTGTGTGCCATTTCGTGGATAACCACGTTGTGCCCCGGCTTCTGCCCGATGTTCAGCACATCCGCCCACGACAGAATCACTGGCCCGCGCACCCATGCTTCACCGGCCAACACCGTGTTGGTCTGGTGAACCACTCCCGCTGCATCCACGCGGGTGCGACGTGGAATGAATGCGTCCGGGTACACGATGACACTGTGCCAACCGTCGTACCAATCCATGCCCAGTTTCAGGATGGGGATGCAAGCGTGGGTTGCGAGCAGGACGCGGTCGGCGTCGCCAAGCTGCAAGCCCTGGGTCGGCTCCACGGATTTGCGGTCCAGGAACAGGGTTGCCAACACGCGCAGCGAGGCCTGATCGGATGCGCCTAGCCGACGCGCTGGGCTACAGCGCTGCAACGCTTCTTGCCAGAGTCCTTCGGCGATTGGGTGCCGAGCGACGATGCGCTGTACGCGCCAGTTTTTGATTTTGTCGAACATGACCACACGCTGGAGGAAGTCGTATGGTCAAGAGCAATCAGGGTCGAAGTGCACTTTCTCAAGATAGAGACAGTGGTGTCAGGGACAACCCCGACCTCGCACCGGATAACAA
>JBARCX010000188.1:0-7664 GCA_049794535.1 Rhodanobacter sp.
GCGTAGGGGGTGCCGTGATATTGGTTGGCTGGATTAAACATCTAGACGGCGGCCAGATTGCCTTAAGCCCTCACCGCTTCGGCGCGTTGCGGTGTAGCCGCATTGTTTGGCCTTGGGTAGCGGACTATCCGATTGCGTGAATCTTCCAACGCTTCTATCCCACGCTGTGCTACCCGCTCGAAAGGCCATTTCTTTGGGTTACGTTTCTTTGGGCCAGCAAAGAAAGGTGACTCGGGCCCCGGCAGGGGTTCGAAAGCCCGCGGCAGGCGAACAACCTAAGCGATATCTCGACAATCGAGCGATATCGCCACTGGGCCCCTGCCTACGCAGGGGCGACGAGCAATACACCACCGCCCCATACCCCCGCCAGCTAGAATCACCACCCATACCCCACTCGATACACCCCATGCAGCCCGTCAACAAAGCCCGCCTGCAGATCCACTTCTGCGTCCTGCTATGGGGCTTCACCGCCATCCTCGGCAAGCTGATCACGTTGCCCGCACTACCTCTGGTGTGGTGGCGCATGCTGCTCGTGGCAGGAGCCTTGCTGTTGATTCCCAAGGTATGGCACGGACTGCGCACCATGCCGATGCGATTGCGGCTCGCGTATGCCGGCATCGGCATGCTGGTGTCGCTGCACTGGCTCACCTTCTACGCCGCGATCAAACTTTCCAACGCCTCGGTAGGCGCCACCTGCATTGCGCTGGGACCGGTGTTTCTGGCCTTTGTCGAACCGTGGATAGCGAAGCGTCGCTTCGACCCACGCGAGCTGTTGATTGGTATCGCCGTGGTGCCGGGTGTGATCATGGTCGTGGGTGGTGTACCTACGGATATGCGCCTGGGCATTGCAGTAGGTGTGCTGTCGGCATTGTTTGTAGCGCTGTTCGGCGCACTCAACAAACGATTGGTTGAACACGGCGATCCACTCACCGTCACCTTCATCGAGTTGGGTACCGGCGCCGTGTTTCTCACGGCACTGGCCCCACTGTTGCCGCATACAGGCCCGGCGTTCATGCTGCCCAGCGCGCACGATGCACTGTTGCTACTCGTGCTGTCGTTCGGCTGCACATTATTGCCGTTCGCACTCGCGCTGGTGGCGCTACGCCATATGAGCGCCTTCGGCACGCAAATGGTGACCAATCTGGAGCCGGTCTACGCCATCGTGCTGGCGATCATCCTGCTCGGTGAGCAGCAGCAGTTGGATAAATGGTTCTATGCCGGTGTGGCAGTGATCCTCGCCGCCGTGTTCGTGCATCCGCTATTGCATCGGGTGAGCAAACCACCGACACAACCGGAGCTACTTGGCACCGCCGAGAACCACGGCATGATTGACTAGCTCAATCAACTAGTTCGGTAGATCGGCCTCGCGTGATGCGACGATGACATCACGCAGATGATCGATAAAGGCACGCACCTTGGCCGGTGCCTGCCGCCCTGGATAGACCGCATGAATGCCACCTTCGGGTAGCCGGTATTGGGCCACCAGCACCACCAACCGCCCCGCACGAACATCCGTCTCGGCCAGGTAATCCGGCAATACGCCAATGCCGAGGTCAGCCAACACCATGGCACGCACAGCCGCCGCGTTATTGGCCTGCGCCACTGCCCGCATACGCACCGTGCTGCGCTTCCCGCCCTGACTAGTGAAGACCCAACGCAAAGGCGAGGCCAGCACCGACATGGCGATCCAACCATGCGCAGCCAGTTGCCCTGGTTGTCGTGGCGTGCCGTGTGCCATGAGATACGCCGGGGTGGCTACGACCAGCTGGCGAAAGCTGCCCAATCGAATGGCACGCAAGCTGGAGTCACGCAGCCAACCGATGCGGATCGCCAGATCGAAACGCTCGGCAATCAGGTCGCTGATCTGGTCGCTGATGACCAAATCGGCCTGCACCGCCGGATGGCGCTGCACAAAACTCGCCAGGGCAGGCGCGACAACGGCCATGCCGTAGTCCGTGGTGGTCGTAAGACGTAGCGTGCCGTGTGGCCTGTCGCGACTCTCGCCTACCCGCTCAATGGCCGCCGCCGTATCCGCAAGGATGCGCACACAATCCGCGTGAAACACCGCGCCAGCTTCGGTCAGCGACATGCGCCGCGTGCTGCGCACCAGCAGGGTCACACCCAGCTCTTGCTCCAGTTTGGCCAGATGCTGGCTGACCATGGCCTTGGTCAGACCCAACTGCTCCGCCGCCGCCGTGAACGAACCGGCGTGAACCAGTGTGACGAACACCGCCAGTCGATTGAGGTTGACCTCGCCCATACCCGTGTACCTGACTGTAAAGCGTTACTTTACATTGAATTATCCATGCGGTGATTTATCGAACCAATCATTCGGCGCATGCTTTGTTTCGCCATCCCCATTCCTACTCCCGGAGACACTCATGAAAATCGCACTGTTTGGCGCTACCGGTCATATCGGCCACGGCATCCTCGATGAAGCACTGTCACGCGGTTACGACGTTGTCGCCATCGTGCGTGATCCGAGCCGGCTCACCGTAAGCAACGCCAAGCTGAAAGTCGTCACCGGCGATGTGGCCAAGCCCGAAAGCTGGCTGGATGCCGTGCGCGGTACCGATGCCGTTGTCGCCAGCCTGTCGGCACGCCGCGATGGCAACCCGGACAGCATTCCGAACAACGCAGGCGTATTGCTCGATAACTTGCCCAAGGCCGGCGTGAAGCGCCTGCTGTGGGTTGGCGGCGCCGGCACGCTGGAAACCGCGCCGGGTGTGAAAGTCATCGATAGCCCGAACTTCCCCGCTGAGTGGAAGCCGGAAGCCGAGGCTCAGGGCAAGGCGCTGGACGTGTTCCGTGCCAGCAAGGCCAATGTGGAATGGACGTTTATCAGTCCGGCCGCGTTGATCGAGGACGGCACGCGCAGCGGCATCTACCGTGTGGGCGGCGAGCAGTTGCTGGTCGATGCCAATGGCACCAGCCGCATCACGGTGGCCGACTATGCCGTGGCTCTGCTCGATCGCATCGAGAAGCACGATGCCTTGAATCAGCGCATCACGGTGGCTTACTAAGAACCCTCAGTGCTTGTGCCCCTCCCCCTGCTCGCAGGGGGAGGTTGGGAGGGGTAAACACTTGCCTCAGTCTGTAAAAGCTTCACCCCACCCCAGCCCTCCCCTGTCCCACAGGGACTACCTTCGGGTCGCAACATCGGAGGGAGTTATGCCGGGTGACGTATAAAACTTGACGTCCTCCAAACGGCCAGCTCCACAGCGCCTATACTTAGGCGCCTTGCCTGCCGGGCCTGCCATGAATTATCGCCACGCCTATCACGCCGGCAACTTCGCCGACGTGCTCAAGCACACCGTCCTGCTCGCGCTGATCGAAGCGCTCAAGGCCAAGCCGACACCGTTCGCGGTGATCGACACCCATGCCGGCAGCGGTTGCTATGCACTCGACAGCGTCGAAGCTGGCAAAACGGGCGAATACAAAGACGGCATCAAGCGCCTGATGTTTCCGGACTTGCACGCTAAAGGCGACGCAAAGGCCGGCAGTCTGCCGCCACTGCTGCGGCGCTGGATGGACAGCGTGCTCGCCGTGCCCGAGAACGCCGATGGTCTGAACGTCTACCCCGGCTCGCCACTGCAAGCGGCTAATGCCCTGCGTGAAACCGACAGCGCGCAGCTATGCGAACTGCACCCACAAGAAGCCGAAAAACTGCGCGAGTTGTTTCATCACGACCACCGCGTGCACGTGCACACGCGCAATGGCTACGAAGCACTGAAGGGGCTGCTGCCGCCAAAAGAGAAGCGTGGCCTGGTACTGATCGACCCGCCTTACGAGGCGCAGGAAACCGAATACCGCATCATCGAAAAGGCACTGAAGGAGGCGCTGCTGCGCTGGCCGACCGGCATGTACGCCGTGTGGTACCCGATCAAGCAGCGCAGCCAGGTGCAACCGTTCCTACGTTGGTTGCACCACTGCGGCGCCCAGCGCGTGTTGCGCGCGGAGCTGCTGGTGCATCCGGATGACTCACCGTTACGCCTGAATGGCTCGGGCATGGCGATCGTCAATGCACCGTGGAAGCTCGACGACGCATTGCGCGAACCCTTGCGCGCCATGGCACGGCTGCTGTCACAGGAGCGCCCCGCCGAGTGGAAGCTCGACTGGATACTGCAGGAAGGCGCCGAGCCACCCGCGCCCAGCCCCTTGCCGCGCTCGCGGTTGTTGCCAAGCCCGCGTCCCACTAGTGCGCGCCCGACTAGTCCACGCTCTACTAATCCAGGCCCCAAGCGTCCCCGCTGAGCCGATGCGCACGCCTCACCATCAATAGCCTTCACTGACCGCCGTGGGCACAACGTACGTGCCCTTTTTCGCATCGAACGTCAGCGTATAGCTGCTGCTTATCGGCTCACCGCCCTGGGAGCCGGTTTCAGTCACACGTAGCGGATAGATATCCGCGAGCGATGTCGTGTCAGGTGTCATAGCGAAATCCAGCTTTTCGCAAGCATGCTCGTCGCGGCCACACTCAACACTCTCTTCATTGTTCAAACTCACATTGATTCGCGGTGCGGCAAGCAGCCATTTGCCATCGCGCGGCAAATAGATGCGACGCATGGTTTGTTCGTACCCTTGCATGGCGTCGCTTTCCTCAATGACGAAGCCATAGAAATGCGGCCCCAAGCGCTGGATGCTGACTTCGCCAGCCATCCCACCATGACCAGAATCGATATTCTCTTCGCTCTGCACGGACTCCAGCCCCTTTCCATCAGGTGTTGGTTTGAGCACGTAGAGATCGATATCACCCGGCGTAGCGTCGGCATCCATACCCGGCATGCCATCCCGAACGCTTTCCTCGGTGTCGCCACACATGGCGAGCAGATAACGTGGACCATCAGCCGCCGTGATACGCATGGAGGCACAAGGCTGGTAGATGGCGCTGCCAGCCGCCGGTTGCCAGCCCTTACGCACGGCAATCCATTGACCGTAATTCTGCGTAATGAACTCGCTGACGGCTTGATCGACGGTGCTACCTTCCACCTGAGGCATAGCCATCAGAGATGTGCAGGCCAGCCCGCCACAGAGGCCCACCACTAGCCAGGCAAAGATGTTTTGCATGCGTCCATCTCCTTATGTTCTTGCGTTCCTGTGCACCGTTGCGGCTTTTCGACGTTGTGGAGACATCGTCGTTGTTGATCTTCAGATCAACAAGGCAACATAGCTTGCCGTGAATATTGTCTATATCAACAGGACTTGTCTTAAAAGCGCATCCGAGGAGTTCAACCATGCGTACCACCCGTTTACTGCCTTACCTGCTCGGCCCATGCCTCGCACTGACGCTGGCCGCTTGCGCACCCGCACCGATCTACAAGGTGGCGCCGAACACGGTCGCTGCCATGCCGTTTCAGGTGGCGCAGTCACCCGAGCATTTTGCCAACGGCAGCGTGATCTGGGGCGGTCGCGTGATCGGGGTGCAAAACCTTACCGACCATACGGAGATCGAGATCCTGGCCTACCCGCTGGATTCCTCGCAGCGGCCACAGGTGAGCAATCCTGCTGGGGGCCGATTCATCGCCGTGGTTCCAGGTTATGTAGAGTCGTTCAACTACCCAGGTGGCGCGTTAATCACCATCGCCGGCCAACTCACGGGTAGCCGTGCCGGCAAGGTGGATCAAGCTGACTACGTGTACCCGCTCGTCAGCGTGGGGCAGTCGCACGTGTGGACGCAGCAGGAGATGACCAACGGCATGAGCAACGTACACTTTGGCGTGGGCGTCGGCGTGGGTATTCGCTAACGCTGTATCTAAGGCTCAGCGCATGAACGGAGCGACCTGAATCACTAGCCCGCCGTAGAGGAAGTCGCAGTGCTCACCATGCAGCACTGCGACTCGATACGAGTCCGACATAAACGCTGATCCAGCGCTAAGCCAACTGCGTGAAAGCGCGACGAACCGTTTCGATGCCGCCGGCCTGGGTTGTCGTTGCGTGCGCAATGTCGCCCACCCGATCGCGCACGGCATTGGCAGAAGCAAAGATGGTTTTCATCACGCTACTCGCACCGGCACTACGCTCGCTGCCCTCGCGGACACGCTCCATGGTGTCCTCGATCAGGCTGCGAATGTCCTTGGCTGACTGCGCTGTGCGATGAGAAAGCATTCGCACTTCTTGAGCCACCACGCCAAAGCCCTTGCCGTGCTCCCCGGATCGCGCCGCTTCGATAGCCGCGTTGAGCGCAAGCATATTGGTTTGAAACGCGATGCTGTCGATCAGACCAACGATGTCGCCTATATCGCGCGTACCGTCGTGGATGGCAGCCATCGCTTTGATCACGCCATCGACCATCGTTTCGCCATCGGCCGCTGAGCGACTGGCTTGCATGGCGAGATCGTTCGTAACGCGTGCCTGCTCCGCGATAGCCGGAACGGTATCTGAAAGATCAGTCAATGAAGTCCGCAGGATGCTCGAAGCCTCGGTCTGCTTGGTCACGTCCGTGGCGTACTTCACGACTTTGAAAGGCCGCCCAGACATATCGAATATCGGGTTATACGTGCCCTGAATCCAGATATCCCGACCGTCCTTCGTGACACGGCGATACAAGCCTGCATCGTATTCGCCACGACCGAGTTTCTCCCAGAATGCACGATAGGCAGCGCCGTCGCGTTCGGCCTTGTCCACGAACAATCGATGATGGTGGCCGATGACTTCTTCTCGCGTGTAACCCACCACGGCGAGAAAATTGTCGTTGGCTTCGAGAATCGTGCCATCCAGTTGGAAGCTGATGACCGCCTGTGCCTTGTCGATGGCAGAGAGACGCCCTTCCATATCGGCCATCTCCATCCGACGCGCCGTGACATCGGTGGCGTACTTGATGACCTTGTAAGGCTTGCCGTGGCGATCCAGCACCGGGTTATAACTGGCTTGAATCCAGATTTCCCGGCGATCCTTACCCAAGCGCCGATACAGCCCCGTATCAGCCCTGCCGTCGCCCAGCCGCTCCCAGAACTGTCGGTATTCCACCGACTCGGATTCGTGCGGCTCGATGAACATGCAATGGTGATGCCCGACTACATCCTTTCGCTCGTAACCGAAAGCAGCAAGGAACAAGTCGTTGGCATCCAGGATCGTGCCGTCGAGGCCAAACTCAATGACCGCCTGTGTGCGGTGCAATGCAGCGAGCTGACCGCGCACGTCGTATTGCGATCGACCATAGTGATTTACCAGACCTTTCAATACTTCTGAAACGCTCTTCATCTTCATAAGAAGACAAGCCTCCCCTTGGCAGCGTAACGAGAATCAGGTGCTCCCCAGCAACCTGTCTTAAAGCCGTTCCGTTATATCGACGTGAGTCGAGCAATCTTTAATTCACGCTTTAAAGAGCAAGCGCTTTCGAGGTTTTCAAACGGAGTTGCCAGCAGATACGGTTATTGCTGTTTTTTGCTCTGGCTTTGGCTTTTCAAAAAATGCGCGCAGGACGCGCGCGGCTGTTCGGGGCCCCTGTGCGGCGGTGAGGTTCGGACGACAGGCCCGCAGGGTGGCAGGCAGGACGCCTGCCACTTTTCGCCAGGGCAGGAAGAGCTGTCGCTTGGTTGTTGCGATCTCGCCAGTGGGCCGCTTACGCAGCGGGCGTTTCGACCACCTGCCGGTGGCCGAGTCACCTTTCTTTGTTGGCCCACGCACACGCAGGAGCGAGTGCGAACAGCGCAGCTGGCCCGAAG
>JBARCX010000189.1:0-5375 GCA_049794535.1 Rhodanobacter sp.
GTGTTAGGTGTCACCGAGTCGAGGGTATGCCAGATCCACGGCCAGTCGCTGATCCGGTTACGCGCGCGGATGACCGATTGGCGCAAGTAGCGAGAAACAATCGAGAAACGAGTTAAGAGGAGTGAGAAACGAGTAAGAGCCGTCGAGCTTCCCGGGACCGTCCCACTCTTTTCTCACTCCTTTTCACTCGTTTCTCACCTCTGGAGACGTTGTTTGGACAAGAACATGAAAATCCTGGTGGTGGACGACTTTTCCACCATGCGGCGCATCGTGCGCAACCTGCTGGTCGAGCTGGGTTTCAGCAATACGCTGATCCAGGAAGCCGACGATGGCGAGAATGCGATGACCATGCTGCGCAGCCAGTCGTTCGACATGGTCGTCACCGACTGGAACATGCCGAACATGACCGGCATCGACCTGCTGCGTGCGATCCGCGCCGAGCCGAACCTGAAGGCGATGCCGGTGCTGATGGTCACCGCCGAAAACAACCGTGACCAGATCATTGCGGCTGCTCAGGCCGGTGTGAATGGCTACATCGTCAAACCCTTCACTGCGATCACGCTGAAGGAAAAACTGGACAAGATCTTCGAGCGGCTCGCCGCACAAGGAGCGACCGCATGAGTGCCACCATGTCTCCCCTGATCGGTGGCGAAATGCCGCTGGAGCTGCAGGAACTGTTGCACAGCTCGGACGGTGCCGCTTTCGAGCAGGCACTGGATGTGATGGTGCGTCAGCGCGAACAGCATCTGTTCCGCGCGCTGGGTCTGCTGGCGCGTGATCTGCACGCCGCCGTGCGTCGCCTCGGTACGGATCTGGCACAGGAAGGCGTGCCAGGCAGCGTGGCCGATGCGCGTCAGCATCTGCAGGATGTGCTGGAGATGAGCTCCAAGGCAGCCCATCGCAGCATCGACTTTGCCGAGCGCATGCGTCCGTTGGCCGAATCACTGGAGCTGAGTGCGGGCGTGGTGTTGGCACATGCTGAAGACAAGCATGCGCAAGACAAAGAGGCTCAAGAGCAGGATACCGCCGTGGTGCTTGCGAACCAGGCCAACAGCTTTGCCAATCAGTGCCGCGATGGCCTGGCCGATATGGTGCTGGCGCAGTCTTGGCAGGATCTGTCCGGCCAGCGCATCAAGAAAGTGGTCAACTTCATCGGTAGCGTGGAATCGTCGCTACTGGAGCTGGTACGTCTCACCGGTGCATTGGCTGGCGGTGAAGCACCGGTCGCCGCGGCTAAGGTGACGAGCCAGGATGAAGCCGATCGCTTGCTCAGCGAATTTGGTTTCTGAGTATGGATCCGTCGCTGGACAGCGAGCTGCGTGACGACTTCCTGGTCGAGGCCGGGGAGTTGGTCCAGCGTTTGGGTGAGCAGTTGGTCGCGCTGGAGGAATCCCCGCGCGATGCCGAGCTGCTCAACGCGGTGTTCCGTGCCTTTCATACGGTGAAGGGTGGCGCGGGTTTCTTGGCGTTAGAGCCGATGGTGCAGATGTGCCATAACGCCGAAGATCTGCTCAACGAGGCACGTAACGGTGCGTTTGTGCTCGTGCCCAAGCAGATGGATGCGTTGCTCGAAGCGCTCGATCTGCTCAACGTGATGATGGCGGCACTCGGCGACGGCACGGCGATGCCGTACGCGCCGCAGGATCTGTTGCGGCGTTTGCAACCACCGGGCAGTGCACCGGTGGCAGCGCCGACGCCCACTGTTGCGGTGAGCGAGGGCGGCAGCATCGACGACAGCGAATTCGAAGCGCTGCTCGACAATCTTTATGGCCAAGGTGGTGCGCCCGGTGCCGTCGCAACACCCGCTGCCGGTGGCGCCATCGATGACAGCGAGTTCGAAGCGTTGCTCGACACGCTGTATGGACGTGGCGGTGCACCCGGCGCTGCTGCCGAAACATCGACACCGGTAGCGTCAACAAAAGCTGGCGCCCTTGCAGACGACGAGTTTGAGGCGTTGCTGGATAGCTTGCATGGCAAGGGTGGTCTTCCTGGTGCAGCGTCAACCGCTGCGCCAGCTCTGACGGTGGTACCCGTCACGCCTGCTACTCCAGCGGCGACACCTGCGGCAGCGACGCCTGCACGTTCGGCACCAGCAGCGGAAAACACCGTGCGCGTGGATACGGCGCGGCTGGATGCCTTGGTCAATCGCGCCGGCGAGCTGGTGCTGGTGCGGAATCGTTTACTCAGTCTTGCCGCACGTAGCGGTGATGAATCACTGGCCGTCGCTGCGGGCGATCTCGATCGTGTTGCTGACGAACTGCAGGGCGCCGTACTCGGTATGCGCATGCAGCCGGTAGGCCGATTGTTCCAACGCTTTCCGCGCATCGTGCGCGATCTCGCTCGCCAACTCGGCAAGGAGATCGAACTGGTGCAGGAAGGCGAGGACACCGATCTGGATCGCGGCCTGGTGGAAGCATTGGCCGATCCGCTGATCCATTTGCTGCGCAATGCGGTGGATCACGGATTGGAGTCGCCGGACGAGCGCGAGCGCGCGGGTAAGTCACGCAAAGGTCACGTGCGCTTGTCTGCCAGCCAGCGCGGCGAGCGCATTGTGATCGTGGTGGCCGATAACGGTCGCGGCATGAATCCCGAGGTACTCAAGCGTAAGGCGGTGGAAAAGGGCGTCATCGACGAAGCCCAAGCCGCACGTCTCACCGAGACCGAATGCCTGGAATTGATCTTCCGCCCAGGCTTCAGTACGGCCGCCACGATCTCCGACATTTCCGGTCGTGGTGTCGGCATGGATGTGGTGAAAACCCGCGTCGCCGAATTGGGCGGCACGTTGCAGGTGCGTTCCAAGCTGGGGCAGGGCAGTGAGCTTGAACTGACCGTGCCGCTGACGTTGGCGATTCTGCGCGTGCTGATGGTGCGTGTGGGCGAGCACCTGTTCGCGTTGCCACTGGGCAATGTCGATGAAGTCTTCGAATTGAACGAAGGACAGGACTGCTTGCTCGACGGTCGCCTGGTTGCCGCACATCGCGGACGTGCATTGCCGTTGGGTGATCTTTCTGGCTGGGCTGGCATCACGCAAGCGCCGGGGCGCCATGTGGTGGTACTGCATGTCGGCCATCTGCACTTCGGTTGTTTGGTGCACAGCGTGCTGGGGCGCGAGGACGTGATGGTCAAACCGCTGGGGCCGTTGTTCGATGGTGTGGCTGGCGTGGCTGGCGCAACCGTCACCGGCGACGGGCGTCTGGCATTGGTATTGGATCTGGCTGGTCTCGCCAGTGATGGCGGCCATTTGTTACCGACTTTACGAGCAACTGCCTAACATGGATCTGGTTAGTCTTATCGGGACGATCCTGGCCTTCGTGGTCATTATCGTCGGCACTATTCTCAAAGGGTCCACCGTCGGTGCGCTGTGGAACCCGGCTGCGTTCGTCATCGTGTTTCTGGGTACCTTGGCTGCGGTGATGGTGCAGAACCAGGGGCGTGTGTTGAAGCACGCCGTCAGCATGACCAAGTTGATCTACAAGCCACCGCGCCATCAACCCGAAGATCTGGTGAGTCGAGTGGTGGGCTGGAGCGAAATCTCTCGCCGTCAGGGCTTGCTCGGATTGGAGCCGCAGATCGAGGCGGAGTCCGACGCTTTCATACGCAAGGGTCTGCAACTGCTAGTAGATGGTAGCGAGCCGGAATCGATCCGCAGCGTGCTGGAAGTGGAGCTGGATACGCGCGAGCAGATCGATCTGGCAGGCGCCAAAGTATTCGAGAATGCCGGCATCTATTCGCCCACGCTGGGCATCATCGGTGCGGTGATGGGCCTGATGGCGGTGATGCAGAATCTGGCGGACCCAAGCAAGCTGGGGCACGGCATCGCCGCGGCTTTCGTCGCGACGATCTATGGCGTTGCACTGGCCAACTTGTTGATGTTGCCGATGTCGGCGCGCTTGAAAGGGCTGGTCGGCAAGCAGAGCCGCATGCGTGAAATTCTGATCGAGGGCTTGGTGTCGATTGCGCAAGGAGACAATCCACGCCAGATCGAATCGAAGTTGCAGGGTTATCTGTCATGAGGCGCAAACATCACGAAGATCACGTAAATCATGAAGCGTGGGCGATTCCCTACGCGGATTTGATGACGTTGTTGTTGGCTTTCTTCGTGGTGATGTACGCGGTCTCGGTGGTGAACGAGGGCAAATACCGGGTGATGTCGCAGTCGATCATCGAGGCGTTCAACGGTACCAGCCGGAGCCTGAGCCCCGTACACAGCAGCGACGTGACGCCACCGGCTCCGGTGCCGGCGGATAAGAAGAGCACGCAGACACAGACTACGATCGTGCCGCGTGTAGTGTTGCCGCTGCCGACGCGCAGCGTCCTCGCCTCGGATGCATCCAAGGTGGGGCCGGCAAGCAAGACAACCGCGGACAGCAAGACGACTGAGAAAGAGGAGCTTGCTCAGAATCGGCTGGACCAGATCCGCGATCAGGTGCAGCACGCATTGCAGCCGTTGATCGACAAAAAGCTGGTGGTGGTACGTCGTACTCCGAGCTGGCTGGAGATCGAGATCCGCACCGATATTCTGTTTCCCAGTGGCGTCGCACGCTTGTCGGCGCCGGCGGATGACGTGCTCAATCATCTGGCGGACATTCTTTCGCCGTTCCCGAACCCTCTGCGGGTTGAGGGTTACACGGACGATGTGCCGATCAATACAGCCGTCTATCCATCCAATTGGGAGTTGTCGGCAGCACGCGCAGCCAGTGTGGCGCGTTTGTTCTCCGAGCATGGTGTGGATCCGAACCGCCTTGGCATCATTGGTTGGGGCGAATATCGGCCAGAAGCTGCTAATGACAGCACCGATGGCCGCAATCGCAACCGACGTGTATTGGTCGTGGTGCTGAGTGATCACAATGCACCCAGCCGGTTCTATAGCGACGCCGATCGTGTCGGTCAGCTTGCGGAAAACAGTTCGGATGGAAAGAGTCCTGTCGAAAGCAACCTGGCAGCGCCATCGCCGACAACAGCATCGCCTACGACGACGCTGCCTGCAGCACCGGTACCTGTGATTCCAGCCACGGTGTTGTTGCCCATGAGCACTGGCCAGGCTCCTACTGATGCACAGCAGTCACCGGTAACGGGGCATGCCACCGTTGTTGGCACGATCGAGAGCGGTGTCATCGAGAATAAGAGCGCGCCGGTTACTTCGGCTTTAGCGGTGGCGCCGGATGGTCGGGGTTGAGATATAAGCGCGTTCCCGCAAATTTCGCGGTAACGCGTCTACCTCGCTCGTCATTCCTACGTAGGCAGGAATCCAGTGGCGGCATGGCTTGGTTGTCGCGTGATCGTTTGCTGATCTGGCCTCAATTCCTTAGAGAAGCGCTTGTAACGATATTGCTTGCTCGGACGGTGATGCCACTGGATTCCTGCCTGCGCAGGAA
>JBARCX010000190.1:0-6227 GCA_049794535.1 Rhodanobacter sp.
AATAAAAATCAACCATCTATGATCGAATCAAGCATTGGCACGGTGCTTGCCATATCTGGGTAAAGGCCATCGCGGTTCTTTACTCGGAGATACGATCATGAAATTCGAAACACTGATCTTGAACAGCCTGTTTGCCGCCAGCGCCCTGGTCTGCGGATTGATCTTTGTCGCCATGCTCAGCAGCTCGCCGCATACAGCTCGGCTGGTCAGCAGCAACCATGCAAGCGTCGTATTGGCGGCTGCATCGAGCCCCTGTGTAACAGCCCACAATGACGTAGCGTGCCCGCGCTCCGCTAGCTAAGCATCTGTCGTAACAGGTTGGCTATTTAAGCTAGAGTGCTCCATCCGCATTTGTTACCCCTTCTACTCACGAACAAGAAGGAAACACGGCATGGATGGATCAACACGATCAAGTGCAGCACATAGAGTGTTTGCACTGACCATGATAAGCCTCGGCATTATCGGCTTTATCTACGGTGATTTTGCAGTGGTCTGGCAACACATCCCGATTGATAATCTACCGGGTCGATCATTTATCGCTTACACATGCGCTGCCATTGAATTGGCAACGGGTATTGGCCTATTGATACCGCGCATGGCGAAACTTTCGGCCGCGGTGTTATTCGTTTTCCTGGCGCTTTGGGCCGTGTTGCTCAAGCTACCGGCCGTGGTGACCATGCCGAAGATGGAGGCCATGTGGCTAGGCCTCGGCGAGATCATCGTCATCATGACAGGCGGATGGATTCTGTTTGCCATGCTTGCGAATAAAGGCACCACGACACGCTCGACATTCGTCATTGGAGCAAAAGGCATACGTAACGCCAGGCTGCTGTTTGCGCTATCGCTACCCACGATCGGGCTAGCGCATTTCGCTTATACCGAACAGACCGTCGCCATAATGCCCGCCTGGCTTCCATTCAACGTGTCTTGGGCTTACCTCACTGGCGCCGGCAGTATCGCTGCCTGCCTCGGCATTTTGTTTGCCGTCTATCCACGCCTGGCAGCCACACTGGAAGCTGCCATGCTTGGCATCATCACGCTTGTCATCTGGGGTCCCGGCCTCTTTGCCACGCCGAGGGACCGCATGCAGTGGACGGCTTTCGTCATTTCCTCCGCTATCGCCTGCGCCGCATGGGTCGTTGCCGACTCGTATCGTGGCGTTCCTTGGTTCGCCGTCGGCAACTCAGCGCGTGAATTAGCCAAACGCTGAGTTGCAAGATACACGTACGGCGAAAGCCGATAGAAAAAGTAGCGCGAGCATTTATCACTCACCGCCCCCTCCCCCTGCAGGGAGAGGGCTCACAAGGCGAGTACGTTACTCACCCGGCGTCTTCATGCAGTTAACCATCCATCCCTTGCCATAGCGATCGGTCAGCATGCCGAAGCGAAGGGCCCAAAAGGTTTCCTGGATGGGCATTTGTGCCACGCCGCCTTCGACCAAAGCGTTGAAGATGCGCTCGGCTTCCGCAACCGTGTCGACCGGAAGATTTACGCAGCCCCTGTTCGATGGACTGTTCGGGGGGCAATCGGCGCCCATCAGAATGCCACCTGCGCTTTCCAGCTGTGTATGCATGACACGGCCATGGGTTTCGGCTGGCATATCTTTGGCCATGGGCGATTCGCCATAGGTCATGCTGAAGGTGATCTTGCTGTTGAAGACGTTTGCGTAAAAATCGAAGGCCTCCTTGCACTGGCCGTCAAAGTCCAGGTACGGGATGAATTGCATGGTGGCTACTCCTATGGCTGGGGGATGCGTCTGATAGGCTCCTGGCGCGCTGTTTATAGATACGACGAACGAAAACAGGCTGGATCGACAAACCCATGTCGATTTCTCCTCGCCTAAAACCTCGTGATTTGGCGAATGAGCGAAAGTAACGTGACATACAGCGCGGATACACTGCGCGCGAATGACTTCCATGTCATCAACCTTACGGAGCAAGGCATGGCGATAACCAGCGGCGCGATCAACGGTGCGCTACGGGAAGCGATCGTGACGATGTTGGCTGCCCTGGTCACATTGTTCTGTGCCATGACGATCGACCCGGAACCCGGCCCGGCCATACTTGCCATCGTGCTGTGCCTATCGTTTTCGCGCAGCCATCTCGACCGCGACCTTCGCGGTCGCCTTGAAGCCGCCGTCGCGCTACCCGTCGTCGGCCTCGTCGTAGTCGGTGTCGGCATGCTGCTGCATCGCACACCATGGATTGGCGCGGCGGTTTTCGTGGCCAGCATGTTCGTATCCATCTGGCTACGCCGGTTTGGCCCCATGGCCACTCGTGCCGGCTCGCTCATCGCGTTGCCATTTATCGCCATTCTTACCACGCCGTATGTGCCGACCAAGCACACGAGCCCCCTGATGACGATACTGATTCCGGTGATCGTCGCACTACTGGCACTGACCTGGGTCGCGGTATTTCATGCGCTCGCCCGTCGCGTACGACTGCTACCGCCCATACGCAAGCCAGTGACGCTACCTGCCCCAGCTGCACCTGCTAATTCGCAAGGCCCGCTAGCAAGCACCCGAATGGCTATCCAAATGGCCACTGCACTTTCCGTATCTTTTTTGATCGGCTATCTCTTTTTCTCCGAGCGATGGGCGTGGATCGTACTCACTGCGTTCATTGTCAATGTCGGCAACCGCGGCCGGCTGGATGTTGCGTACAAAAGCGTGCTGCGCGTGGCCGGCGCGGCCATCGGCACATGCGTTGCCCTGATGCTCGATCAGCACATCGGTGCGCACAATACGACGACCGTTGTGTTGATCCTTGCATCCCTCTTTTTCGGTATGTGGCTGCGCCCACTTGGCTATGCGTGGTGGGCACTCTTCGTCACCATTGCGCTCGCACTTCTTCAAGGTTTCGAGGGAATCTCCGTACACAACATCTTGTGGACACGCCTTGAGGAAATCGTGATCGGCGCAATCATCGGCGTCGCCTCAGCCTGGTTTGTGCTCCCCGTGCGCTCCACCGGCGTGCTGCGGCGACGTATCGCCGATGCGCTGGCAACGCTGTCCGATGCGCTCGATCCCACCACGCCAGCACGGACGGCGCACGAATTCGAAGCAGCACTCGAACGTGTGGAACAAGTTGCGCCAGCATTCCGGGCCAGTCGCATCGCCACGCGACGTTTCCGGCCTCTGCAGCCTGCAGATTGGGTAGATACGTTAGCCGCCTGCAAGGAGCCCGCCACTGCATTGATCGATCAAGGCAATACGCCGGGTGTGGTGCGCAAGGCCATTGGCGCTGCACGCAAAGCCATACGGGAACCTGATGAACTGCTGCCGGCATTGCGGGACATGCATCGCTCGCTGACGGAATAACGCTCAATAGGTTATAGCAGAGACATTTTCAAAACGGCTGCACTACGGAAAATGCCCCTGCCCCCTTTGCGTCACGTAAAGGGAAAGCTCAATTCGACGTATCGCTTACTTCACCTGCCTCGGGGCCAGGCTTGATTGCACCCGGATAGGCAAGTGAAGCCAAAAACGGAGCAAATTTAATGAGTAGCAGCCCGATGACAACGTATCCCATGCTCTGATTCACGCAAGCCATCGGCGTGATGAGATTCGATGTGTCGAAGCCTTTGGCTAGATTGAAGGCATAAATAAGTGACTGAACGCTTTGTATTCCGATCCAAGCCCCGATCACTCGCAGTGCCAAACTAAACCATGTAAACGGCGTCATCCGTATTCCTCCCTTATGCCCCATCTGGACGCAGGTAGTCTAGATGATCCTCATAGGGGCTAGAGCACGTCGCAAGACAGCCTCTGGCACACCACATTTTGGGTGATTGTCGATTCCACGCACTCCCATTCGTCGTCACCGCGAAGGATCACGATTTAGACCGCCGTACCCATTTATAAACCGGAGACTGATCATGACGAATATTCCCGTCCTCATTCCCGCTATCGAACTAGCCAAACGCAACGACGTGCGCTTCCCGAACGAAAGCGACGACTACCGTCGTGCACGCGACGCACTACTCGTCGAAGAAATCGAACTGCGCCGACACATCGAAAGAGTCGCCGAACAACGCCGCGCACTACCACCCGGTGGTGAAGTGACGGGTAGCTACCATTTCCAAGGTGAGAACGGGCCGGTCGATTTCGCAGGCCTGTTCGGTGACAAACAAACGCTCGTTATCTACAGCTACATGTTTGGCCCGCAACGTGAGCGTCCCTGCCCGATGTGTACATCGTTGCTGAGTGCATGGGATGGTGAGGCGCGTGATATCGGTCAACGTGTCTCGCTTGCCGTGGTTGCACGCTCGCCGATCGAGCGTCTCGTCGCGTTCAAGAACGAGCGCCACTGGCGCAACCTCAAACTGTATTCGGATATCGACGGTAGCTACAGCCGCGATTATTACGGCATAAGCAAAGACGGCGGCGACGATGCCGGATTCAATGTATTCACTCGTCGCGACGGCACCATTCGCCATTTCTGGAGCGGCGAAATGGGTTTTGAAACGGCGGATCCCGGTCAGGATCCACGTGGCGCACCTGATCTGATGCCGATCTGGACCGTTCTCGATGCGACACCCGAGGGTCGCGGTACTGACTGGTATCCGAGGCTCAAGTACGACGACTGATATCGATGTGCTTGCGGCTGACAGCGCGCATTGCCCATGTATAAACCGAGACCCAACCTCCATCCTTACTGTGCTCCCATCGCGCGGGAGCGCAGGCGACATGGATCAGTCGTCGATACAGAACAACTCGAACAACTTCGCCATCAATGCATGTACGCGTTCATCGCAGATGTTGTAGTAGATCGACTGGCTTTCGCGACGACCAGCGACCAACCCTTCGCGACGCAACAACGACAGGTGCTGCGAAACAACGCTCTGTGCCAGATCCAGCGCTTCCGCCAACTCGTTCACCGAGCGCTCGCCATCCACCATTTGGCACAGCAGCAGCAATCGGTTCTGGTTGCCAATGGCCTTGAGCACTGCGACGGCTTCGCTGGCATGATGTTGCATCGCTTCAATCGCCATGGCCGATTTGACGCTGCGTCGACGTCCCGCACCGGACGCGTTGGTAACTGTGTTCGGCTTCTTCATAGGATCGATGCCTGCATGGACCATGTGCTGCTTAACGGGAGTGCACTCATAGTACGTTGAGCGGAATCTTGAGATAGCTGACGCCGTTGTCTTCTGCCGGAGGCCACTGGCCGGCGCGCATGTTCACCTGAACCGAAGGCAGCAACAACTGTGGCGTGGACAGCGTCTTGTCGCGAGCCAGACGCATGTTCACAAACGCCTGCTCACTGACGCCTTCATGCACATGAACATTGGCGCGCCGCTGTTCGCCAATGCTGGTCTCGTATGCATAGGCATCGCGCCCTGGCGCCTTGTAGTCGTGGCATAGAAAAAGGCGCGTATCGTCCGGCAGTGCGAAGATGCGTTGAATCGAATGATAGAGCGCGTGCGCATCACCGCCTGGAAAGTCGCAGCGCGCTGTGCCGTAGTCGGGCATGAGCAGCGTGTCGCCCACGAATGCAGCGTCGCCAATCACATGTGTGACGCAAGCCGGCGTATGTCCCGGCGTATGTAGCGCCGCTGCTTCAATATCACCAAGCCGGTAGTGCTCGCCATCCTTGAACAAGTGATCGAACTGGCTGCCGTCGCGCTGGAATTCGCTGCCCGCATTGAACAACACGCCGAAGGTGTTCTGCACAGCACGGACGTGTTCGCCAATGCCCAGCTTGCCACCGAGGCGTGACTGTATGTATGGCGCCGCCGAGATATGGTCGGCATGCACATGGGTATCGATTACCCACTCCACCTCAAAACCGCTTGCCTTCACGAACGCGACAATCGCGTCCGCCGAATCGTTACACGTGCGGCCGGACGCCGAGTCATAGTCGAGCACGCTATCTATCACTGCCGCTTTGCGCGTGGCTGGGTCCCAGGCGACATAGCTGAAAGTGTTGGTCGGCTCATCGAAGAAAGCCTTCACTTCCGGTCGTTTCATGGCTCGACTCCTCGCTTGGCGTCTTCGCGGTTGGTCACTGCCTGCAAACGCGAGGCAAGCCACCACCCCAACGCCATCGTCAATACCAACAGCCATACCGACGCCGAGCCACCACTGATCGAAGCTAATGCAGGCCCTGGACAGTAACCGGCCATGCCCCAGCCGATACCGAACAGCGCGGCGCCAATCACCAGGCGGCGATCAAAACCGCGAGCGGTAGGAAGCCCAAAGGTCGGCTCCAGCCAGGGGCTTGCAC
>JBARCX010000191.1:0-25159 GCA_049794535.1 Rhodanobacter sp.
CAGGCAACAACGACAGGTTGCCGTTATCCGCATAGGTGAGGCCATAGCCGTAAGCAAACTGCGGGTCATAGTTCGGCTGACTTACATTGAGCGATGTCTGCATCGCTGTGCGTGGCCACGAATAGGACAGTTTGCCGTGGAAGTCATGCGCGACCTTGCCGTCGCGCGTACGCAACAATACATCGGCGACACCGCCGCCTTCTGAGCCAGGCAACCACGCGGCGACGAAAGCATTCGCCGCATTGATTTCACGGTTCACCCACAACGGTCGACCGGATAGGAATACCGCTACCACCGGTATGCCTTGCGCGCGCAGGTGACGGATCAACTGTAGGTCGCTGTCGTTGCCGGGCTTGTAGGCAAGGTTGGGAATGTCGCCATGGTATTCGGCGTAGGGGTTCTCACCGAACACCACGATGGCGACATCGGGCTTCTGACTGAAGGTTCCATCCGGCGATAAAACCGCCGTTCCACCAGCGGCTGACACTTGTTCGCGGATACCGCTCCAGATCGACTCGCCATGCGGGAAGTCGGCGTTGGTGGTACCGGTACCCTGCCAGTTCAGCGTCCAGCCGCCGCACTGTTTGGGGATATTGTCGGCACCATCGCCAGCGACTAATACGCGTTGCTGTGGGTTGAGTGGCAGGAGGTGATCCTGATTCTTTAGCAGTACCAGCGATTCGCGTACCGCCTGTCGCGCCAGTGCGCGGTGTTCCGGGCTGCCCATCAGATCGAACTTGCCGCTTAGCGGCTGACTCGATGGCGCGCCCATGTCGAACAAGCCAAGCCGCAGTTTGACGCGCAGAATTCGCGTTACCGCGTCGTCCAGCCTCGCCATCGGAATCACGCCCGACTTCACCTCCGCCAAGGTATGTGTGTACAGGCCGCGCCAGCTATCGGGCGCCATCAGCATGTCGATGCCGGCGTTGACCGCGATCGGGCAATCTTCGTTGCTGCAACCGGGCACCTGCCCCTGTGCATTCCAGTCGCCAATAACAAAACCGCCGAAACTCATACGGTCTTTCAGCAGATCGGTAAGCAATGCCTTATTACCGTGCATCTTCACGCCGTTCCAGCTGGAGTACGAGGCCATGACCGTCTGCACGCCAGCAGCTATGGCTGGCGGATAACCGGCGGCGTCGACATCGCGCAACTCGGTCTCGCTGACTTGCGTGTTGCCTTCGTCCTTGCCGTTCGTGGTGCCGCCATCGCCCACGAAATGCTTGGCGCTTGCGATCACATGCGAGGCATCCAGGAACTGCGGTGTGCCGATGCGGCCTTGCAATCCTTCGACGGCAGCCGTGGCGTACTGCGCCACCAGTTGCGGGTTCTCCGAGTAGCCTTCGTAACTGCGGCCCCAGCGTCTGTCGCGCGGCACCGCGATGGTCGGCGCAAAGGCCCATGGAATGCCGGTGGTGCGCACCTCCTCCGCGGTGGCCGCGGTGATCTGCTGCACCAATGCGGGATCGCGCATTGCACCTAGCGCGATGTTATGCGGAAAGATCGTGGCACCCGTGACGTCGTTATCTCCGTGCACCGCATCGATGCCGAACAACACGGGAATCGCGACGCGCCCTTTAGGAACATCCATCGACGCGTGATAGTAGGCATCGGCCGATGTCAGCCACTGTGCGGGTGCTGCCAGACGACCGCCACCGGGCTTGGAATCGCCACCGGCGAGAACCGAGCCGAGGTGATATTGCCGCACGTCGTCCGGCGTCACGCTGCCGATATCGGCCTGAATGATCTGCCCCACCTTCTCTTCAACCGTCATCTGCGCCAGCAGCGTCTGCACGCGTTGCTCCAGCGCGGCGTTCTTCGCGAACGGCCAGTGCACCGCAGGCCAGAGTTCGGGATGTACCGTGATTGTCTGCGATGTAGCCGCTGCGGCCATGCGCGTCACCGGCACCGTGACGGCGATGACCAGCAACGCAGCACGCATGCTCATGGGAAATCCGCAGTGCCTAGGTTTCACAGACCTTCTCCCTTACTGAATATCGTTCGACGCCGACCGGCATCGAACCATGAATGCAGCTATTTCACTTCGATGATGGCGGATCTTGCTCATCCGGCGATTGCACGACATAGCCTTTAGCTTTGAGCTGTGCCAGAAAGCCGTCTGTGGAAAGTACCTTATCTATCGGCAGCACAGCGAAGGTCTGCGTATTACGCGCTAGCGCAGCCTGCGCGGCAGTCAACCACGTAGCCTCCATACGTTCTGGTAAATCGTGTAGACCCAGCTGCTGCGCCAAGTCGGCATCGACCACCGCGACCACGCAGGATTCGTGTCGGTCGTTCAGCGATAGGCTTTGCAAAGTCGCCATATCGCCGGTGGACCATGCATTGGCGCGTGTCGTGAGGTCGCTCAGATGGTGCTCCAGCAGATCCATGGTTTGATTCAAGCAACTGATGTCGTGCAAGTTGGTCTGCTTGATGACTTCCACCGCATCGCGCGGATGCTCGATCACCAACTGAAAGCGTACCGCCGTTCGCGTGACGTGATGCTTCTTAGCCAGCTTCACCACCGCATCCGTCACATCTCTCTCGTCGCTCAAGCCTTCCGAGTCCAGTGCTTTCTGGTAAAGCTTGAACGCGACGAGAATCGGTCGCCAGTATTCAATACCACTGCTGTTGCCGATGTATTGGTGCTTCAGCACCTGCCAACGCGCATACATCTCCGGCGGGAGAATCTGTTGCAGGTCAGCGCCACCGGGATTCTTACGTGTGCTGTACACCGATGGGAGTAATGCCAACTTGCTGAAAAAGCCGGCATCCACTTTCAAGTCTGCTCTCGGCAGTTCGAGTAGCTCTTGCGATTGCGCAATCGTCTGCTCCACCTGCGCGGACTGCCACTGCATATTTTTTGGCAGCGGCGTGAGTGTGCCCAATACCCACATCACATGATTGCCATTGCTCACTTTCCATAGCCCCGGCCCAGGCTGCACACCGGTGACAGTCACCGTCTGCATCAATCGCGCGTCGACATGTAATGGCTTGGGTGACGCGCTGCTGGACGGTGCGGGCATCGTGCTGGATTGCGACCATGCAGGCGCTGCAAAAGACAGAACCAACCAACCGACTGCCATAGCATTGCGCATGCGCGGTTACTCCAGTAAGAGCCTGTTCAATGTCTCCGCGAGCTACGTGGAGGTATTGAACAGGCTCTTGATCGATCGAGCACGATGTCTCGCTGCATTCTAGCGATCGTAGCTGTTGCGAGGCTGAAAAAACAAAGGGGCGCACTTGGCGCCCCTTTGTTTTCAGATTGAACCGCGCATCAGCGCTTCGCGAGTGTTTCCAACGCCGTATTGAACGTGGTGCTCGGCCGCATGGCCTTGCTCACCAGCGCGATGTTCGGGTGGTAGTAGCCCTGGATGTCCACGGGCTTGCCCTGGGCACCATTAAGCTCACCGACGATCTTCGCCTCGTTCTCTTCCAGCGTCTTGGCGAGCGGAGCGAACTTCGCCTTCAACGCAGCGTCGTCGTTCTGCGCGGCCAGCGCCTGTGCCCAATACAGGGCCAGGTAGAAATGGCTGCCACGATTGTCGAGTTCACCGACCTTACGTGCCGGAGACTTGTTGTTGTCGAGGAACTTGCCGGTGGCCTGATCCAGCGTCTTGGCGAGTACACCTGCCGCAGCGTTGTTATAACGCTGACCAAGGTGTTCCAGCGACGCGGCCAGTGCAAGAAACTCGCCTAGCGAATCCCAACGCAGGCAATCCTCTTCCAGGAACTGTTGCACGTGCTTGGGCGCGGAACCGCCGGCACCGGTTTCGAACAAACCACCGCCGGCCATCAGCGGCACGATGGAGAGCATCTTGGCGCTGGTGCCCAGCTCCATGATCGGGAACAGATCGGTGAGGTAATCGCGCAACACGTTGCCGGTAACCGAGATGGTGTCCTGGCCCTTGCGGATGCGCTCCAGCGAGAACGTGGTGGCATCGACCGGCGACAGCGTGCGGATGTCCAGACCGCTGAGGTCGTGATCCTTCAGGTAACGCTCGACCTTGGCGATGATCTGCGCGTCGTGCGCACGATGCTTGTCCAGCCAGAACACGGCAGGCGTGTTGCTGAGGCGTGCTCGGCTCACAGCCAGCTTCACCCAGTCCTGTACCGGCGCGTCCTTGGTCTGGCACATGCGCCAGATGTCGCCGGCTTCCACGTTCTGCTCGAGCAGCACCTTGCCGCTCGCATCGGTGACGCGCACCACACCGTCGGTGGCGATCTGGAAGGTCTTGTCGTGCGAGCCGTATTCTTCGGCCGCCTGCGCCATCAGGCCGACGTTGGGCACGCTACCCATGGTGGCGGGGTCGTACGCACCGTGTGCTTTGCAATCCTCGATCACCGCCTGATAGACGCCGGCATAGCTGCGATCCGGGATCACCGCCTTGGTGTCCTGCAGCTTGCCTTCGGCATTCCACATCTTGCCGGAGTCGCGAATCATCGCCGGCATCGAAGCATCGATGATCACGTCGCTGGGCACATGCAGGTTGGTGATGCCCTTGTCGGAATTCACCATCGCCAGCGCCGGGCGCTTAGCGTATTCAGCCTGGATATCGGCGGTGATCTCGGCCTGCTTGTCGGCCGGCAGCGCACCGATGCGTGCGTACAGGTCGCCGATACCGTTGTTCGGATTAAAGCCGATGCTTTTGAGCGTGTCAGCGTGCTTGGTCAGCACATCCTTGTAGAACTCGACCACGACGTCGCCGAACATGATGGGGTCGGAGACCTTCATCATGGTGGCCTTGAGGTGCAGCGAGAACAGTACGCCCTGCTTCTTGGCGTCCTCGATCTGTTTGTCGACGAAGCTGGCCAGTGCCTTCTTGCTCATTACGGCAGCGTCGATGATTTCGCCGGTGGTGAGGTTGGTCTTTTCTTTCAGGACCGTGCTGCTGCCGTCCTTGCCGAACCATTCGATCTTGGCGACGGTCGGCTGCTCGACCACGGTGGACTTTTCACTACCGTAGAAATCGCCACCGTCCATATGCGCTACGTGGGTTTTGGAGTCGGCGCTCCAGGCACCCATCTTGTGCGGATGCTTGCGCGCGTAGTTCTTCACCGAGAGCGGTGCGCGACGATCGGAATTGCCTTCGCGCAGCACCGGATTCACCGCACTGCCCTTGACCTTGTCGTAGCGTGCGCGAATGTTCCAGTCGCTCACGTCCTTCGGCTCTTCGGGATAGTCCGGCAGCGCATAACCATGGGCTTGTAGCTCCTTGATCGCAGCCTTGAGCTGCGGCATCGAGGCGCTGATGTTGGGCAGCTTGATGATGTTCGCTTCTGGCGTGGTCGCCAGTTGGCCCAGCTCGGCCAGATCGTCGGCGATCTTCTGGTCGTCTTTCAGCACATCCGGGAACAGCGCAATGATGCGACCGGCGAGCGAGATATCGCGGGTCTCCACTTCGATATCCGCCGTAGCGGTAAAGGCATCGATGATCGGCAGCAGGGACTGCGTGGCCAGGAACGGGGCTTCATCGGTCAGCGTGTAGATGATCTTCGGCGTGTTGGACATTGTCTGCATTGACCTCTAGCTACGGCATTTCAGGAAGGGGAGCACTGGCGCCTGGATAGGCGTCCCGAAGTCACGCGACACGCACAACGAGTGATAGCGCGCAGATCATCCGAGATCGATCACCCAAAAGGCGACGGGAGTCCATAAACCCTCCCATTGTCGCGTTTTCGGTGAACAGGGGAAAGCACGGGCCAGCCTCAATGACTCTTAAAGACTGGTTTCCATACGCCGCGCGAAACCTAAAGCTCGCGCAACCAGCACGAAGTTTGGGGGCGTGTCCGTAAACCTCAACACCTCACACGCTGCGTACGATGGCGTATGTGTGATGAAGTGACATGGCAACCGGCCGACTCGGCGGATTAGGCAATCCAGTCTCTGGACTAAGGCGCCTGCATCGGCATGCAGCCACGCTGTACACAGCCCAACCCACAACGTGGGCATGCCGGCCGGTAGGGGGTGCAAGTGCACAGATGGCATGCAACCATACGAGGGCGTGCTGTCCCCCTGCTAACGCCCTGCAACGAATTCCCTGCGAAGTCCCTCATGAAGTGCCCTACCTTGCGCCGAATTTTCGCGTCTGCCGCATTGCTTCTCGCCGTGCAGACCTGTTTTGCGCAGACGCCAAAAACCGTCTTGCTGCAAAACCTCACCTGGACCGAATTGCGCGACCAGATTCAGGCGGGCAAGACCACCATCATCATCCCCATCGGCGGTACCGAGCAAAGCGGCCCGGATATCGCCGTTGGCAAGCACAATGTGCGCGCGGAATGGCTATCGCAGAAGATTGCCGAAGAGCTGGGCAATGCGCTTGTCGCCCCCGTGATCGCATATGTGCCGGAAGGTGGCTATGCGCCGCCCACATCGCATATGCGCTTTCCAGGCACCATTACGATCTCGGACGATGCATTTGAAAAAATGCTGGAATCCGCAGCGAATAGCTTTGCCGTGCATGGCTTCAGAAACATCGTGTTTCTAGGCGATCATGGCGGCTATCAGAAAGACATCAAGCTGGTAGTGGCTCATCTGAATAAGACCTGGGCTGGAACGCAGGCCCGCGCATTCGTGCCACCGGAGTACTACGACGCCAGCTCGGATGGTTACGCGCAGATCCTGCGGCAACATGGCTTCCGCGATGACGAGATCGGCACACATGCCGGACTCGCAGATACCTCCTTGCAGCTCGCGGTCGCTCCGCAAATGGTTCGATTGGATCGACTGCAAAATGGCCCGAAGCTTGGGCCTGCTGACGGCGTCTACGGCGGAGATCCGCGTCGCTCAAGCGCAGCGCTGGGCCAGCTCGGTATCGACGCTATCGTTGCGCGAACCGTGGGTGCCATCAGGAAAGATACGGCTGGGCATTAAGAGCCCGTTTTGATGCCTTTGGCTTGAGCTCTAACTGCGTCATCATTTCATTGCATCGTCATTCGACAAGAGGTTGCTGTCCATGTTCCTTCATCGTTCCTTGCGGCGCGCATTCTTCACGAGTGCACTATTGGCAGGTCTCGGCGTCACCTGCATCGCTTCGGCTGCGCAGCCGATAACCACCGTGCCTGGCATGCCGCCGGTGGTCAATCCGCAGAATATGTACAGCGAGGCCGGCCTCAATCACCTCAGCCCAGCGGTGGCCGGTGCCTTGGAGCGGATTTATGTCCCCAACCTGCGCTCGGACGATGTCTACGTCATCGATCCGACGACGTTCAAGGTCGTCGACAAAT
Source organism: Rhodanobacter sp. (assembly GCA_049794535.1). Lineage (GTDB taxonomy): Bacteria > Pseudomonadota > Gammaproteobacteria > Xanthomonadales > Rhodanobacteraceae > JBARCX01. The sequence goes on from JBARCX010000191.1 coordinate 7,228, forward strand.
TCCCCGTCGGCCATAGCCCGCAGCACGTCGTGCCCTCGTGGGACTTGAAGACACTTTGGGTCACCAACAATGCCGAGCACCGCACCACCGGCAGCCTGACGCCGATCAACCCCATGACAGGCAAGCCCGGCGCGGCGGTTCCCGTTGATGGTCCGTACAACATGTACTTCACGCCGGATGGCAAAGAAGCCATCGTGGTGGTGGAAGCGAAGGCGCGCCTGGATTTTCGCGACGCACACACCATGGCGTTGAAATCGAGCCTTGAGGTGCCGCAGTGCAAAGGCATCAATCACGCTGATTTTTCGATCGATGGTACGTACGCGATTTTCACCTGCGAATTCGACGGCACCATTGCCAAGATCGACATGATCAACCGCAAGATCGTCGGCTACATCAAGCTCAAAGAGCATGGCATGCCGCAGGACATCCGCGTCTCGCCGGATGGCAAGGTGTTCTACGTCGCCGACATGATGGCCGATGGCGTGTACCTGATCGATGGCGATAACTTTGCCAAGATCGGCTTTATTCCGACCGGTGTCGGCACACACGGCATGTACCCCAGCCGTGATGGCACCAAGCTTTACGTCGCCAACCGTGGCTCCAATCTTGTTCACGGGCCGCGCCATGGACCGGGCAGCGTATCGGTGATCGACTTTGCGACACGCAAGGTTGTCGCCAACTGGCCGATTCCAGGCGGCGGTAGCCCGGACATGGGCAATGTCAGCGCCGATGGCAAGTGGTTGTGGTTGTCGGGTCGCTTCGACGACGTCGTGTATGCGTTCAACACCACGACCGGTGCGGTTAAATCCATCAAGGTAGGCATGGAGCCGCACGGGCTGGCCGTATGGCCGCAGCCGGGACGCTACTCGCTGGGTCACACGGGCATCATGCGTTAAGCGTCTGCGCTTCAAACAGCAAAAGGGCGCGGCTATGCCGCGCCCTTTTGCGTTATATGACCAAGAATCCTACTTGACCGAGAAGTCCTTGCTGCTAGCCGGCTGGCCGTTCAACGAGATCTCGACTTTGTAGTTGCCCACCGGCCAACCATCGGGCTTGGTGATTTCGAATGACGTCGTAGCAGGGCCCGTCGGTGCGATGGACTTACTGTCATCCTTCACCGTCTGGCCGTCCTGGTAGGTCCACTTGGCGGCGATGGTGGCGGAACCGCTTCCGTTGGTGCTCACCGCGGCATAGATCGCATCTTTCGGGCTGAAACTGGTGGTCGCCATGGTGACCTTCTGGTCGGCACCGACAGCACTACCCAGATCGACCGATGCCACGCTGACGACCGCTGGAGCGGGTGTCGCCACCGGAGCCGACTGCGCGGGTGGAGGCGTAGCGGCAGCAACAGGCGGCGCGGCGGCCTCTTCTTTCTTGCTGCAAGCACTGAGGGCCAGGGTAGCGGCCAACGAACATGCCATAACGTACGAGATTCGGTTGAGCTTCATGCATCGTCCTCCTCAGGCTTTGGCGGGAATTTTCAGTACCTGACCCGGCTTGATCCGGTCCGGGCTACTGAGCTGATCACGGTTGGCATCGAAAATCTGCTGGTACGCGTTGGCGTTACCGTAGAACTGCTTGGCTATCTTGGAGAGGTTGTCGCCGGACTGAACCGTATAGGTCTGCTCGGCAGGCGCCGGAGCATCCGGCGCGGTTGAGGTGACGTTACTTTGCACGTTGCTGAAATCAGCCGTAGGTGCGTCGGGTGCCGTAGATTCAACCTTGCCCTGCACGTTTGAGAAATCGGGCTTACCCGTTTCGTTACCCATCGAACACTCCTCCGTCCCGAAAGGGAGCCCAGTGTTACCGGCTGAGGAGTTAACGCCCCGTGATTGTGGCGAGCGATGTGCCGTCACCCACGGGTGCCATTCAAAGGCCGTTCGGTCCGAATGGACTACACGCCACATTGACAGGTGTGCTCTATGCTGCGCGACGCCCCTACTGTACCGAGCCACACACCGGGAAATCGCATGAACGGATTGAGTCAACGCATCGTCGGTTTTATCGCCGAACTATTGCCGATTTATACCTATCAATTCGCCGATGGCCACGACTGCGCCCTGTCGCTGATCGACGGCACATTGATCATGCCGCTCGACGAATCGCATGCCGAACATGAGGAAGGCTGGGTCGCTGTGCTGTGGCAAGGTGATAGCCGCAAACGCTGCGAGGTACCCGGCAGCCTGCTCGCCAGCCAGGCCATCCTGCGCCATGTGGAGCTACATGGCCTTGGCCAGCCACGCCATGTACTAGCCGCCCGGCGCAACGAAATGAGTGAATGCTTCCAACGTCTCACCGGCACCACGCTATGCCTTGAGTCCATGTCACCATCAATGACTGAAGCTGGACTGCACTAGACCCCACACGAGCCGGCTCAAAAACTCGAACCCTGTTCACACCAGGCGAGCCGGCGCTCGCCTGTAACGCTGCGCCGACATGCATGGAATGCGGCGATGGCCGGCTGACGTGACGCATCGACAAACTCTCTGACGCAGCTATGCGAGATCTGGCGTGGTCGTCGACGTGTCGAATGGGCAGCGCGATTCTTGTTGACCGGGTGACTACACAAAGATCACCTTTTATATACATTTTCTTCACAAAGTTCGATGGGCCTAACCTCAGAGAAGGGCAACGCCTTTCAGTACGAGCTTTCTTTAGCACTGCGTGCTCTTTGTACTACATGAATATATTTTCACAGCTCGTAACTGACGCATAACTGACGAGCGCAAATAGTTGTCTCTTAAGTTAGCCATAACTGATTGATATTTGAATAAAAAAATACATGATTAAAAATAGAATTTATATACGTTAAATCGAATGCGCAACATTATGCGATTTAATAAAATCGCATGCATGACTGGTAGCACTTTATATTATTTTGAATTTTTAATATGACTTTCACGGATTGCGGATTTTAGGCACGCGCAATCATTTGAGTAAGCAGCATGAAGAAAAGGGAGTTAGTAGACGCGTAATCACACTCAGGCGGAACGGGGAGTATTTATTTTGAATACACAACATCGAAAAATCGCTCTTGCGGTACACATCGCATTGGCACTGGGAACCTGTGCATTGACGACAGTCGCAGCGGCGCAAACCGCAGCACCTCAGACGACTCCCTCATCAAGTACGACTTCGCCGGGGGGCGATCAGTCGCAAGCAACAACACAGACAGGCACTACACCACCGCCCCAGACGAAGACCTTGCAGACGATCAGCGTTACCGGCTCGTTGATCCGCAGCGTGGACGTGGAAACGGCACAGCCCGTGACCGAACTCACGCACGAGGCGATACAGCAACAAGGCTTCGTGAGCGTTGGCCAGATTCTGCAGAACGTACCTTCAGTGGGCTCCTCCGGCACCAGCAACCAGAGCGCGCTAGGCGATATCGTCGGTCAGTACGCGAGCCTACGCGGACTGGGTGCTCCGCGTACGCTGATCCTGGTCGACGGCAACCGCTACACCACCGATATCTTCGGCCAGACCGACCTCAGCACGATTCCAAGCTCACTGATCGACAGCGTTGAAATTCTGCAGGATGGCGGTTCGTCGATCTATGGTTCCGACGCTATTGCGGGTGTCATCAATATCCACACCAAGAACGTGGATGGCGTGTATGTCGATACGTACAACAGCACCTACTCGCCTGGTAGTTACGGCAAGACCGGCCAGTTCAGCCTGACCGCTGGCAAAAAGTTCTCCCGCGGCTCGTTCACGTTCAATATGAGCATGCAGAACATCAATGGGATCATGTCCAACCAAGCGTGGTTCAGCAGGTACGGTTTCGGCAGCGTGCCGGGGCTTCCCCAGACGATGGGGCCGTCGGCTTACGGCACCATCACTGGCGCCACCAATCCGCTCACGGGTGCGGCGGTACCGCTACCGTACGGCAACGGCAGTTCCCCGATAACGGTGAATGCGGGCCAGAACGGGATGAACATCGCCAACTACCATCTCAATACGTTCGGCTCTCAATATCCCAGCCCCTATTTCACCAACGACTATGGCAATTCGGCCGCGCTCGAATCGCTGATACCGGATAACCGACTGCGCTCGTACACGCTGAAGGGCGATTTCAAGCTGACCGACCACGTCACAGCCACCTTCACCGGCACTTACAACACCAACAACGCCACCTCCTATATCGGTGGCTATCCGCTGAGTTCACTGACGCCGGCCAATGGCGTGAATCTCGGCAACGCGCTCGGCCTGCCGGCAGGCAGCCTCGGGGGCGCCTGGTTCCCCGTGCTGTCTCCGAATAGTTATTACAACCCCTTGCCGGGCAGCAACACCTCGTTCAACCTGCCGCTATTTGACCCCAATCGTGTCACGGTGAACAACATAAAACAGGCTGGCTTCCGCGCTGGTCTGGAAGGTGACTTCTCGCTGGGCGAGAACGAATTCAACTGGGACGCCGGCTATAGCGACTATCGCTATACCCAGGATATGGGCGGTGGCGGCAACCTGAATCTGGTGCATTTGTACAACGCTGTTGGACCGTCCTTCATGGCCGCCAACGGGCAGGTGGTATGTGGCACGCCGGGTAATGTCATCCAGGGTTGTGTACCGCTCAATGCCTTCTCCGGCGCGGGCGGGCTCACCCCGGCCGAGATCAATTACCTCAACTACAACTTCTTTACGCACTCCGAAAGCCAGCAGCGGAACGTCAACGTCGATTTGAGCGGCGACATGTTCACGTTCCCGCAGGTGCTCGGTAGCGGCGACGCGACCTTCGCCGTGGGTGCCGACCACCGTGACGTATCTGGCGAAGTCACGCCCGATAGCTACACGCAGCTAGGTCTCAACACCAACCTGCAACAGAACCCGGGCGCAGGCTCGTACGGGATCAACGAAGCGTTTGCCGAGGTCAACCTTCCGCTCTTGAAGGACATCGCGGGTGCGCAGTTACTGGACTTGGACATCTCCCACCGCTTTTCGCACTACAGCAACTTCGGTGATACCAACAACTCCTCCTACAAGCTCTCGTGGAAGCCGATTGACGACCTGCTGGTACGCGCCAGCTACGGCACGGGCTTCCGTGCACCGTCGATTTCCAATCTGTACGGCGGCACGATGCAGAGTTTCACGGGCTATACCGACCCCTGCGATGTCAACATCGGCTTTACCTCCAACCCAACCGTCCAGCAACGCTGCCTCAACGGCATCGCCGGCCTGGCAGGCGTCGGTCCGGGCTTCACGCAGCTCAGTGCGACAGGTATACCGGTAACCTCTACCAACAGCACAAGCACCACGCCTTATTACACCGGCGCTAACGCCAGCCTGAAGCCGGAAACGTCCAGGAGCATGACCGCGGGCTTCGTCTACAGCCCGAGTTGGTTGAACGGTTTCAATATCAACGCGGATTTCTATCGCATCCGCGTCGACAACGTCATCACCTTGCCGACCGCCGACAGTATCCTGAACAATTGCTACATCAGTGGCATAGCGCAGCAGTGTTCGCAGTTCCAGCGTTCGGCAAATGGCCAGGTGATCAACCTGCTACAGGCAGTGATCAACTCAGGCTTTGTGGATGAGCGCGGCCTCGACCTGGGGCTAAGCTATCTGTTCCCCGACACACCGGTCGGCCATTTCAAGATCGACACGAGCGCCACCTACATCAGCTCGCTGAAGGAACAATCTGCGCCCATCGGCCAAGGCGGCCAAGTCAGCTACAACATAGGCACTTACGATACCGTTCTCGGCCCGGTGTGGCGCACCCGCGACACCACCAACTTCAACTGGTCGTACGGCAACTTCGGTGCCACCTGGACCCTTCGCTATTACTCCTCACTGAAGGAATCCTGCCGCCCGAATGCACCGGCGCTGGATGAATACTTCCCGTGCACCGACCCCAACGGCAGCGTGCAGGGCCAGCAAGCCGGTCTGTACCGCCAGGGTGCCCTGGCCTTCAACGATCTGCAGGTCAGCTGGACTGCTCCGTGGAAGGGCCATATCGCGCTGGGTGCCACCGATCTCTTCAACCGTCACGCCCAGTTGACCTACACCGGTGCGGCAGGCGTGTCCGGGCCGTTGGGTCCCACCGGCACGGACGGCTACACGTCATTTTCCTATAACCCGCAGTATGACTTCGGTCGTGTGATCTACCTGAAGTACAGCCAGCAGCTGTTCTAAGCTCGCTGATATGTTGTCTCGCTGAGAGCTTGGCAGGGTGTTGAGAAACACCCTGCCAGTGTGGGCCATGGATGGCCTGCCGTTCTTTGAATTAGCCAGACTCATTCGCCGAGAGGCGCCGCACACCACGACGTTGCTCCCGCCGACGCGCACGCCAGCTGCTCAAGCGTGCCCCCAGGCAGGAGAAAATCACGTACAACGCCGGTGTGCTGAGCAGGGTCAAACTCTGCGATATCAGCAAGCCGCCAATCAACGCGATACCCAGCGGACGACGCAAGTCCGAGCCCTCGCCAAGTCCGACTGCAATCGGTACCGCGGCGAGAATCGCCACCATCGTGGTCATCATGATGGGTCGGAAACGCACTTCGCATGCTTCACGCGCCGCTTCCATCGGCGTCTTGCCATGCTCGCGCTCAGCGACCAGGGCGAAGTCGATCATCATGATCGCGTTTTTCTTGACGATACCTATCAACAACACCAGCGCGATCTGCGCAATCACCGACAACTCAGTATTAGTAATCCAAAGCGCCATCAATGCACCGACACCCGCTGCCGGCAATGTGGACAAGATCGTGATTGGATGGATCAGGCTTTCGTACAAAATGCCGAGCACGATATAGACGGTGACAATCGCGCCGAGCAGCAGCCATAACATGCCGCTCTGCGATTGCTGGAAGCGACGGAAATCGCCACCGACGTTGAGCTTGATGCTACCCGGCATGCGCATGTTGTTGGCGGTGGCCTGGACGATCTGCAAGGCCTCGCCCATGCTCACACCGGGAGCAAGGTTGAAGCTCATATCCATCGTGGCGTACTGGTTCTCGTGGGATACCTGCGTCGGTGCCAGGCCCGGCACCTGACGGGCAACCGCTGAGAGCGGAGTCATTGAGCCACTGCCCGTGGGAACGTAAATGTGATTTAGCGCTGCCGGTGTAGCCGTCTGGTTTGGCAGCGCGCTCACCACCACTTTGTACTGGTTGAGATCAGAGTAGATGGTGCTTACTTGTCGCTGGCCGAAAGCGTCGTAAAGCACACCGTCGATGGTGCCGATCGAAATACCCAGTCGCGCAGCCTTATCGCGGTCGATCACGATGTTCTGCTGCAAACCCGCATCGTCCAGATCGCTGCCGACATCCTGCAACTTGGGATTCTTCTTGAGCTCCGTTACCAACTTCGGTAACCACTCTTGCAGCTCGTCCGAGTTATCGCCTTGCAGCGAGATCTGATACTGCGCGCCCTGACTACTACCGCCACCGCCGAAGCTCGGCAGATCCTGGATCGGTCGCAAGCGCACATTGAGATCGGGATATTTAGCCGCCTTGGCACTGAGGCGTGCCAAGACGGCAAACGTATCGTCCTTGCGTCCCTGCGCATGCGTTTTCAATTCGATATCGAACGAGCCGCTCGAACCTTGTCGGCTGCTGCCCAGGCGCGCACCCACGGTGGCAACGTCGTGATCCTTCAGCAGCATATCGATCAGGCGTAGCTGGCGGTTCGCAGCATCCTGGAATGACACGGTGGAACCGGAGGTGGCACGGCCACGTATCAAGCCCGTATCCTGCGGTGGAAACAGCCCGGTCTTGACTTGGGTGAACAGGAACATCGTGACGCCGATCAGGATCAGTGGCGTCAGCGAGAGTATCAGCGCGTGGCGTAGCGAAAAGTCGAGCGCCCGGCTGTAGATCCGCAACATGCCGTCATGGAACGCGTCCAGCGCGGCGCCCAGCTTCGAGGGCTTCGCCTCACGGCTAGACTCGGTGTGGCCACTAAGGAAGCGACCGCACAGCGACGAAGTGAGCGTGAGCGATACCACCGCCGAGATGGCGATCGCCGCCACCAGCGTCAGCGTGAACTCCTTGAAGAACATGCCAGTGATACCGCTCATGAAAAGCAGCGGGATGAATACGGCAATCAACGAGGCGGTGATCGAGACGATGGTGAAACCGATCTCGCGCGCCCCCGTCAACGCAGCCTGCATCCGCGTCATGCCCTGATCGATATGCCGAATGATGTTCTCGATCACCACGATCGCATCGTCCACGACGAACCCGATCGAAATCACCAACGCCAACAGCGTGAGGTTGTTGAGCGTGAAGCCCATGACATACATCACGATGGCCGCACCGGCCAATGACAACGGCACTGCAGTTGCGGCGATGAGGGTTGGCGCCGTGCGACGCAGGAACAGCGCCATCACCAGCACCACCATCGCCAGACTGATCAGCAAGGTCGCCTGCACCTCATGCAGCGACGCACGAATAGTGGGCGTGTCGTCAAAGTATGGTGTGAGCTTGGTGCCCGGCTGCAGGTAACTGCGCAATACCGGCACTTCAGCCTTCACCTCATCCACAGTGGCGATGATGTTGGCGTTGGACTGCTTGTAGACGTACATCAGGATCGCAGGCTTACCCTGGAACCAGGCTGCCTGATAGGCATCTTGGGTGCCGTCGTAAACCTTGGCAACGTCCGACAGACGCACCGGAACACCATTATTGCTAGCAACAATGAGCTGGGAGAAGTCATCCGCCGTATGCAGCGAGTCGTTGGCGGTTACCGCCATCGTGGTGACGCCGTCGGATAGGAAGCCCTGCGGGGAAGTGACGTTGGCCGCGGTCAGCGCGTTACGCAGCTGGTCTGGCGACAGGCCCATCGCATTGAGTGCACGCAGGTTCACGTCCACACGGATCGCGGGTGTTGCAGCACCAAGGATGTCCACTTCGGAAACACCGGAGAGCTGGCGTAACCGCTGTGCAAGCAGCGAGTCGGCCACGTCATACAGGTCGCGTGCCGATTGGGTATCAGACGTCAGCGCGAAAGCGATGATCGGGTCATCGTTCGGATTGGCCTTCTCGTAACTCGGCGGACTGTTCAGGCCGGACGGCAAATCGGACTGCGCGGCGTTGATCGCCGCTTGTACGTCACGCGCCGCATCGTCGATGTTGCGACTGGTGTCGAACATCAGGAATACCTGCGTACTGCCCAGCGAGCTGGACGAACGCATGGTGTCGATGCCCGGCACCTGGCCCAGATGGCGCTCCAGCGGTGCAGCCACCGTGGATGCCATGGTGTTGGCGCTGGCGCCCGCCTGACTGGCCTGCACGAAGATCACCGGGAGCTGCATGTTCGGCAGCGCAGCCACACCCAGCAGGGAGTAGCAGATCAGTCCAATGACGAACACGCCCATGGCCAGCAGCGAAGTACCGATGGGGCGACGGATGAAGGGGCCAGAAATATTCATGCAGTGGATCCCGCCTCACCAGCTAACGTGAGGCGTATGGCAAGGTAGCGTTGATTCATAGGTGACTCAACGCGCAAGGCACGGAAACGTTGAGTCGCCGGACTTCCAAAAAGCCGAAAGGGGCCGAAGCCTGCGGCCCCGCCCCCTTCGATATAACGCGCTGATATTCGCGGTAAAGGTTGTCGTCGCAACCTCACGTCATGCTCCGCGCCTGTGCCCGCGCGCGTTGCTCACGACGATGAGCCAGCCAATCCGAGAAACGTTCCATGTAGAGGTAAATCACCGGTGTGGTGTAAAGCGTCACCAACTGCGACAGCAGCAAGCCGCCGACAATCGACACACCCAGCGGCCGGCGCAATTCGGCACCGATGCCATTACCCAAGGCCAGCGGCAAGGCACCGAGCATGGCGGCCGCGGTGGTCATCATGATCGGTCGGAAGCGCAGCAAGCAGGCACGATGAATCGCCTCGCGCGCCTTCATGCCCGTGCGCTGCGCCTCGATCGCGAAGTCGATCATCATGATCGCGTTCTTCTTCACGATACCGATCAGCAACACGATGCCGACGATGCCATCCACCGACAGACTCATTCCGCACAGGATCAGCGCCAGCAACGCGCCAACACCCGCCGGCGGCAACGTGGAGATAATCGTCAACGGATGAATGTAGCTCTCGTACAACACGCCCAGCACGATGTAGATCACGATCACCGAGGCGAGCAGCAACAGGATCTCGTTGCTCAGCGAGGACGAGAACTCCGCTGCCTTACCGACGAACTGGCCGCGCACCTGCGGCGGGAAGTTCATCTGCGCCTCCACCTCGTGGATCGCATCGACGGCCTGCGACAGCGAATAACCCTGCGCCAGATTGAACGACACCGTGACCGCCGGCAGCTGCTGCTGATGGCTGATAACCAGCGGCGCACTGGTGACTTGTGCGGTGGCCAGCGAAGCCAGCGGAATGGTGCCGCCGGCGCCGATGATGACGCCGGTGTTAGCCACATTGATACCGGTGGAAGTCGACGAGTTACTGGAAGCCGCCTGACCGAGCGTGGTGGCATTGCTACCGGTCAACGCGCCATTGCCATTGCTCTTGACGGTGAGCTGGTTCAATAGCGATGTGCTGGAGCGGAATTGCGGCGCCACTTCCAGCACCACGCGATACTGGTTCAACTGGGTGAAGATGGTGGAGATCTGGCGCTGACCAAACGAGTCGTACAGCGTGTCATCGATGGTCTGTACCGGCACGCCCAATCGACTGGCTTTTTCGCGATCGATGGTCAGCTTGAGCGCGGTGCCCTGGTCGGCAAGATTGTTATCGACGTCGGCCAGCTCCGGACGCTGACGCAGCGCCTGCGTCATCTTGTTGGCATACGTCGCCAGCTCATCCGAGTTCACATCGGAGAGCGAGTACTGATATTCGGTAGCGGCGACGCGCGTATCCAGCGTGACGTCCTGCACCGGCTTCAAGTACAGCGCGACGCCAGGAATGTCCGCGGCATCGTTCTGCAGACTGGCTACCACTTCATCCAGATTGCCACGCTTATTACGATCTTTCAGCACGATGCTGAGCTGACCTTGGCTAAGCGTAGGATTGATCGAGCCCGCACCAATGAAGGCGGCCACGCCCGATACATTCGGATCCTTGCGCAAGGCCTCGGCTACCGCCTTGGTGCGCTGCTCCATCTGCGGGAAGGCCACGTTCTGATCCGCCTGCACCACGCCGGTGATCAGGCCGGTGTCCTGCTCAGGCAACAGGCCCTTCGGAATCACGATGTAGAGGAAAATCGTCACCACCACGGTGATGCCTGCCACCATCATGGTCAGACGCTGATGATCGAGCACCCAGTCCAGCGTGGTCTCATAAAGACCAACAGTGCGCGTCCACAGATTCTTCTTACCCGCCGCGGCATGCCGCTCGTGCGCATCATCACCCTCGGGCAGCGCATCGGGCTTGAGCAGGTAGGCGCACATCATCGGCGTTAGCGTCAGCGACACCAACATCGAGATCACCACGGCAATGGTCAGCACCCAGGCGAACTCATGGAACAGGCGACCGGTGACGCCGGGCATCAGTAGCAGCGGCAGGAACACGGCGGTCAGCGATACCGTCAACGACAGCACGGTAAAGCCGATTTCCTTGGCGCCCAGTTCGGCGGCTTCTTTACCGTCCTTACCCTGTTCGATGTAGCGCACGATGTTTTCGATCATCACGATCGCATCGTCCACCACGAAACCAGTGGCCACTGTCAGCGCCATCAGCGATAAATTATCCAGCGACATGCCGGCAAACGCCATCACGCCGAACGTGCCCATCAACGACAGCGGCACCGCCACGGACGGAATGATCGTCGCCCACAGGCGACGTAGGAACACAAAGATCACCGCGACCACCAGGAAGATGGTCAGCAGCAAGGTGAACTGCACGTCCTCGACCGAGGCGCGGATGGTGATGGTGCGGTCGGCAAACACATCGAGATGCACATCGGCCGGCAACACGCTGCGCAGCTGCGGCAGGATCTCGCGGATCTGCTGCACCGTCTGCACGATGTTCGCGCCTGGCTGGCGACGAATATCCAGCAACACCGCTGGCTTGCCATTGGCCCATGCCGCCAACTGATCGTTCTCGACGCCATCAACCACATTCGCCACGTCCGACAGACGTACGGGCGCATTGGTCGTGTTGTTGTACGAGATGATGGTGCTCTTGTACTCCGCCGCCGTAGCCAGCTGATCGTTGGTGCCGATGCTGTAGGACTGCGTCGCACCGTTGAGTGTGCCCTTAGGCGCATTCACGTTGGCCTCGGTCAACGCGTTGCGCACGTCTTCCATGGTCAGGCCGAGATTGGCCAGCTGCGCCGGATTCACCTGGATGCGCACCGCTGGCCGCACATTGCCGGCGATCGAGACCAAGCCCACGCCCTGCACCTGCGACAGCTTCTGCGCCAGGATCGAGTCGGCGAAGTCGTTCACGTCACGCAACGGACGGCTATTGGAGGTGAGCTCGAGCGTCATGATCGGCGCATCGGCCGGATTCACGCGGTTGTACACCGGCGGATAAGGCAGCGTGCTCGGCAACGTACCGCGCGCCTGATTGAGCGCCGCCTGTACATCCTGCGCAGCGATGTCGATATCGCGATCCATCGCGAACTGCAGCACGATGGTGGACAGACCTGCCGATGAATCCGACGTCATCATGGACAGACCGGAGATCTGTCCCAGGTTACGTTCCAGCGGTGTGGTGACTAGCGAGGCCATCGTCGAGGCACTGGCACCCGGGTACTGGGTGGTGACCACCAGACTGGGCGCCTCGATCTCGGGCAAGGCCGATACCGGTAGCTGACGGTAGCCCAGGATGCCAAGCAGCAGGATCGCCACCATCAGCAATGAGGTAGCGATCGGCCGGCGGATGAAGAGCGTCGAAAATCCCATGGGGCGTCGGAACCGTCAGTAGGCGCGGTCGCTAAGGACCGTCAGTGGAAACAAGAGCGACAAGCAGGAGAGATGGCTGAAGGCAACGCGGCTTCGCTGCAGAGTCGCCTTCGATAAAGACGACTCCGCCGCGCGCATCGCATCGAAATCAGCCGCCACCGCGGCGTCCACCGCCCTGCTGGCCACGCTTCTTGGCTTTGTCCATATCCGAAGCGCTCGGTGCCGCAGGCACCTCGCCAGGCTTGAGTGCCTGCACCTTGCTGCCGGGCTTGAGGCGGAACTGACCTTCTGTCACTACCTCATCGCCTTCAGCCAGGCCCGCGTTAATCATCACGTGGCTGTCGCCCACTTCACCGGCCACTGTCACCGGCTGCATCTTCACGGTCTTATCGGCCTGCACCAGATAGACATAGTCGCCATCCGGGCCGCGCTGTACCGCCTGCGCGGGAATCACCAGGCCGCCATTCACCGTGTGCACCTTCAACTGCACATTGACGAACTGGCCAGGCCACAAGCTGCTCTTCGGGTTCTCAAACTGCGAGCGCAACTTGAACGTACCGGTCGTGGTGTCGATCTGGTTGTCGACCACCTGCAGCACACCGGTGCTATCGATGGGATGCGCATCGGCACGATCCAGCGCGACGACTTCCAGCGGATCGCCCGCCTTGCCGGCAGCACCACGCACCAAGTCAAGGTTCTGCTCCGGCAGGCTGAATGTCACATAGATCGGCTGCACCTGGGTCAGCGTGACGATCGAGGTACTGGTAGTCACTACATTGCCCGCATCCACGTTACGGATACCGGCGATGCCATCGATCGGCGAAATGATCTTGGTGAAATCCAGCTGCACTTTGGCCGAACGCACGCTGGCCACATCCGCAGCCACCGTCGCTACCAGCTGGTTTACTGAGTTGCTGTACGTATCCATATCGAGCGCAGAGACATAACCGCTGGGCACCAGCGCCTTATTACGCTTGAGTGTGCTCTGTGCGGTAGCCAACTGGGCCTGATCCTGCTGCTGCTTGGCCACGGCCTGATCGTAAGCGGCCTGGAACGTGCGCGGATCGATCTGCGCCAGCACTTCACCTTTCTTTACCGCCTGGCCTTCATTGAAATTCAGGCTCATCAGCTGGCCGGCCACCTGCGAATTGATGGTGACGTTGTTACGCGCCAATACCGTGCCCAATGCCGTGAGGTACACCGGCACATCCTGCTTGGTCACCGGCTCAACCGTGACCGGCACAGGCGCATTGTCCTGACCGTTGGCGGACTTATCCGATGCATCCTGGCCTGCTGCATGCCGATGCTTACCCTCAGCACCCGCAGTTGCATCCGCACCTGGCTTGTGCAGCAGACGAAAACCGATCCCACCCACCACGATTACGGCGATGACGATCAGCGCGATCTTCCAAAAACGCGACATGTAGAACTCCCAAGATGGATAGCAAGGCCACCCGACCTCACCAGCGCGGACGCGCTTACCTTTGATACGTCGAGCACAAGCATAGGGCCTGTTCAACGAAGTTGAACAATGCCGGTTGACATGGGTATGACACATGACCGATGGCAGGGTTCAACCCGCTGCGGCATGCCAGAAGTAAGGCCTTAGAGTTTACTCAATACCTCTCGTGGCCCACTACGAAAGCTGTTTACGTGGAAGCCCTGTAGAGAGGGGGAGTGTACGTGTCATCACATGATCGAGTGATGACGCGGGCATGGGTGCAAACAGACCGCCCAACATGGAGGCATTGGGACATGGCTCTAACCAACGTCTGGCGAGCCAATGGAATCTACGATAAGGTCTGGCTAGGGCTCCGGGGGACTGGCCGTACGCTTCGTCTATAATCCGCGACTTGTTGCCTGCGGCCGCGCTGATTCGCACCGCGTGCAGCAACATCGCCAGCCGGTGAACAAGCATGCGACGGAGGCCGAACAGGCTTTCCGACTTACCCATTGATGACTGCATTGATGACTGGAGTACATGCGTGAGCGGTTCCATGACTAAATCCGACCAGGGCTTCCTGCGTCAGTTCTCGATGTTGATCGTCGGCCTTTCCGTACTGACCCTCGTGCTGATCTTTGCGGCACTGGCGATCTACGAGCATGAGCCGAAGGAAGTCGATCCAAGCGCCGCCCAACAGGTCGCCGAACGCATTGCTCCCGCAGGTGCCGTGTACGCCGGCAACACGGGTCTCGCCGCCATGCAGGCCGCAAAAGATGCTGCCGCCAAGGCTGCCGCTTCACAAGTCGCCTTCGGCGGCACTACCGACGGCAAGACCATCTTCGAAGGCGTTTGCACCAGCTGCCATACGTCTGGCGTGCTTGGCGCACCGAAGCTTGGCGACAAGGCCATGTGGGGGCCGCGCATTGCCGAGGGGTTGGATACCTTGGTTGAACATGCCATCAACGGGTACCACGGCCCGGACGGCAACACCATGCCGCCGAAGGGCAACATGCCTTCCCTGACGGATGCCCAGATCAAGGCGACCGTCACCTGGATGGTCGATCAGGCGAAGTAAGCGCCAACGCATGCCGCGCCAGACCAAACAACGCCGCCCACGGGCGGCGTTGTTGTTTGTGCTAAACGCCTGAAATCCCGCGACTCATTCCACGGATGCGTCAATCCATCGGCCGGCAAATCGCTGAAGATCCGGCAGCAAGACCTCGAAATGCCGCTGCAACGGCCTATCCAGCGCCTGCAATAACGGCAATGCGGAATCCAGCGGATTCGCACGTCGAAGCCGTTGACCAATACCCTGTAGCGCCCGCCCGAGTACGGCGGCATCGGCATACCCTGCTGGCAAATCGTTCACATCCATGTAATCGCGAAAGCGCTGCAGTTCTGGCGGCAATAGCGCATCGTGACGATGCAGCAGATCGCGCATCTCGATCGAATACGTCGCAAGCGGCTGCGTACTCCAACGTGGAAAGTCGCGCGCCAGCAAGTGATCGAACCACATGTCCAGCAGAATGCCGGCATAACGGCGATACGGCGGTAGCAGCAGCTCACGCGCCGCCTGCACTTCCGGATGGCTGTCGGTATAGACATCGATCGCGCGGTGCAGGCGAATACCCGCGATCAACCGTGGTGGCAACGCCGGATCAGGCTGGCCGTGCACGAAATCACCCAGCAACCCGCCCAGCCGCAGCCATTCGTCATCACCCGCCAGCAGGGAGTGCGCCAGATAGTTCATGCGCGTCGCAACGGACGGTAAACATGGCTGGCGGTTATCATGTGCATATGAACATCACCGTACTTCCCTCCGACCCTGCCAGCTTTCCCGAACAAGCCGCCAGCTTCGCGCTCAGTGGCCCAGCCGGCAAGCTGGAAGTCATCACTGATGTCGCCGAGCGCGCCGATGCGCGCCACGGCGTGGCGGTGATCTGCCATCCAAACCCTGTGCAAGGCGGCACCATGCACAACAAGGTGGTGACGATGGTCGAGCGCGCGCTGCGTGAATCCGGGCTGGATACCGTGCGCTTCAACTTCCGCGGCACCGGTGACTCCGAAGGCAGCTACGACGATGGCAACGGCGAGAGCGACGACTTGGCTTCCGTCGTGGCATGGGTGCGCAAAGTACGCCCCGACGATGCGCTGTGGCTGGCCGGCTTTTCGTTCGGCAGCTATGTGACCATACGCAGCGCGGCGAAACTGCAGGCGAAGGCACTGATCAGCATCGCGCCACCCGCCGGCCGCTGGTCATTCGAGACCATCACGGTACCTACCTGCCCATGGCTGATAGTGATGGGCGAGGCAGATGAGGTTGTGGAACCGCAGGCGGTGTTCGACTGGATCGACAGCCTGGAACAACCACCCGAACTCGTGCGCATGCCTGAGACTGGCCACTTCTTCCATCGCCGCCTGATGGACCTGCGCGGTGCCGTGAAACACGCGATCCGCGATTGGCTGCCGTCAGCGCGCGGCTGATCCACTACTTTAAAGAACTACCGATGAGTGACACTCCGTCGATCGCGCCTAGCGCGCGTTATCAGGAAGGCATCGCCGCACACCGCTGGTCATCCGATCCCGCGCAGCTCGCCGTGCTGCCCGAATTCGATCGCATGCACGCGGCACTCACTGCCACGTCAAACGGCAATAGCAGCCTGTTTGGACGGCTAAAATCGCTACTTGGCAATGAGCAGCGCGAAGCTGTGCCCGGCTTGTATCTGTGGGGAAGTGTGGGTCGCGGCAAAACATTCCTGATGGATCTGTTCGCCTCCAGCCTGCCGCATGGTGTGGTGCTGCGACGACACTTCCACCGCTTTATGGGCGAAGTACACGAGCAGCTACGTGAGCTGGGCGAGCGGCAGGATCCGCTGATCGAGGTGGCCGCCAACCTCGCTTCTCGCTGTCGCGTGCTGTGCCTGGATGAATTCCTGATCAACGATATCGGTGATGCGATGATCCTGGCCAACCTGCTCGATGCGCTGTTCGCGCGCGGCGTGAGCCTGGTCACCACATCCAACACCGCACCGGCAAACTTGTACAAGGACGGCCTGCAACGCGCACGCTTTCTTCCAGCGATCGCATTGATCGAACAGCGCTGTCATGTCGTGGAAATGATTTCGGCGCGCGACTGGCGCCTGCGCGCACTGACGCAAGCACCGGTTTACCACACACCGCCTGGTGCTGAAGCCGAGCGCGCACTCGGCAAGATCTTCGCTGACCAAGCGCACGGCGAGGTGCAGGATGGTGGCGAGATGGTCATCAATGATCGTCCGATTCCGGTAAGGAAACGCGCCGACAACATCCTCTGGTTCGACTTCGACGCCTTATGCGAAGGCCCGCGCGCAGTAGCCGACTACATTGCGCTGGCCAAAGCCGGTCCGGCGATCATCATCTCCAACGTGCCGCAGTTCACTATCTATAGCGAAGATGCAGCCAGACGCTTCGTGCAATTGGTCGACGAGTTCTACGACCGCCACGTGAAGCTCGTGCTCTCCGCTGCCGCACCGATCACCGACCTGTATGACGGCGAACGCCTGCGCGCCGAGTTCGGCCGCACCGAATCGCGGCTGATCGAGATGCAAAGTGAGGAGTATCTGGCGCTCCCGCATCTGGGCGACTGAGGTACTCCTCTTTTCTTTCGTGGAGTTGCCCGGATAGTCGCTCATGGGGCACAGCTACCCTG
>JBARCX010000192.1:0-3227 GCA_049794535.1 Rhodanobacter sp.
GCGATGCATCGGACATTGGCTTATGTAGCAATCTGCCTATTAACGGCTTGCGCCGAGCAAACACCGAAAACCGCCAGCGTCCCTATGGTCGGCTCGGATCGGGATCAACATGGCTGCATTCCATCGGCGGGTTATTCCTGGTGTGCGCGTACTCAGCAATGCGAGCGACCCTGGGAGCTTGCCAAACAGCAAGACCTGGCATCTGGTCAGCAAGCCTTTGATAACTTCTGCAGCAGCCCGCAAGCGGCTCAGGGTGTGAAGCCGTAGCGCATCCTCTGATTACGATACCGAAGGTCTGTCGTTAGAGCCTGTCTATCGAGATCTCTTTCGTACATGCATATCGCCCTGCCGACATGGCCGTGATCTTCGGCGCCGGTTTCATATCGTGCGCCCGTTTGTGCGATGCCACTTCAAATGACGTCGTCGAGTCGGCAGAAGTGCCGCATTGTCTCTACAATGCGCCCCCTTCCATTCTCCCCCGGATACGCTGCTCATGGACATTGTCGTCGATGAAGGACTCAAAGCTTATATCGATCCGATGACCCCGGAAGAGCATGAAGCGCTGGAGCGAAGCATTCTGGCGGAAGGCTGTCGCGATGCGCTGGTGCTATGGGGCAACATCCTGGTCGACGGGCATAATCGCTACGGCATCTGTCGCAAGCATGATCTGCCGTTTCAGACCATGCAGAACTCGCAGTTTCGATCCATGGAGGATGTGCATCTGTGGATGATCGACCAGCACCTGGGTCGCCGCAGTGTCTCGGCCTTCCAGCGTGGCGTATTGGCATTGCGCAAACGCGAAATTCTGACTGAGCGCCGGACCCGCGTACGCGACACCGATAGCCAGGCGCAGACGCAAGCGCTGCCTGCAACTACAGGCAGTGCGCTTGAAGAGGCATCACCTGTCAGTGCCGTTGCCGAGGATGTATCGCCCCCCGAACCATTGACTAGCCGCGAGGCCGTTGCCAAGGCCGCACGCCTGAGTAACAACCAGGTTGGCATGATCGAGAAGATTCACAAGCAGGCCACGCCGGAAGTGGTGGCGGCGGTGAAGTCCGGCACGATATCGATCAATGCCGCAGCTGCCGTGGCGAGCTTGCCGGCGGAGGAGCAACGAGCCGCGGCTGTCGCCGGTGGCGATGAACTCAAACAAGCCGCCAAGCGTGTGCGCGAATCGCGACGCAAGCCGCGCGATGAGGCAGCGGCCCCGCAGTCAGAAGAAAGCGAGTTGCATGAGCTTCGGCAGCGTGTGATCGAACTCACTGCTGAGAATGAAGCACTGCGTCAGAGACTGGCTGAGTTGGAGGCTTGAGACGAAGCAACTCGCTGTGACGACAAACCCCTTAAGGGCAGCGCTTTTAAGGTTTTCCATGCTCGTCATCCCTGTGCAGGCAGGGATCCAGTGGCGTTGTCGCCCAGTTGTTGCGATATCGCGACATTAACCTTAGTTCGCCTATCGCAGACGACAACGCGACCATCAATCGATGGCGCCACTGGGTCCCTGCCTGCGCAGGGACGACGAGCAAGGTAGCCGCGCTCCCTTAAGCACACTGCTCAGCGCACAGACCATGAAAGGGTTGCCCTTCAAGAGCGCCGCTACTGCAGCGCATCCGTGAGCGGCGCCTGCTTTGCCTCCGGCAAGGAGACATCGAGGATCTTGGCTATCGTGGGTGCCACGCGCAGGTTGGTGATATGACCGAGATCAACGCCCTTGCGAATATGCGCACCCGAAGCGATGAACAGCGCTTCCATATTCGGATCGGTATTGAGGTAGCCATGCGCCCCCCTCTCTGGGGTGATGTTTCGCAGCATGGGCTCGTCGGTGCTGTCGTCCACAAAGGCATAGCCTGGCTTTGCGGCCAGGTACAGATCGGGCGCTTGATCCGTCGATCCCATGGCGGGGATGCCAAACTTCTGCGCCTCTGCGTTGGTGTAGGCGCCAGCGATACCTGGCATCTTCTCGAAATACGCTTTGAGCTTCGGCACCAGCGACGCGCGCATAGCGTCGTCTCGAATGTACAACGAGGCTTCACCGCCTTCGGGAAGGACCCACACCTTGCCCTTGTAGCTGCCGTCCTGCTTGTGTAAGAGCCCCTGACGCACGAGGGCAACGTTCGGGTGGATCGTATGCGTGTAGCTGGCAAAGCCGTGGTCGGAGGCAATGACAAACGTGATGCGATCCAGCAGGCCCGCAGCACGTGCTGCATCGATCAAGCGCGCGATGCAAGCGTCCGCATAGGCATAAGCGGCGTACGCCGCCGGCGAGAGTGCGCCGTATTCGTGCTGCAGCGTATCGGTCTGCAGCAGATGGAACATCAGTAGGTTCGGAGTGTGCCGGGTCAAAATATCGATCGCGGCATCGGTCCAGATTTGATCTCTCCAGGCCGGCGTGCTGTTGTCGTCGAACGTGGTCACTTGATCTTGCGTGATGAGCCCTTGTGCTATCAGGTCTTGCACGATTGGGCTGTCCACGCTTGGCTGCTCGGCGAACTGCCAGCGCACATGGTTTGCGCCGTAGATAGCGACCCAATCGACCTGGCCTGCTGTCATGCCTTTTTCGGCGAGAGCGTCATACAGCGTGCGCGCATGCACGAGCTCGTCCTTGGGCACCCACGGTTTGACGACGAGTGGGCCACCATCGGCCGGCGCCGTGATGAGCCCATTAGCCATCACGTGATGCTCGCTGGCATTGACGCCGGTGATCAGCGCCGTGTGGTTCGGCCATGTAACGGTCGGATTAATCGGCTGCATGGCCTCCGCATGTGCGCCATTGGCTTCGAGCATGCGCAACGTAGGCATCGGCAAGCGCGGATCTTTGAGTGCGCGTGCGGGGAAACCATCGATGGTGATGAGCACGACAATCGGCCCTGCCGTGGCCGCTGTGCCATCGTTCGCTACAGGAGATGCCACGTGGCCAACATCGACAGGCTGACTCACTTCAGCAGCGATGGCCGAGTTCTCGTGCAACGCAGAACCACCGGCCAGCATCGCTGCCGCGGCAAAGGCTATGGCAACGACCTTTCGCATGATGTTCCCTTTGTGCGGTACTGGAATAACTTCGACCTTATCGCATTCGTTCGTATCTCATGTGACATCGAAGCACCGACCCCGGCTGTCAACTTTCTCGTCGTTGCACCATGCGCAGACGCCAGGTTGCCAGTGCGGCACTGATGACCGCCAACACAATCCAGACGGCTGCAACTACGTTGTAGCTACACAGCCAGAGC
>JBARCX010000193.1:0-19229 GCA_049794535.1 Rhodanobacter sp.
CCTTTGCACTAGTCTCAATCGACTCTACACGTGACGAATCACAAGAATTGACCGCCGTAAACGCATGTTGGAATTCTCATGAGCACGCATAAGAGCTCCCAAGACTCGTTCAAAGGTGAACTGGGTCGACTGCTACGCCATTGGCGAGACATCCGGGGAAAAAGTCAAATCGATCTGTCGCTTGATACCGGCGTATCGCAACGGCATCTCAGTTTCATTGAAAGCGGACGCAGTGCGCCGAGCCGACAGACCCTCATCAACATTGCTCAAGCGCTGGATATTCCATTCCGTGACCGCAACGAGTTATGGCTCGCCGCAGGCTTTGCGCCGATCTATAAGGAAGACGCCTGGAATGCCGAAGAGATGGGCAGTGTGACACGCGCGCTCGATCGCATCCTTCGCCACCATGAACCGTTTCCAGCAATCGTGATGGATCGCCACTGGAACGTATTTATGAGGAACGCATCAGCACTTCGCTTCTTCGGTGCATTCATCGATCTTGAGGCGCACCCTGAACCACGCAATCTGCTCCACCTCATGTTCGACCCGACAGGCATGCGTCCATTTATCATCAACTGGGAAGAGGCCTCCAAGGCACTGATCCAGCGCATCCATCGAGAAGCGGTCGGCCACACGTTGGACGAGCGCACGCGCGAGCTATTAACGTCGCTTCGCGCCTATGACGATATCGCCCCATCACTCCGTTCCATCGGCGCCTCGGGGACTGAACCCACACTACCCATGGTCCCGCTCAGTTTTCAGAAAGACGGTCACGTGCTGCGATATTTCTCTATGATCACCACGGTTGGCACACCGCAGACCATCACCACCCAAGAACTGCGCATTGAGTCCATGTTTCCAGCCGACGAAGTCACTGAGGCTATCCACCGTCAACTGATGGATAGCCTGGATAAAAGCACTCCCTGAGGAAATAGGCGTTCATGGCTCTACCGAGCACGGGACACAAACGTTTGTCATTTCATCGAGCGTGGTCAGCCCCGGATATAACACTACCGCTATCTGCACGGCTTGCCCTTATGAATGCCTAACCACCTAATAGACAGACGTGCATGTCCGGTTATGCATCTCCGAAAACTAGCCGGGCGCAGCCCTTAAGGCATTGAATTTTTGGAGCTTTACCCGACCCACGTTTGGCCGGAAATTCAGTGCAAACCCGACGTTGATGGCTGCCCCTGGATGCTCGCAGTTGAAAGCCGACATTCATCCAATCATCGTAATCTGTTCTAGTCTCTTAATAGCTAGCCATTACGCATACCGTATCGCTTGGCCGTGCGCGGTGAATGAGCCAGGCGATGGCGACGACGGACGGAGATGCCAAATGATCGATCTGACTCTCACCACTTTCGATTGGGTTCCCGAGATGCCGCGGGGCTATGTGCGTGACCTACGTGTGCGCTGGGCACTGGAAGAGGCCGGGTTGCCTTATCGTGTCACGAGCGTGCCATTTGGCGCTCGGAGTGCCGAGCATTTTGCGCATCAGCCCTTCGGCCAAGTGCCGTGGTTGACCGACGGAGACATCTCGATCTTCGAGAGCGGCGCGATCCTGCTTCATTTGGGTCATCGTAGTGACGCGCTGATGCCTACCGATCCACGTGGTCGTAGCGAGGCTATGGAATGGCTATTCGCGGCACTCAATTCAGTAGAGATGGCGAGCCTGCCCTGGTCCATCTTTGCATTCTCTAGTGACACCGCTGAAACGCCAGGACGGAAGCGTTTGGATGCGTTCCTTAAGGCTCGGCTCCAGCACATGGAGCCGGTCTTGGCAGGGCGCGAATGGCTAGCTGGAACCTTCTCTGTCGCGGACATAGCCATGGCGGATGTACTGCGCCTTGTCGATCGGTTCGACGGACTGGTGGCACATCCCGCCTGTCGTGACTATGTCGCGCGTGCCACGGCCCGTCCGTCTTTCGTGAAGGCACACGCAGACCAGATGGCGCATTTTGCTGCAGCAGACTAAGTAGAGTGTTTAGCCAACTGGATAAAATTCGTCAGACCTAATCAAACGCTTCAAGCCCAGCGATTAGCGTTCTTTGGAAATCCTGGTCGCTGCACGCGTACGACACAGAATCGTTGCCCCGTTGGAGCCTGCATGACCACCCAGCGCTCCAAACGACTGACCACGCTGGCACCTAATCTTTCCAAGCGAAGTACCTCAGCCGGGATGTCATCGGTTTCAATGTCGATGTGAACCCTGCTCTCGTGGCTGACGCGTTGAATTTGCACGATGGGTTCGTCGGGCGGTGTCTCTAACATTCGGTAGTTGCCGCGAGTACCGGGATGCTCCAGGTCAATCGCGCGGCCTAATGCCTCAGCCCAAAAGCTCGCGGCTTGATCCACATCAGGTGCATTACAGTCGATTAGCAAAGCGCAAAGTCTTGAATGATGCATAGCCGTGAATGCTCCTTGACCGGTACCTTCAATGCAAAACCGATGATGTCCACGCTGAGTCAAAAATCGATGAAACTCCATGGACTCTGCCCCTGACTACCAGCGATTGGCCAAGCCATGTCTTGCCGATACTTATGGAATCGGTAATCAGCACATGTTGACACAGCGCCTATTTGAAAAAGCGATCGACTAGCCTTGTCCACGCGCTTTCTATCTGATCCGGAGTCCATACGAAGGTCGCCACACTCTGCGGCGGCAACGTATATTGAAAAGAGATTTTGTCCTGCATGACGGAGACAGAACGTGCATCATTCTTGCTGTTTACCATCACTAGAACGACCGATCCGTCGGAAGCATTCTGGAAGGCCACATTGTCGATTCCGTCGCCTGTAGCAGTGGATCGCACGCGGACGGCACCGGGCAAGACGAATCGACTGAAATGAGCGAACGCGTCGTATTCATCGTTGCGGGTCACCTCACCGGTACGCGAGTCAATCGTGACGACTCCCTTGCAACCGTCACATCCGCCGAGATGTGGACCATGTTGCTCGTCGAGCACCAGGTTCCAGTAAACGACACCGCGCGCCCAGTTCCTGAGTCCGCTAAGTAACAGATCACGCGTAAACCAAAGCAGCTCGCCGTTGATGCTCGAGGCCCAGTCGCCGCCAGAACACTCGGTTATGTAGGTGTCTTTCTTCGGAAATGCACGATGTACCCGGTTTTGCGCAGCCGGACTGCCTCGGTAGCAGTGCCAGGCAACGCCATTGATATAGCGCGCAGCGTCGGGGTTGGCCAACATGCCCAAGGGTTGCTCCGGCTCGTCCCAGTTGTTGTCCCAATCAAGGATGAGTGTTCTTGGCTTGCGACTTGCCAAAGCAGGACCAAGATACTGCGTGATGATCTGCGCCCGTGTGGACGCAGATATATCCATGCCCGGGTAGGTCAATGGCAGAAAGCCCGGCTCATTTTGCACAGTCAGTGCAAAGATCGGGATACCGTACCCGCGATAGGTATCGACGTACTTGACGAGATAGTTCGCGTACGCGCTTTGATACTCGTCGAGTAATGTGCCGCCAATCAGATTTCCGTTGGACTTCATCCATGCCGGCGCGCTCCAGGGAGTCGCGATGATGTGCAGCTGCGGATTGACGGCCAGCGCCTCACGTACGGTCGGTATGACATCGCGCAAATTGGACGCGACATTGAAATGCTGCAATGGAGGATCCACCTCGCCAGCGGGAAGATCATCCAGGGTGTACTGCTGCAGCGAAAAATCCGAGGCACCGATGGTCAGGCGGGTCATATTCAAATTGAGACCGGGTGGTGGGCCAAACAGTTCGCGCAATAGTGCATTGCGCTGCTGCTCACTCAACCGATTCTGAATCAACCATGCCGACGAATCCGTCAACGCCGCCCCGAAGCCAACGATCGATTGATACGTCGTATGGGTATCGATGACCACGTCAGCGGGCAAGGCCTGATGCCCGGTTGTCTCGATGTCCGGCTGCCGTGCCAAACGCAGTCTGCGATCTTCTGTACTCAGCCACAGCTGCACCACGGGTCCCGGCGCATGCATCGTCGGGGTGATGGGTAGCTGTGGCGTGGATGATGTGTGACGCGACACATACAGGGCCACCAGTGCGAGCACGGTGACCAGGGCAACAAGCGAAATAGCCATCCAGCGAGGAATACCCTTGCTCTCACCCATGGTGCACACAGGGCACATTGCCTACGCTACGGCGCACGTGTGACAACTCCTCTATAGCTGGTCGATGCCGAGTTATGTGCGAAGTGGCCTGACACCATGCAGACCCTGTCGCCAGTCAGCATGGTGAGTTCGTACAACTCACCATCTGACACATCAACCGTCCAACGTGTCAGAGCGCTCGGCGCCTGATAAGTACCCATAGATCCCTCAATTGCAATCTCTGACGTCCGCTTAAGTCGATGCGGATCAGTTGTTGTCACCATTCAGGATCGAGCCCACGATGCCTCCGAGCAGACCACCGCCCACGGCCGCCGATGCCGCTCGCCCGCCGCCGCTACCGTTGCCAGGTAGATATTCGGCAACCTGGTGCGCCAAACGCGAGATGGGAAGCGTCTGCAGCCACACTGTCCCCGGGCCGGTAAGCGCAGCTAAGAAGATGCCGTCGCCGCCAAAGATCGCGTTCTTGATGCCAGGGATCGTGGTGATCTGAAAACTAACCGAAGCCTGGAACGCACCGACGTGCCCCGGGTGAACCCGCAATGTTTCGCCGGGTGCCAGATCCTTCCGGATAAGTTCGCCCGAAAGCTCCAGCCACGCCGTTCCTGTGCCGCCGACTTTTTGCAGCATGAAACCATCGCCGCCGAAAATGCCGGCTCCCAGTGACTGCTGGAAGCCCATGCCTATCGTGATTTGCGGCGTGGCACAGAGAAAACCATGTCGATGCACTAGATATTCATTGCCCGGACTCACCGACACCGGCACGATGTGGCCGGGCACTTTGGTGGCAAAAGCAACCTCGCCGGGTACCTGCATGGCGCGGTACTCGGTCATGAAGAAACTGCCGCCGCCGACCGCGCGCTTGAACATACCCATCAGTCCCCCACCGCCCCCCATCTGGGTGTGTGTGGTCATCTGGATCGATGCGGTCATCCATGAAAGCTCGCCGCTCTCAGCGAAGACACTTTCGTTGGGATCAAGTTGTACTTCGAGTACGGGCATCACCGTGCCCTGGATGCGTGTCTGCATGGGTGTTCTCCTGAGGGTGGAGGGTGGCCGGTACGTCATCGAAAGAACGCGTCCGCTTTGGCACATGCCAGAAACCTGCCGCAAATATCGCAGAGATCGAAGCGACGAACCACACGCGAAAGGGATGGCTCGAGGCTGGCTCATACCCATGGGCTGTCGGCAGTAGCTGAACTTAAAGGAATTTCAGAGTTTTTCAGCAGGAAATCAGAACGGTTTCAGGACTTTCGCCGCTCATCGTCGGCATCGTCGGTCATGTTCACGGCTTCCCATTCCCCGGAGATGACATGACGCATGAAAGCGGCTGCCGTAACGGTTCCTCAGGGCGCGTTGCACAAGGGCAGCGCCACGATCGACAACCTTTCGGAAAAAAGCGAATGCCCGGACTCAACGACCTGCCGCAGTCGAGCCGACTTGGAAACGTCATTTATCACCGGGCGTTACTCGCGCTCAAGCGACTGGCGTTGATGCTATGGATCGTCAGTTTGCCGGTTGGCGTCGCCCGTGCCGGCGATGCTCACTCCGAAACAGATTGGGTGGGCACCTGGGCGGCTGCCTCGCAACCGCCGATGCCGGGCACACTCGATCATTACAGCGCGCAAAGCCTGCGCCTCATCGTGCATGTCAGCGCGGGTGGTCCGCAGGTACGCATCCGATTGTCGAATCGCTACGGCAATACGCCGCTGATGATTAGTGATGCGCATATCGCGCGCCGCACAAGTGGAGCGGATATCGATCCGGCCAGTGACCGTGCCCTGACATTCAACGGACGGACCTCCGTTGTCATACCAGCACATGCGATGATGCTGAGTGATCCGGCCTCATTAGCGGTTCCCGCACTCTCGGACCTGGCGGTGAGCCTGTATTTCCCGAAGGCTGCTGCAGCAACCACCGTCCATATCCTCGCCCAGCAGACGAGCTACGTCTCGCGCCCAGGTGACAACACTGCAGCTGCGCACTTTCCGATCGCCCGGCACATCGATAGCTGGCCGTTCCTTGCCGGGGTTGAGGTCGCGGCGACACCACCGGCGTTTTCCGTGGTGGCCTTCGGTGACTCCATGGTGGATGGCGACGGCTCTACCGCCGACGCCAATCGACGATGGCCGGATGCCTTGGCCGTACGCCTACGGCAAGCTGGTCAGAATGTGGCCATGCTCAATGCGGGGCTTATCGGCAACCGCCTGCTGCACGACAGCCCGAGCGGCAGCTCATTCGGCACAGCTCTCGGCGAGTCAGGGCTCGCGCGCTTCCAGCACGATGCGCTCGATCAAGCCGGCGCAAAGGTCGTCATCGTACGCATCGGCGGCAACGATCTCGGGTTTCTTCATGCGCTGGCACCGGCAAGCGAGACCCTAGATGCCAACGATCTCATCGCCGGCTATCGGCGACTTATCGCACTGGCCCACCAACATGGCCTGAGCATCATCGGTACCACCATATCTCCCTTCGAAAACGCCGACCTTCCTGGCTATTACACGCCTGCGAAGGATGTGATGCGCCAGCACGTCAACGCCTGGATACGTCATAGCGGCGAATTCGACGCCGTACTCGACTTCGATCAAATCCTGCGTGACCCGAGCCACCCCGCACGACTGCTTCCCGCCTACGACAGCGGCGATCACCTGCATCCCAACGATGCCGGCTATAGCGCCATCGCTGCAGCATTGCCCTTAGCGACGATCGACAAGCTAGCCTCGCGCACTACGCCCTCGTCGGCCGTGGAAGCCAATGACAGGCGCCGTAGTGAATAGCGCGCGTCAGCGATTTGCTATTCGACTCCAGTAGGTCCTAGATTCGCGCCACCTAGAACATCGTTCGCAAGGGGTGTGTCATGGCCATCACGTCGTTCGAGATCCTTTCCGTTCCCGTTTCCGACCCGCAGCGATCCAAGGCGTTTTACCGCGATGTGCTGGGATTCGACCTTGTGCGAGAAAGCCCCATGGGTCCGGGTCAAACGTGGATTCAACTCTCCCCCGTGGGATGCGCGACGACGATTGCGCTGGTCACCTGGTTCGACACGATGCGCCCCGGTGGATTACAGGGCGTGATGTTGAACACTAATGACATCGACGCTGACCACGCGACGCTGATTCAACGCGGTTTGGAGATATCAGCCATCGGCAGCGAACCGTGGGGGCGGTTTGCCACCTTCAAAGATCCTGATGCAAACGGGTGGATCCTGAGAGAGGCGCCGGCTACGTAGTTGGGGTAGCTCTGAAAGCTTGAGCTATCGATAATTCGTGAGGTGCGACTGTTTTGCTCGTCATTCCAGCCTGCGCTGGAATGACGAGCAAGTGGCTGGTCGTCTATGTCACGTGCACCGCTATTAAGAGTGCATGATCGCTTGCAAGCGATAAAGCTCTGCATAGCGCCCATTCGCTTCAACGAGCTCGCTGTGCGTGCCCTGCTCTACTAATGCGCCACGCTCCAGGAAATAGATGCAATCTGCATTGCGAATACTGGCCAGGCGATGCGTAATGAGAATGACAGTGCGCTGGCGTGCAAGCTGACGCAGCGATTCGTATACCGCGTGCTCAGCCTTGGCATCCAGGGATGACGTGGGTTCATCCCAGATAACGAGTGGTGCGTTGCGATAGAGTCCGCGCGCTATGGCAAGTCGTTGCCATTGCCCGCCCGAGAGATCCTGGCCACCGTGGAATTGGCGCGACAGGAGCGTGTCCCATTGCTGTGGCAAGCGCTCGATGACATCCATCGCTCCCGATTCCCTGGCGGCCTGTAGCAACAACCGATCGTCCGCGTCGTTGTACTCATGGCGGCCAAGGCGAATATTGTCACGTGCACTGCGCGGCCAGCGCACAGGTTCTTGTAGCACCATGGCAATACGGCTGGCCAACGAGTCGGGTGTCATGTCGCGTAGATCAACGCCATCCCACGCAATACGGCCACTGGTCGGCTGATAGAGACCAGCGAGCAGCTTGGCCAATGTGGTTTTTCCCGACCCATTCTCGCCAACCAGTGCGATGGTCTGGCCCGCCAGAATAGTGAGCGAGATATTTTTCAATGCAGGTTGCACCGTGCCCTGATAGTGAAAGCCCACGTGATCCAGTTCGATATACCCGGGTTTTGCAGGTGCCACCTGGCCGCTTGTTACGGGACGACACCGCCGTTGTATCGACTGCTCGATAAACGCACGGTAGTCGCTGATGTAGAGGCCTTTCTCGAACAATTCGCGCGAGACGAGCATCAATCGCGCAAGCGCAGCACTGGCACTGCGAATAGCGATCACCGCCGTACCTGCAGCCGCCAGATCCAACCAACGCGCGTAAAGCATGGCACCCAGCGCCACGAACATGCCGAGCTGGCCCAGGCCTGAAAGTATCCGACCTAGCGTGATGGATTTAGCCTCGGCCAAACCATGCGTCACCAAATGCTGTTCCAGATCGATGGCACTACGACGGTATTCGGCAAGCACGTAATCCTTGGCCTGCGTGGCGCGAATTTCCGGCGCAGCTTCGCGATGCGTCGCAAGTTCGCCAAACATTTGCGTTTGCCGAGTCAGCGAGATGGTGGTCGGCATCGCCGCGTACTGCAGACTGGCCGCCTTGAGTGCGGCCCAACCATCCGGTAGCAACGCCAGCACGAGTATCGGCAACAGCAAGGGCTGCAACAGAACCAAGGCCAAGGCAGCGCCCGCTACCGAGAATGACGCACTGAGCACTTCGATCAAACACGTAGTGGCGCTTTCCATGTGCACCACACCGCGATCCTTGGCGCGATGCAGCTGGTCGTAGAAATCCGGATCGTCGAAGGACGCCAAATCCACCTGCAAACTGACCTGAAAGAGTTGCTCCTCGGCCACCCGGTGGACTTTCGGGGCAAGCTTGGCTTTGGCGACAGCGGTGGCAGCATCCATGCCAATACGCAATACATGCACACCGCACAGCATCAATACGAGGGGTAATGCGGCCCGTAGATGTTCCGACGTAGGCGCCTGCCCGATCACACGCTCAAGCACACGCGCAGTCAACATCAAGGCCCATGCCGTCGCGGCGCCGGAAAACAACTGCGCCAAAACGATCACCAGCGCCGACCACGGCGCGGCACGTCGCAAAATATCCGCCACCGGCTGCGCAGCCATGCCAAGGCGTTTGACGAGCATGACGAACCCTGGGCGACGTTCGTGATTTTCGTCCAGGCGCCAATAGGGCGTATGCAACTCTGCCTGATTGGCCTGCGCGTTCAGAGTTATCCCCTTCTAGTTTTTTTGTATGGTGCTAACAGCGCGTAGCGGCTGCTTTTGCTTTAGCTTTTCGAAAAGTGCGCGCAGGACGCGCGCTGCTGTTCGGGGCCCCCTGTGCGGCGGTGAGGTTCGGACGATAGGCCCGCAGGGTGGCAGGCAGGGACGCCTGCCACTTTTCGCCAGGGCAGGAAGCCCTGTCGAAAAGCCCGGCTGAGCCTCACGCACCCGAAGGACAGGATGTCCGTAGGGCGCTGCACCGGGGGTGCCCTTCTCTTTGGTTACTTTCTCTTGGGCACGCAAGAGAAAGTGACTCGGCCTCCGGCAGGAGGTCGAAAGCCCGCCGCAGGCGAACCCGATTGCGGTAGACGATATCGCCACTGAGCCCCCGCCCTTGCCCCTTTTTCGGGGTACGCAGGAACGACGATCATTAAAAGCCATGAAAGTACCCGCGTTCAGAGTGCATCGCCTCCCATGGTGAGTATTGAAGGAAGCGTACTTTGCGGATGCGCCCTGAGTAGCTGATAAGCGATGCCGCCGAGCCCCGGCATCAGGCCCGGCGAAAACGTATCGCGGGTCATGCCGCAAACCGGCCCATGGTCTTCCAGGCTGGTGAGGTAGCGCTCGAGTAATTCCTCTCGCGTAAGACCTGGCGGTCCCTCGCCGAACTCAATCGCGGCACTCAATAGCTCCAGCACCGATGCATCGCCGTGGCACGCCGAATGATTCCAGCCTACCCCTTGCCGCCAAACCGCTGCCGCAGCACGACGCAGTACCACGCGTGTTGCGTCCAGCTCCAAGTGTGGATCCAGATCGAGCCGTGCCAAGCCGATACCTACGGCACCATGGCACCACGCCGCAGCTGTTTTGGCGCCGGGAAGCATGCGCAGGTCGATCCAATTCTTCTCATCGTCATCGAACAAGGCGTCGTCGAATGCAAAGGCTGCCTGGGCTATGTCAGCGTAACGTGATTCACCCGTTTCACGTGCCAGCCTGACCAAGGCCCAGCCCATACCGGTAACGCCATGTGCATAGCCACCAATGCCATTGGGCCAAAGCTCATTTGCCCAATGTGCGCGGCCATTCTCGAGTATGGCGCGCTCACACAAGCTGTCGCCGAGTTCACGCGCCGTACGCAGGTATTGCGCATCGCCAGTGCGCCGCGCAAGTGCGAGCAAAGGAGGTATCGCGCCCGCGGTACCGGACAGAATATCGGTCATGTCGGAGGCGGCCGCAGCCTCCGACATGACATGAGCTAACGCGCATGCTCGTGCAAGGCCATCACCAGCATCCATGCCCCAGTCCGCCAGGATGATGCGTGTCCATATCAACGAACCCAATCCGAGGTAACCGCCGGGTGGCATGGGGCGCACCTTGATGCTATCCAACCGCTGACTTTGCCATTTGGTTTCGGCCATATCGAGCGTGCGCATCGCGGCGTTAAGCAGCGATTCCAAGCCGTCGACCAGATCAGCACGACCTGCACGGCTCTCGCGCAAATACGCAGCACTCAGTAATGCGATACCCGAGGTGCCGCCGTACAGATCCGGCCCCAGCGGCTTTACCGACCACCCGGTGCTTGGATCGAACACGGGCGCGATCCAGGCCACGCTACCGTCATCACCGTGAATGGCGGTTGCCACCATATCGCGCATGATGCGTGCGGCCTGCTCGCGCCGCCGCATGTCGGTCAAACCTTCGCGTGCTTGCTCCGGCCACAGCGAGGCTTCGTCGGGCATCCACCCTTCGTTGATATATGCGCTGATCAACGCGGCTTGGATCACATGGCGCTCCAGCCGAAAATCAGCCGTACGCCAATGATCCAAAGCAGCGTCGACCAGATTGAGTTGCGGACGCCAGCGTGTACCGCGCGGCCCTTCCAATTGCCCGTGCCCTGGCGTGGTACCAAAGAACGGAATATCACCTTCGAGCATGTCATCGATTTCAGCATCGATCACCGCGGGATCGCCTGGCGCCGTCGACACGTTACCGGCCATGCGAGTCATGAGGTCACGCGCACGCGAGCGCGCGCCTTCCTCGTTATGCAGTGACACCGGATGCCACAGCATGCGACCAAGCTCGGCGTAAACCTCGGTAGCACGCGTCACCACACGGATGCGGCAGTCGTGGAATATCTCCAGTCGACCACGCAAGGTGCCGGCGTCATCCAGCCGGCGCAATACAGCTGTCGTGTCGTCAAATGCTTTCAGTACATCTGGCCAGTAGCGTGACAACACCGGCTGCGCACTGGGATGGTTCTGCGATATGGGCGCCTCTACCATCGTCGTGCCGATATACGCCTCGTCAGTACCTGCTTTGAGTAGGTCCGGTTGTGACAGCATCGGTTGCTGCCCCGGTAGCGAACCCACCGCCGAGGTATCCACACCACGCCAACCCAAGCCCGCACCGCGCCCTGGCAATATGCCGATATTCAATACCGTGCCGGCAACAAGTTCAGCCGCATGATCTGTCGCTTGCCCAAAGCCTGATGGCATCGGCGGAATTTTCGGCGTGAACAGCGTCTCGCAATCGATCACATACGGGCTCGCCCCGTGGGCGATCACGTTCTCCGCATGCAGATCCGTACCACCGAGCAAACGCATGACGGCCAGCCATTGGCCAATGCCGCGATAAAAACCACGCAGTTCGTCATCGTTCGCTGCGTAGCGGTGACTGATGTATTCGGTCCAACCGTGATCGGTATGCCCCACCACGCGTGGCACGTGGATGGTGAGTTCACCGGCGCAGTCATCCGCCAGCTCGGCAATGAATCGGGCCAAGGCAGCATCCACGGCTACTTCACGGGGCTTATAGACCATGCGCCCGCCTTCGCAGCGCAAAAGCGCAACTGTCTGCCCGCGACGATGACTGTCACCGAGTCCAAAACTTACTTGCAACAATTCACCTGGATCGGCATCGCAAAGGGGGCCAAGACAAATTCGGTCTATCGCCCAACGGCGTGCAAATGCCAACGATGCTGCGCAACGATTGCGCACGATGCTATCGACGCGTGATTGCAGATTTGGGTAGTGACTCGCCAAGCCATTCCAGAAACTGGGCTGAGAAGACAGCGCGAGGAATTGTTCCCAACGCTGGGTTGCATCATCGCCATGCAATCGGCCATCAACGCGTGCGGCGTTCAACTCCAACACAAGCACGCGACTGAGTCGCCCATGCAAAATGGCGTAAAGGCATTCGCGTGTAGCGGCCAAAACGGCGTCGCACTCGCGAGCGTGAAGCCCAGCAATCCGCTTAAGCTGGGTTGCCAGCTCGTCCATACCGGACGAAAGCAGGCAACCCAGTGAAGCGTTGAAATTGCTGGCGTCCGGTAGGGTGGACGCCATGCGGATTAGCAGCAGTAACGGGTAGTGGAGCCCGTACAAGCCGTTCCACATCCATGGAGCGTGGTCTGAATGCTCTCGCTGGCGATATCAGCCTCAGCGAACACGCCGCCACTGAACAACGGACCGGCAGGATTATCCTGGCCGGCATCGTTACGCCACTGGGTGCTCAGATCAGCATTTTGAATATCCATCACATTCACCTCATTACAGTTTTTAAGGAAACCGTGCCGAGAAGCCGCGAAGAGGCGTGACGGGGCCTGCACCGCTTGTGCATCAAAGTCGAACCGTCACATCCCGTAACCCCTGCCGACACGCCTGAGAGGTAACGCATACCTCCCCGGTGCGATCTTAGATACCCCATAAGTCAACGTTTCGTGATTTCTTGCCTGACGGTGTGAGTCGGGGGCGATCACAGAAAGCATTTGTAGGGGAAAGCTGACAAACGGCCCTATCGCCTTCATGCTATGAAATGCATCGGCAAATATTCCGTCTATGCACCCATACTGACGAACACACACCCCGTTCCTGCATAGCCACATTCCAATAACTTCAGGATGCCTCATACATGAGCGCTACCAGCGCCGTTGAGCATGAAGAGCTGAACCGGCTGCTACAGCAAACCGGGCGCAGCGATCAAAAAGCGTTTGCCGAACTCTATCGACGCACGTCATCCAGGCTTTTCGGCGTGTGCCTGCGTATGTTGCGTGATCGGAGTGAAGCGGAAGAGGTGCTGCAGGACACCTACAGCACGGTGTGGCATCGCGCCGCCAGTTTCGATGCCGCCAAGGCCAGTGCCATCACCTGGCTGACCACGCTGTCACGTAACAAGGCCATTGACCGCTTACGCCAGCACCGCGAGGAGCAACTGAGCGACCCGGCCCAGATGGACGATCTCGTCGACGAGCAGCCCACACCGGCCGTCAATGCCGAGAGCAGCCAGGAGTATCGCCGCCTGCAGAACTGCCTCGATGCACTGGAACCGCAACAACGCAGCTCGGTACGTGAAGCCTTTTTCACCGGAGCTACGTATAACGAGTTAGCGACACGCTGCAAGGTGCCGCTCGGAACCATGAAAAGCTGGATCCGCCGTAGCCTGATGCAACTTCGTACGTGCCTCGACCAATGAACACGCCCATCGACGACGACAACAACAATCTGCGCTACGCCGAGTACGTACTGGGCGTGCTGGATGCCGATGCGCGCGCTGCGGTGGCTCATGAAGTGCAGAGCAATGCCGAGGCTGCTACGGCCGTGGCGCTGTGGCAGCGCCGCCTGATGCCGCTGGCCGACGAAATCGACGAGGCCGTTCCCCCGCCCTATGTCTGGGCGCGGATTCAGGACGCGCTGCATTTGGAGGCACCGATAGCTGCCAAGCCACGCGTCGGCCTGTGGGATAACCTGCGGCTGTGGCACTGGCTCGGCATCGGCGCCAGCGCAGTAGCCGCAGCCTGCCTGGTGGTGATGGTCACCGTACCTCGCCAGCCGGTGACGCCAACCACGGTGAGTGCCGGCTACATGGCCTCCACCATCCAACAAGACAATGGCGTTACCGGATGGACCGCCACGATGGATCTGCAGCATGCCCGCATGATCATCGTACCGGCCACCCCGGCAGCCCTGGCCCAAGGGCGCGCGCCTGAATTGTGGTTGATCCCCGCCGGACAAAAGCCGATTTCCGTAGGCATGATTTCGCGCGACAAACCCACAACGCTGGCCCTCGCCCCGGCCTTACTGGCACGGCTGGGACCGACTGCTGCGCTCGCCGTTTCAGTTGAGCCGATGGGTGGCTCACCCACCGGCCAACCCACCGGACCTGTCATAGCCAAGGGTGCTATTGGCGCAGCGCCGTCGGCCTAAGAGCCTGTCTAAAGTCTCCGCATCGAGCCATGGGGCACGCGCGGGACACGATTGTTTTGCTCGTCATTCCGGCGCAGGCCGGAATCCAGTGGACTCAGTCATCAGGATGTCGATAGCACCCATCTGCTGCTGGTTTCGTGGGTGCGTTTTGTAACGATATCGCTCGACCATAGCCTTGCGGCCACTGGATTCCGGCCTGCGCCGGAATGACGAGCGTGAAGTGTGCCATCTACGTCGTGCGCACCTTGATGCTGAATTGCCGAGACTTTGAACAGGCGATCAACATCTCCCGAGCGTTACACAGCGAGCACTCCTGGGGAGGGAGTTCTCTCGCATGACTCCCACTCTCGATCTTCGAATGCATCCGTAACGCCTTTTGGTCCGTACCTATCAACGACACTCTGATAGGCAGACCTCCCATGGCACTCTCCAAACCCGTCTTGATGCCGCTGCCTGACGCGATAGCACCGTCGCCCGGCACGGATACCGTTGCACCTCGACGGTCGCGGTTGCTGCGGGAAGTGCGGCACTGGTTCGACAGTGGGGCCGCGATGGAGGTCGAACAGGATCGTGAAGATCGCATCGACTGGCTACGCGCCGCGCCGTTCATTGCGATGCATGTGGCCTGCATCGGCGTGATCTGGGTCGGGGTATCGCCCATCGCCTTGATCGTGGCGGCGGTGCTGTATGCGGTTCGCATGTTCGCGTTGACCGGCTTCTACCATCGCTATTTCGCGCATCGCACCTTTCGTACGTCACGCGCGGTGCAACTGACTTTCGCGCTGATCGGCGCATCCTGCGTACAACGCGGGCCGCTGTGGTGGGCCGCGCACCATCGCAATCATCATCGGCATGCCGATACCACACTCGATCCGCATTCGCCCACCGTTTACGGTTTCTTATGGAGCCATGTCGGTTGGTTTCTCACACCGCGCGGGTTCCGTACCGAACTGGAACGTGTTCCTGATCTGGCTAAGTATCCCGAGCTACGCTGGCTGGATCGCTACGACACGCTGATACCCGTGTTGTTAGCCGTAGCGCTGTATGGGTTGGGTGTGCTGTTGCATCACCTCGCGCCACAACTAGGCACCAGTGGCGGGCAGTTGCTGATATGGGGTTTCTTTGTTTCTACCGTGGTGTTGTTCCACGCCACCGTGACCATCAACTCGCTAGCGCACCGCTACGGCACGCGTCGCTACGACACGCGTGATGACAGTCGCAACAACGTGTGGCTGGCACTGATCACCTTCGGTGAGGGCTGGCACAACAACCACCACTTTTTCCCTGGCTCAGCCCGGCAGGGCTTCCGCTGGTGGGAGATCGACCTGACCTGGTACGGCCTGAAGTTGATGGCAGCACTCGGGCTAGTGCAAGAGCTCAAGCCAGTACCGGCTTGGGTTATCGACAAAGCACGGAAGTGAGCCATGCGCATCGCGATCGTTGGATCAGGCATTGCGGGGTTGGCTTCGGCGTGGTTGCTGTCGCGTCAGCACGAGGTCACGCTGTTCGAGGCGAACAACTATCTCGGTGGCCATACCCATACGCATGACATCGAGCTACAAGGTCGGCGCTACGCGATCGACACGGGCTTCATCGTGCACAACCCACGCCACTATCCGCTGCTGACGCGGTTGTTCGATGAGCTGGGTGTCGCGTCGCAACCGACCACCATGAGCTTCTCAGTGCACAACGAAGCCAGTGGACTGGAATACAACGCCGCCACCTTGGACACGCTGTTCTGCCAGCGCCGCAATCTGCTGTCGCCTCGCTTCATCGGCATGGTGCGCGACTTGGTGCGATTCTACCGTGAGGCCCCTGCTCTGCTCGACACGCATGCGGTCGGCCCGACGCTGGGTGACTATCTTGCCGAACACCGCTACGGCGCTGCGTTCCGCGATGAACATCTGGTGCCCATGGCATCGGCACTATGGTCATCACCCGCATCGCAAATCCTCAATTTTCCGGCGCGCTATCTGGTGCAGTTCATGGCGAATCACCAGATGCTGCAGGTCAGCGAGCGGCCCGAGTGGCGTGTGGTGCGCGGTGGGTCGGCCAGTTACGTGAAAGCCTTGCGTGCGCGCTGGCACGTGCATGAACGCTTGAATACCCCGGTACACGCTGTGTGCCGCGATACCCATGGCATCGTGCTGTGCACTGCAGCCGGCAGCGAGCGCTTCGACCAGATCGTGCTGGCCTGCCACAGCGATCAAGCGTTAGCGCTACTCGCCGACGCGGACGAACGCGAGCACGCCATCCTTGGCGCCATGCCGTACCAGGCTAACGAGACCGTGCTGCACACCGACGCCTCATTGTTACCGCGTCGGCGTAAAGCGTGGGCCGCGTGGAATGCTTTCATCCCACGCACACCGGGCGACAACTGCACGGTGAGCTACTGCATGAATCTGCTGCAGAACATCGAATCGCCCGAGCCATTCGTGGTGACGCTCAACCGCAGCGCAGCGATCGATCCGGCCAAAGTGCTGCGACGCATGCGCTACCACCATCCGGTGTATGACCATGCTGCGGTGGCCGCGCAAACACGCAAGCGCGAGATCCAGGGGCGGCGTCATACCTGGTTTGCGGGTGCCTATTGGGGTTGGGGTTTCCATGAGGACGGTATGCGCAGCGCGGTAGAAGTCGCCGAGGCGTTGGAGGCTCCCTGGTTTGATACGAGTGCGAGCGGGTCGAATACAACGACGCGCTCAGCTATAACAACGCCGCGCGCAGTGGAGCTTGTCGCATGAACAGTGCCTTGCTCCGCGAGCAGACGTCTCCGCTGGCCAGTGCGGTCTACGAGGGCGTGGTCACGCATACCCGGCTCGCGCCGCATCCGCATGCCTTCTCCTATCGCATGGCGCAGCTCTATCTGGATCTCGACGAGGTTGACCGTGTATTTACGCAGCGTTGGCTGTGGACATCACAAGGCGGCAATGTCGCTCAATTCCGCCGTGGCGATTATCTGGGTCCCGCCGAATTACCACTGGCCGAAGCCGTGCGTCAGTGCGTGGAACAAGCTACGGGTCTGCGACCGGTCGGGCCGATCCGCCTGCTCGCCCATCTTCGTTACTTCGGTTTCGTCTTCAACCCGGTGAGTTTCTATTACTGCTACGCCGCCGATGGCGTAACGCTGACTTGCATCGTTGCCGAAATCACCAATACGCCGTGGCATGAGCGCCACGCTTATGTGCTGCCTATCGAGACCGCACAAGAGCATGGTCACACACTGCGCTGGACCTTTCCCAAGACCTTCCATGTGTCGCCGTTCATGCCGATGGATCGCGGCTATGACTGGCGATTCACCGCACCCGCCAATGATCTGCGCGTGCACATGGACGTGCTGCGAAACGGCCAGCGCGAATTCAATGCACGTCTACACCTGCAACGCCTGCCGCTGACCAGCGCCACGCTGGCTCGCGTGCTGTGGCGCTATCCGTTGATGACCGCGCAAGTGGTCGGCGCCATTCACTGGCAAGCGCTGCGCTTGTGGCTGAAACGCAACCCTGTTTACGACCATCCACAACCGCTTTGAGGCCCGCCATGAACGCCATCGTCAAACCTGCCAACGATTCGTCCATCCACCGAGCCACCCAGGTGATCCCAGCCGGTGCGCGCTTCCTTCGCAGCCGCCTGCTCGCACAAATGGCTGGGCTACAGCATGGTCGGCTAGTGCTGCAGGATGCGGCGGGTACGGTTGAATTAGGTACACCGCTGGCACAGCAGCCCGACCTTGTCGTACACATCGATGTCCTGGACAACGATTTCTATCGCGCTGTCGCCGCCAACGGTAGCGTGGGTGCAGGCGAGGCATACATGGATGGGCACTGGCGTTGTGACCATCTTGTCGGGCTGATTCGCTTATTGGTGCGCAACCGCGAGCTACTCGATGGTATGGAAACCGGCATCGCGCGACTCGGCGGTATGGCCATGCGTGCATGGCATGCCATGCAGCGTAATACGCGCCACGGTAGCCGCCGCAACATCGCCGCGCACTACGATCTCGGTAACGATTTCTTCCGGCTATTCCTGTCACCGGACCTGATGTATTCCTCGGCGATCTGGGCCGGCGTCGACGATACGTTAGAGGCCGCATCCGCCCGTAAGCTGGAAACCATCTGTCGCAAGTTGCAACTGAACCCTGATGATCGGGTGATCGAGATCGGTACCGGCTGGGGCGGCTTCGCGCTGTATGCGGCACAGCACTATGGTTGCCACGTCACTACCACCACGATTTCGCGCGAGCAGCATGCGTTAGCCAGTGAACGCGTTGCAGCCGCCGGCCTGCAGGATCGCGTCACACTGCGTCTGGACGACTACCGCGATCTGGATGGCCAGTACGACAAGCTGGTCTCCATCGAAATGGTCGAAGCGATCGGCGCCGAATATCTGGACGTCTATTTCGACAAACTTGGGCGCCTGCTCAAGCCCGATGGTCTGGCGCTCGTACAAGCCATCACCATCGAGGACCACCGCTACGCACAAGCACTGAAGTCAGTCGACTTCATCAAGCGGCACGTATTTCCCGGCAGTTTCATTCCGTCGGTGAGCGCGATGTTGGCCGCAAAAAGCGATGCCAGCGATCTAGGCTTGATCGCATTGGAGGACTTCGGCGACTCGTATGCGCGCACCCTGTACGCATGGCGCGCACGCTTCATGGCACGGCTGGCCCAGGTGCAGGCCCAGGGTTTCGACG
>JBARCX010000194.1:0-17141 GCA_049794535.1 Rhodanobacter sp.
CCCATCAGGTGATCTGCCATGTCTGCGTTGCCCAGTCTGTATATCTCCCACGGCTCACCGATGACCGCGCTGCAGCCCGGCCTGACCGGAGAGCGACTGGCGGAACTGGCGGCCGCGCTGCCACGCCCCAAGGCGATCGTGATCGCCAGTGCGCACTGGCTTGCCCACACGCCGCAAGTCGGCGGTGCGGCACATCCGGAAACGATTCACGACTTCTACGGTTTCCCGCAGGCGCTGTTCGATATGCGGTATCCGGCGCCCGGCGCACCAGCGCTAGCAACGAAAGTGACTGCGCTTCTGGATGCGGCCGGCCTCATGCCAACACTCGACCCGACACACGGCATTGACCACGGTGTCTGGGTGCCATTGCACCTGCTCTACCCCAACGCCGATATCCCGATGATACCGCTGTCGATCCAGCCTGAGCTGGGGCCAGCACATCAGCACGCCGTCGGCCGCGCGCTGGCCCCACTACGCGAGGAAGGCGTGCTGATCATCGGCTCCGGCAGCATCACCCATAACCTGCACGACTTCCGCGCTGGCTACAGCGAGGAGCGCGAGGCCCCGTACGTGCGTCCGTTCATCAGCTGGATCGAAGAGAAGCTGGCAGCAGGTGATGTGGACGCCCTGCTGGATTACCGCCGTCAGGCACCGTTCGCCGAGCGTGCCCATCCCACCGACGAACATTTGCTGCCGCTTTATGTAGCACTGGGTGCCGCTGGTGAAGCCGCAAAAGCGCAACGGATCGATGCCGGCATCGACCTCGGCTTTCTGGCGATGGATATCTACCGCTTCGACAGCTAAGAGCCTGTTCCCATAGCCATCTATTTCAAGCCATTTGTGGCAATGGTGGCTCGCTAGCCCCAGAGGGATCCAGCCAATCCTCTGGGGTCAGCAGCGCCAAGCCATACGCCAGGCGCGCCTTATCGCACTGTGGGTTGGGCGCCCCAAACTCCCATGCTGGCGTCACCTCACGACATACCGAGGGCCGTTGCTCGTAGATGCCACAGCTGACTGCATCACCCACCGTGCCTTGCAGGGCAATACAGTGCGGCTGCGAAGCCTGTGTGCCGCGCATGACCAATCGGTGCGGGTCGAGTTTCTCGGTGAACTCGGCAGGCACCACGCCGCCCATGAAACTTTCCGTCTCTGACCAATGAAAGGCCACACGGAAGTGAGCACAACAAGCGCCGCAGCGCAGACATGGATGACTCATGGAAGCCGACGAAAGCGCACCCCCTGGCACGCAGCACGCGGATTCTAGAACGACGAAGGCCAACCATAAAGTGAGCCTTCGAATCCATCATATTTATACGAATAGTGCTACTCAGACTGCAAAGCTCAGGGTGTTCCGGCAAACGTATTGCACTGCCCGATATCGCCGCTCGCCAGCCCCGTTTTGAACCATTTCACGCGCTGCGCCGAGGTGCCGTGAGTGAACGAATCAGGCACCACTTGACCACGCGCTTCCCGCTGCAAGGTGTCGTCGCCAATCTGGCTAGCTGCATTGAGCGCGGACTCCACATCGCCCGGCTGCAGCCATTGCAGGCGTTGCTGAGTACGGTTGGCCCACACGCCGGCAAAACAGTCAGCCTGCAATTCTTGCCGCACCGACAGGCCATCGGCCCCATCCATCGGTACGCCCTGCCGCTGCAGCTGGCTGACCTTGTCGAACACGCCAAGTAACTTCTGTACGTGATGGCCGACTTCGTGCGCGATCACATAGGCTTGGGCGAAATCGCCGCTGGCATGAAAGCGAGTCTGCAGTTCCTGGAAAAAGCCCAGGTCCAGATAGATCTTCTGATCGCCGGGGCAATAGAACGGCCCCACCGCCGTCGATGCCGCACCGCAAGCGGTATTTACGCCGCCCTGGAACAGGTCCAGCTTCGGGTCGGTATACGTCTTCCCTGCCGAAGCAAAGATGTCTCCCCAGGTTTTCTCGGTAGAACCGAGAATCTTCGAGACGAATTCTTTTTGTTGCGGATCGACCTGTGCCGGCTGGCTGGTTTGCGTCGGAGCGCTGGCTTGACCACCGCCCTGATCGAGCAACGCCAGCGGGTTCTTGAAAAACACCCAGCCCAAGATCGCCAGGATGATCATGCCGCCGATGCCCATGCCGCGACCGCCACCGAAACGGGGGCCGCCTCCGCCACCACCACCGCTATCGACCTCGACGTTGTTGCTGGTTTCGCCTTTCTGCCAGTCCATGAGTCCCCTCGCTGACCAATGCACCGCCGCCGGCGCTCCGCCGCGACGATAGCGCCTCTCGAGTTGTCACGCCAAACCTAAGAGCCTGTTTACGATCTCTGCGTAGCTCGCGTTGCCCCTAAGTGGCCGCCATGTGGTGGTGCATGGCACAGCGCCTGACTGGGCGCCAGGTCAAGCCGCGCACTACCGCATGGTGGCCACTTAGGAGCAACCCTCCGGGCCGGGTCCGTTTGCCCACACGGCAGCGTCATCACTCAATCGTGTATCGACATACACTCACTCGATCTTCCTTGCCCTGCGCGCAAACAGATCCCGTCGCGAGCCACACAGAGATCATAAACAGGCTCTAAAGTTGGGCTTCCATTTCCCGAGACTCCAACATGCCTCAACACTTACCCGCCCTGGTCACCCTGCTTACCGTGCTGCTGCAGTTCGCTACGATGTTCGTCGTGGGCCGCGCACGCGAAAAATACGGCATCAAGGCGCCAGCGATCAGTGGCAACACGGCGTTTGAACAGGCCTATCGGGTGCAGATGAACACGCTGGAAGCCACTGTCATGTTTCTGCCGACGCTGTGGGTCGCGACGTATTACGGCTTTGCGATGTGGGCTGGCGTGGCTGGGCTGATATGGGTGGTCGGCCGGGTCTGGTACATGCTGGCCTACCTGCGCGATGCCTCCAAGCGCGGCCCCGGTTACATGCTGAGCATGATCGGCTGGGCCGCTACGCTGATTATGGCTGGCATCGGCCTTACCCGGGCGATGCTGCTCGGCTGAGCAACACGGCCTGGCGGACCTGTCTCTTACTGGTCCGCCGGCATTACCTTCAGCCGCTCGATTCGCGCACCATCCATCGTGATCACTTCCAACCGCAGGCCATCGCTGACAATCGCTTCACCGGCCTGCGGCAAGCGGCCCAGTTGCTGCAACACGTAGCCCGCCAAGGTGGAGAAATCGTCCTCGCTTTTCAGGCGACGACCGAGCAGTTGTTCCACTCTGCGCAGGTCGAGGCTGGCGTCCAGTAGCCACGCGCCATCGGCCTCTTGTACAGCAGCGGGATCGCTACCGGGCTCGTCCTGAAATTCACCCGCGATCACTTCGAGTACATCGGCCGGCGTGGCCATCCCGAGCACGCTGCCGTATTCGTCGACGATCAACGCGACTTGCAGCGGCGCGCTACGAAACGCCTCGATCAAGCGCAATACGCTGAGCGACTCCAGCACCGTGAGAGGCTTACGCACTACGCGCTCGACATCGATACGGCCATGATCGAGCAGGCTGGCCATCAAGTCGCGCGAAGAGGCCACGCCGAGCAATTGATCGAGATCGTCATGCGCAACGGGCAACCAGTGATGTGGCGCGGCGTCCATTTCGGCACGTAGTACCTCCATCGGTTCGCGCGGATCGATCCAGCTGATCTCCGGTCGTGGCGTCATGATCGAACGCACGGGTCGCTGCGCAAGATCGAGTACGCCCTGCACCATCGATAATTCATCCTTGCCGAATACGGCCGCACGGTTATCAACGG
This sequence comes from Rhodanobacter sp., assembly GCA_049794535.1. GTDB lineage: Bacteria > Pseudomonadota > Gammaproteobacteria > Xanthomonadales > Rhodanobacteraceae > JBARCX01. The sequence continues at coordinate 3,736 of JBARCX010000194.1, forward strand.
TCGCTACCGTTGTGGGTACGTCGGACTCATCCTCGCCACCGGCACCCAGCATGCGCAATACCGTCTGCGCTGTGCGCTCGCGCAAATGGCGTGCACTACTGAAAAGGCTGCGCCGGCGATTGCGTCGCATGGTTTGATTGAACGCCTCGATCATGATCGAGAAGCCGATCGCGGCGTATAGGTACCCCTTCGGAATGTGGAACCCAAAGCCCTCGGCAATCAGGCTGAAGCCGATCATCAACAAGAACGACAGACACAGGATGATCACCGTCGGCCGTGCATTGACGAATGCGGTGAGTGGCTTGCTGGCACTGATCATCAACACCATCGCGATCACGACCGCGACCATCATCACCGACAGCTGATTGACCATGCCGACCGCGGTGATCACCGAGTCGAGCGAGAACACCGCATCGAGCGCCACGATCTGCGCCACCACGACCCAGAAGCGCGCCATCGCGCGGCCGCCAGCAGCGTCATCATCCGGTGCTTCCAGCCGCTCGTGCAGCTCTAAGGTGGCCTTGAACAACAAGAATGCACCACCGAGCAACAGGATGATGTCGCGCCAGGACAGCGACAGGGCATACCAGGTAATGATCGGTGTGGTTAGCCGCGCCAGCCAGCTCAGCGCACCCAGCAAAGCCAGGCGCATCACTAGCGCCAATGCCAAGCCGAGGATGCGTGCCCGATCGCGCAGCGCCGGTGGCAATTTGTCGGCGAGGATCGCGACGAACACGAGGTTGTCGATACCGAGCACGATCTCCAGCACCACCAAGGTGAGGAGTCCGGCCCAGGCAGTGGGGTCGGCAAGCCAGTCGAATGCAAACATGGGTCAGCACCGTAGCGCCGAATGTCCTCCGTAGTTAAGTCAACCCACCATCAAGGCCGGCCTGTTCCAGACCATGCCGGAGGGCAGGATTGCACGATCACTGTGCCCCGGCTAGCGTGATCCCATCGTGCATGGCCATGGCCATCGTCCACGCCATTGAAGAGTAAGCCATGGACATGACGCCAAACACCGCCCCTCAATCCACCATGCAGGGTCGTCTACCCGGGTTATGGATGGCGCTGGGTTTGATCGCAATGTACTTCCTGCTGCAGATGGTCATCGGCAGCCTGGTCAGCTTGATCATTGGCTTCGCCGCCGGCATCACCCGGCATGGCAACAGTGCAGCCGATATCCATGCACAGCTGCAGGCTGTCATGGACCGCCCAAATACCAGTTCGCTACTGGCGATCATCACGCTCCCCCTGGCGGCACTGATCATCCTGTACCTTGCCCGGCGCAGCTGGCCAACGCTATGGGCGCTGCGACAGCCCCCAGGGCTGGGCATGGCGCGTCCCATTTCACCCATCTTCTATGGCATCGCGATAGGTACCGGATTGCTGATGCCGATGCTGGGTGGCTATGTCACTCAGATACTGGCGCACGGCCAGGAGGTCTCCCAGAACGTGGTGCAAATGGGACGCGGCACCTCAAGTGAACTGCGCATCCCGTTGCTGCTGATCGTCGTCAGTGTCGGGCCACTCGTGGAGGAATTGCTGTTTCGTGGCGTGCTGCTATCTGCACTGATGCAACGTATGCGGATGAGCATGGCCGTGACCGCAAGCGTGCTGCTGTTTGCCGCCGTGCATCTGCCAGGCCTCGACTTTAAATGGTATGCCCTGCCCGACCTGATGCTGCTTGCAGCCGCGCTGTGCTGGCTGCGACTGAAATCCGGCTCGTTGTGGCCGGCGGTACTGGCACACGGCATCAACAATCTATTCGCGATGACAGCGGTGTTTATGGCCGCGGCTCAACAGCACAGTTGATTGCAGCGCGACAGGATCGGATTGGTACTTAATCAGGTCGCGGGCACGATGCCAAAGCTGCGCAACAGACGTGCGGTTTCAAATAAGGGCAAACCCATCACGCCGGAATAACTCCCGGCCAGATGCTCGATCAACGTCGCGCCACACCCCTGAATTGCGTATGCACCCGCCTTACCGAAAGGTTCGTTGGTAGCCACGTAAGCAGCGATGGTCGCCTCATCGAGCGCACTGAAACGCACCTGCGACACGCATACCTCGCAACGTTCCTGCGCTGCGCTGACCACCCATACGGCGGAGACCACCGCATGCGTATGCCCTGACAATCGCCGCAACATCGCCATCGCATCGGCGGCATCAACGGGCTTACCGAACACTTCGTCGGCCAGCACCACTTCGGTATCCGCGCCGAGCACCATGGCGTTGGCATCAACGCCGGCCAAATGCATCAACCCTGCTCGTGCTTTGTCGCGGGCAACGCGACTCACATAATCTTCCGGCGACTCATGGAGCGCACGCTGCTCAGGCACCTCGATATCGAGCGTGGCAAACGCCACACCCAACTGCTCAAGCAACTGACGTCGACGCGGAGACTGCGAAGCAAGGTGGAGCATGCGGCGTTCCAGAATGACTAGGAAGCCACAAGCATAACGGCGCTCAAAGCGTGAGGCTGTATTCGCGATATTGCTCGTCGCGCACCCAGCCCAACGACTCGTACAACCGTTGCGCCGGCAGATTGTCATGCGCGGTGGACAGTGACATCCCCGATACCCCCATCGCACGGCCATGCTCGGCCGCCGCCTGCATCAGTGCTACCGCCACACCGTGACGCCTGGCTTCCGCCTGCACATACAGATCATTGAGCAAATAGCGCCGCGTGGCACGTACCGATGAGAACAGCGGATATAACTGGATAAATCCAACGCCACGCCCCTGCTCGTCTAATGCAAGCAACAACACGGATTCGTGATGCTGGAAACGCTCGGCAAGAAAACGCCGAGCCAAGGCGATGTCAGCCGGCTGCCCATAGAACTGGCGGTAGGCATCGAATAGCGGAGCCAGCGTATCCAGATCATGGATCGTGGCGTGGCGGATCTGAAACCTCATGCGGACAACCTCGGTCATGGGGAAACCGAAGCTTCACGCGCATGGCTTTCGCCAAGCTGCCGTTAGAACCCGTCTAAAACTTTAGACAGGCCATCAAGCGCGATGGTAAGGGTGTCCCGCCGTTATCGTGGTAGCGCGATACAACTGTTCGGCCAACACTAATCGCACCAGCATGTGCGGCAAGGTCAGCGGGCCGAGTGACCAGCGCTGATCGGCACGCGCCAGTACTTCGGGCGCGTGCCCATCCGGGCCGCCGATCAGAAACGCCAGATCGCGACCGGCCATACGCCACTTTGCCAATTCCTCGGCCAGTTCTTCGCTGGACCAGGTTTTGCCGCGACCATCGAGTGCGACAACGTGAATATCTCGCGGCAAGGCGGCGAGAATCGCCGCACCTTCGTCCTGTATGGCTCGTGCATCATCGCGGCCTTTGCCGCGCACGCCAGGTTTCAGTTCGATCAATTCAAGCGGCAGCTCGTGCGAAAGCCGCTTGCGATATTCGGCGAAACCTTCCGCCACCCAACCGGGCATGCGTTCGCCAACAGCGATCAGGCGTGCACGCATGCGTGTTCGAGACTCAGCCGGCTTGCGCGGCGTCGAAGTCCTGATCGCGGTCGCCTACCGTCCACAGTCGTTCCAGACCGTAGAACTCGCGGATACGCGGCAGCATGACGTGGACGATGACATCGCCCAGATCCACCAACACCCATTCGCCTTCCTGCTCACCTTCTACACCCAGTGGCATCACACCCGCCTGCTTGGCGAACTTGACCACTTCGTCGGCAATGGATTTGACGTGGCGTGCGGAGGTACCAGAGGCGATGACCAGCACATCGGCGATGGAGGTCTTGCCACGGACATCGATCTCGCGGACGTCTTTGGCCTTCAATTCTTCAACCGCAAGGATGACGGCTTTGCGGAGGGTGGCCGTGGTAACGGCCTTGTTCGTACGGGAAATACTCAAGAGTGGGAGCCTCGCGGCTTAATCACAGCGCGAAATGGCGCGGGCGAAGTATAGCCTCCCAGACGCAAGGGGGCGTCAAGTTCGTCTAATTCACCCGATCCGGGGGCTAAATGGCTTGTTCACAATCATCAGGCAGCCTCCCGATTCAATCCGGCTACCTCAATCCAGCATCCGTCCTGCCTCGTAGTACTCATCCATCAGCACGGCCACCAGCTCGCCAGCCGGCAAGGTACGTACTAGCGAAGCGGCCTGCCCACACCATTCGGACATCAAATCGCCACGACCCGCCTGAGCAGCAGCGCGGCGCAGCGGCGAAGTGAGTGCGTTGAGTACCGGATAGGGTGGCAGCTCGGCCACCGCCCCCTCCATCGCCTCCGCAAAACGGTTACGCAGACCACGGGCGGCGCGGCCCGTGATGCCGCGAATGGTACCGACGCGGTGATCCTCCGCCCCTGGCAGATCGCGCTTCCATGCCTCCGCAGCCGTGGACTCCGGGCAACCGAGAAATGCCGTACCCAGCTGGCTGGCCGCCGCGCCAAGCACCTCGGCGGCGAGTATGCCGCGACCGTCCATGATCCCGCCGGCAGCAATCACCGGAATATTCACTGCACGCACGGTCAACGGCAGCAGTGCAAACAGGCCAATCAATGCCTCTTCGACCGTATGCAGGAAGGTACCGCGGTGCCCGCCCGCCTCCGCGCCTTGCACACACACGGCATCCGCGCCCAACTCCACCCATGCACGTGCCTCCGCGACCGTGGTAGCCGTGCCAACAACGTAGATATGCCGCTGTTGCAGCTCGCGCATCTGCGCGGGTGTGAGCAAGCCAAAAGCAAAACTAGCTACCGCCGGCCGCGCCTCGCACAGTGCAGCGAATTGATCGGAGAAACAGGGTGCCCAGCGCGTTGGCAAGGTAGTGCGTATATCGAGACCTTCTTGCTCCATCAGCGCATCGAGTCGCGTCCGCGCACGCGTCACCGCCGCCATGTCCACATCGAACTCGTCGGGCAATACGAACAGGTTGATGCCGAACGGACTCGTACTCAGCGTGCGCACTTGCGTCGCCTGATCCAGGATGGCTTGCGGCTCCAGATAGCCAGCACCCAATGAACCCAGGCCGCCGGCATTCGACACGGCAGCCACTAGTGCGGGTGGCGTGGAGCCAGCCATGGGCGCCTGGATCAAGGGGTGATCAATGCCGAGCCGATGCAGGAGCGAAGAAGTCATGACGGGTTACTGCAGATGAGAGTGTCTTCCGAGTATCCGACAGATACTGTTCGCGCGACATGAAAGCGGGACGGACTCACCACGGCATACTACCGCTGAAGTCGAGGGCTACATCCTGGACAACAGACGCCCACTCATCGCAACGTTCGCTGTCACCACGATACCTACGGCGAGTGCATGCGCCAGCAAATCAGTGACCGTTGCCTCAAATGCGTGGCAGATCACCAACAGGCTGGCCGAAGCAGCCGCACTCGCAAGACCCGCCATCACTGCCGTAAGCACTGGTCGCAACGGACAAGCGCGACGCAATAACACGATCAACAGCGCCGATAGCGGAACCGAGAAGCCCACGATAAACCCTAGGCAATCTGGCGCCTCATGCAACGTGGACAGATGCGTTCCCGGCGCCAGCCACGGACGCATGCAACCCAATCCACTGGCGCCAATCCATAGCAGAAGACTTGGCAGAGGTAGCCACGCCCAGACCGCGCGTCGCCCCGGCACACTGAGCGCAAAGGCAGCCCAGGCCGCAGTGACCGCGGTTACCAATGCACCGACGCCCGCCCAAGCCAAATCGGGCGCTCCAGCCAAACGCTGCATCATGGGCGTGACGCCATAGTGCATGAACAACACACCCGCAATGGCCACTACCACCAGCAACCAGCCGACCGTGCGCAACCACGGTGGCAGCAGACGCCGCACAGGCGTCAGCTCGGCGCCGAGTGCGTCGATCAGAGCTTCATGCTGACGTGGGTTGGTCATGACCTTTACGAGTCTCCGCGCAGGCGGCTACGCAATGCTTTCAGCGCACGATGCAAATTCACTTTGAGTGCGCCGGTGTTACGACCAGTTTGCTCAGCCGCTTCAGCCAGCGAGCGCTCTTTAAGACCCAGCTGTTCTATCGCCTCACGCTGACCTGGCGGCAATTCGGCAATCGCCGCGCGCAAGTGCTGTGCATCCTGCTCACGCTCGCTCTCAGCGCTGGCATCGTCACGATCGGCGTACTGATCCATGGCCAGTTCGTCATGAACTTCCCGGCGATCACGACGACCATGGCTGCGCAATGCATCGATAGCGCGACGACTGGCGATCGCAGCAAGCCACGCATCGTACGAACGCGTTGGATCGTAGGTGTGGCGTACCCGATGGATGGTAAGCAGGGTTTCCTGCACCACGTCGTCGAGTGCGTCCGTAGCCACACCCTGCCGTCGCGCCACCGTACGAATCAGCGCCACCGAATCGGCCAGCACGCGCTCATAAGCCCGCCGATCACCACCTTGGGCAGCCGCCATCCAAACCGCACGACGCTGGTCGGCCTGCTCGTTGGCGCTGAGGGGTTCGGCTGACACGGTCGCTTTGCGGCTCGGCTGTCGGGAAAGGCCGTCATGTATTACCCACAAACCGTTGGCGGTCAAGACAGACGACATCGGAGCTCCCTATTCGGGCAACCTTCTCATTCGGAAACTTCAAAAATCCGCCATCCCGGCAGCTTCTTGAACTAGCCCGTTCGACACGGGCTTAGGCCGGCTAGGCACTCCGCAGCTAGCCACTGATGGCTCGTATGAGAGCCCCAAGGTTCTTCGATGCCCACTCGGGGCTTATCCGGCAATTCGCTGCATCCCCGCCGGTGGTTACGTCGTATCAAGATGTAACCGCTATCGGTGCGGTAGCGAATTAACGGACAAACCTCCACGACGGATGCTGCCTTCATGATCTTGTTGATCCTCGCCTACCTTGGCGGTGCCCTGACCATCCTGAGCCCGTGCATTTTGCCGGTGCTGCCCTTTGTGTTTGCACGCGCTGATCGGCCGTTCATGAAAAGTGGCCTGCCGATGCTGCTGGGCATGGCGCTTACCTTCGCCTTGGTCGCCACATTGGCCGCCGTGGGCGGCGGCTGGGCCGTACACGCGAACCAATACGGCCGCATCATCGCGTTGGTGGTATTGGCGTTCCTCGGCCTCACACTGCTGTCGACACATCTGGCCGAATGGATCACTCGTCCGTTCGTGGCACTGGGCAACAAGTTGTCGCAGCACCCCGATGCAGATACCGATTCGGTGTGGTCCGCTGCCGGCCTCGGTGTGGCCACGGGTCTGTTGTGGGCACCTTGCGCAGGCCCGATCCTTGGCCTGCTGCTGACCGGTGCCGCACTGAAAGGTGCCAGCGTGCAAACCACACTGTTGCTGCTCATTTACGCCGCGGGTGCAGCAACGTCACTGGCGCTGGCATTGGCGATTGGCGGCAAGGTATTTGCCGTGATGAAGCGCTCATTGGGCGCTGGTGAATGGGTACGTCGTGCCCTGGGCGCGTTGGTATTGTGCGGTGTGGCTGCAATCGCACTCGGTGCGGATACCGGCTTGCTCACACGCGTCTCGCTAGCCAGTACCAGCAGCATCGAACAGAAGCTGATCAACGCGGTGCGGCCACCGACAGCCGTAGCGGCTCCAGCACCCAAGGCCGGTGATCCGCTGCCGATGGAAGGCGAATTCCCTTCCTTGAACGGTGCCACACAATGGTTCAACAGCCCGCCGCTCACACCGCTATCGCTACGCGGCAAAGTGGTGCTGGTCGATTTCTGGACCTACTCCTGCATCAATTGCATTCGCTCACTGCCCTACGTCAACGCCTGGTACGACAAGTACAAGGATCACGGCCTGGTGATCATCGGAGTGCATGCGCCAGAGTTTGCGTTCGAGAAAGATCCGGCCAACGTCGCGAAGGCGATCAAAGATCTCCACGTTAGCTATCCCGTCGCACTCGATAATGACTATGCGATCTGGAAAGGCTTCAACAACGAATATTGGCCAGCGCATTACTTCATCGATGCCAAAGGAAATATTCGCGGCCATCAATTCGGCGAAGGCGACTACGCACAAAGTGAAGATCTGATCCGACGCTTGCTCACCGATGCCGGTTACACCAACCTGCCCGGTGGCTACGTACAGCCCGGCGCGAAAGGTGCAGAAGCCGCCGGCTCCGGCGACCGCGATCGCTCACCGGAAACGTATGTCGGTTATGCGCGCGCGGCGAACTTCGCTGGCGGCCAAGTTGCGCACGACGATGCATGGGATTACCGCGCGCCTTCCGTGTTGATGACAAACCAGTGGGCATTGGGCGGTCATTGGACGGTGCGCGCCGAAAACGCCACGCTCGACCAAGCCAATGGCAGCATCGTCTACCGCTTCCGCGGGCGCGATCTGCACCTCGTGCTTGGCCCCGGTAAAGACGGCAAGCCCGTGCGTTTTCGCGTGACCATCGATGGCAAAGCACCGGGTGCCGATCACGGCATGGATACCGATGCCGACGGTAACGGCACCGTCACCGCGCAACGCCTCTACCAACTCGTACGCCAAGCCAATGGCACAAGCGAGCGATTGTTCGAGATCACCTTCCTCGATCCCAACGTGCAGGCCTACGCATTCACCTTCGGTTGATCGCGTCGCACACAACACATCCTATGTAAGTCGGGAGATTCCCATGTCACGCATCGATGAAACCCTCGCGATGGACCGCCGCCGCTTTCTACGTGCATCGCTTACCGGCGGCACATTGCTCGCGCTCGGCGGTGGCCTGCTGCTGCCGCGCCTGTTCGCTGCGGGTGCTGCTGCCCTGCCGGCAGGGCAAGTTCAAACCACGCCAGGTGACGTGACGCTGGAGTGTTTTGCAGACGACGGCCATCACCTTGGCTCCTGCCGCGTTCACAAGCTGGTACTCACCGACGCGCAATGGCAGCAACGGCTGACGCCAGCGGCGTACGACGTGATGCGCCGCGATGGCACCGAGAGGGCATTCAGCGGCTCCCACGAAAAGCCCAACACCAAGGGTATTTACCGCTGCGCTGGCTGCGACACAGCCTTGTTCGATGCCGCCACCCAGTTCGACTCCGGTACCGGCTGGCCCAGCTTCTGGAAGCCCATCGCCAAAATAAACGTGATCGAGAACAGCGACCGGAGCTTCGGCATGGATCGCACCGCGATCAGCTGCGCCGACTGCGACAGCCATCTTGGCCATGTATTCGACGACGGCCCGCCGCCCACCGGCTTGCGCTACTGCATGAATTCGGTAGCGTTACGATTTGTACCCAGGACTGGGTAACCTCGCAGCTCGGCGCAGCGCTCTATGGCATGCTCGACACCTACGGAGCTATCGACCAGGCCTGCGCCATGCAACCTGTACGGTCAGATGTAGATCACACCGAACTAACGCAGCACGACACACAGGTGCTGATAGCCGGTGCCGGCCCCACTGGGCTCGTACTTGCGCTTTGGCTGACCAAGCTCGGCATAGCCGTACGCATCATCGACAAGACCGCTGAAGCGGGAACCACTTCGCGTGCTTTGGCGGTGCAATCGCGCACGCTGGAGTTTTACCGGCAGATCGGGTTGGCCGATGAAGTCGTCAGCCGTGGTGTGTGGATTGCCGGTATCAATTTGTGGGTCAGAAGCACCAAGGCTGCGCGCATACCCTTCGGGCATATTGGTAAAGGACTTAGCCCGTTCCCCTTTGGGCTGGTCTTTCCGCAGGATGCACACGAACAATTGCTGATCGAACATCTCGAAGCATTAGGGGTGACGGTAGAACGTCAGACTGAACTGCTCCACTTCGACCAATCGCAAGACGGCGTGCGCGCTACGCTTAAGCAAGCTGATGGTGCGGAGATAACCTGCCGCGCGGCCTATCTTGCAGGTTGCGACGGCGCACGCTCGGTGGTGCGGAATGTGTTGGGGTTTACCTTTCCCGGTGGAACCTATACGCAGCGGTTCTATGTCGCCGATGTGGATGCCGAAGGTCCGGTTACTGATCATGAACTCCATATCGATCTCGACGATGCCGATTTTCTCGCGGTGTTTCCGCTCAAAGGGCAAGGCCATGTACGTCTAGTCGGCACGGTGCGCGGACCGGTCGATGAAAACAACGAACTGACATTCGACGACGTTAGCTCGCGCGCGATTAATCACCTTAGGCTTCGCATTTCAAAGGTGAACTGGTTCTCGACCTATCACGTGCACCATCGGGTAGTGCCATCTTTCCGGCGAGAGCGCGCGTTTCTACTCGGCGACGCCGCGCACATCCATAGTCCTGCCGGCGGCCAGGGTATGAACACCGGCATTGGCGACGCAGTGAACCTGGCGTGGAAGCTTGCCGACGTACTGAACCAACGCGCCACCGATAGCCTGCTTGACACCTACGAAGTCGAACGCATCCGGTTTGCCCGCCGGTTGGTTGCCACCACGGATCGTGGGTTTACCTTAGCCACCAGTGACGGTTCACTGGCGCGGCATGTGCGCACTCAAGTGATCCCACTAATCGCACCGTGGCTATTCAAATGGCCACCCCTACGCCGCTTCCTCTTTCGCACGATGTCGCAAATTGGCATCAACTATCGACACAGTGCACTCAGCGAGGGCAAGGCCGGCACGATCTATGGCGGCGATCGCTTACCGTGGGTCCACACTACCGATGGTCACGATAATTTCGAGCCGCTCCAATCGCTGGCGTGGCAAGTGCACGCCTATGGTGCCGCACGCACAAACCTTATCGAGGCATGTGCCGAACATCATCTCCCTATCCATGCCTTTACATGGAACACCGATATGAAACGCGTCGGTCTCAAACGCGACGCGCTTTATCTGGTTCGTCCTGATGGCTATATCGCCCTCGCCGTATCTGACGGTGATGCGCGACGACTACATGATTATCTATCGGCACATGCTTAATGCAGCACCCACAGCATGCCGCCTAGATTGAATATCGCGTGACACACGATGCTTGGCAGCAGTCTTCCACTACGCCGCCGCAACTCACCTGCAAGCACACCTAGAACGAGCGCGCCCAATGCAGTCCATGGCCCAACTACCCAGTGGATGATCCCGAAGAGTGCTGCGACCGAAAGCGAGGCTGCCAGGCCGGATACAGCCGCATATCTCGGCGCGAGCGCCAGGCTTCGAGCCAACGCTGATTGAAGCAACCCGCGAAAAATCACTTCTTCCTGGATAGGCGCGCCGACTGCAAAGCAGAGATACATCTGCCAAGGCACCATATGCAGTCCACCCAATGGCCCGGGCTCATGGACATGGCTTATTGCCCACGCAGTGAGTGCACTCAACGGGATAGCCAAAACCAGCGCATAAATCAGATAGGGCTGCGTTGGCCACCGCAATCCAAAGTCTATTGCGCTGAGCCAGCTGTAACGGACAGCGATCGACATAAGCGTCCCCGCGACGGCGAGACTGCCGATCATCACTGCCACCACCATCATGTCGGTCGACAAGTGAAGGCCTGCGGCAATAGCCATCACCGGAAAGTAAACGACCGTGAAAAGGAACAGCATCAACGCAGTTGATCGCAACAAGGTGACAAACGGCATGGACATCTCCCAACGCTAAAGCCAGGGTATCAATGCAACATTTGAAGCGTGATTAGAAACGATACGGCGCCAACAAGCCCGTGTTATCGAAAAGCCCAGCCGGGAGCAAATAACGTGGATCGCGCCCGACAGCGAGCAGCTCACGAATGCGCGTGGCGGAGATTTCCAGCGGCGTGACGGCCAGCTCAACTAGTTTGCCTGCAGCGAGCTGATGCAAATCAATCATCGAAGATGTGCGCCGCGCGCTGATTTCATGCTCAAGCTCATCAGACAACACCGCTTCCACGCCTGGCCGACTCAGCACACCGATATGCGCGACATCAAATAATTCATGCCAGCGATGCCAGCTTGGCAACCCAGCAAAGGCATCGGCGCCAAGCAGCAGCATAAGCGGTCGGTCGCCCTGCTCCGCACGCAACTCGCTCAACGTGTCGAAGGTGTAGGAGGGGCCACTACGTTCCAATTCACGCGTGTCCAACGTCAAACGCGACTGGCCTTGTAGCGCCGCGCGCAACATGGCAACACGCTGCTGTGGACTCGCTGTCGGTGCCGGCCGATGCGGCGGCACGCTGGCTGGCATCAAGCGAACTTCCGCATCGAGCAACTCGGCCGCTTCCCACGCCACACTGAGGTGGCCGATGTGAATCGGGTCGAACGTGCCACCAAAGATCGCGAGCGGCTTCATGTCCTTAGAGCCTGTTCAATGTCTCCACATGGCCCGCGCCGGAAGCTGTTTGCGCGCAGGACAAGGAAGATCGAGGGAGTGTACGTCGGTACACGACTAAGTGATGACGCTGTCCTGTGTGCAAACAGAGCCGGTCCGAAGGATTGCCACTGAGTGGCCGCCATGCGGCAGCGCGCGGCTTGACCTGACGGCCAGTCAGGCGCTGCGCCACGCACTACCACCTGGCGGCCACTCAGAAGCAACGCGGGCTACGTGGAGACATTGAACAGGCTCTTACATTCATACCCTGCAGTTACGCCAATGCGGCAGCAACGCGTGGTTCGGCCATAGCGGCAATCAAGCGCTCGGCCTCAAGCCACGCATCCCCTTGCTCACGCCCTTTGGCGATGCGGTCGATGCGCGCAGCGCGGGCCAGGCATTGCAGCCAATGCTCGCGTGGCGCACGCCGTAGCGCTTTGCGGAACAGTTGTTCGCGGGCGGGCCATAGTCGTTCGGCGCGCGCCTGTGCGGCGAAGTCACGCGCATTGGCCAGGCGCAACGCAAGTTGCAATTGATTCACCAGCCAGCCCATCAGCGCGATTAATTCATCGCCCTCGGCACGCAGGCCCGCGAGAATATGCAGCGCGCGTCCACCATCTCCCGCGAACGCCGCATCGGTCAGCTTGAAGGCATCGTAGCGCGCGCTATCGGCAACGAGATTTTCCATCTCGGCGGCATCGATGCGCGGCATGTTCTGCTCGCCAGCGTTACCCGCCGCTGCCTGTCCATGCAGTACAACCAGCTTATCGATTTCCTGCGCGGCGGCGAGCAAATTGCCCTCCACGCGCTCGGCCAGCAGCGCAGCAGCATCCGGCGAGGCACGAAGTCCGCGAGAAGCCAGTCGCGCACTAATCCAGGCCGCCCATTCCTGCGGCTTCGGTGCATTGAACACCACCAATGCGCCCGCCGCATCGAGATTCTTCGTCCAAACGCCTTCGTGCTTGTTGCTCCAATCGGTCGCCGTAATCAGCAGCGTGACATCGGGCGGCGGATTCGCACAAAACTCGTTGATCGCTTTGGCGCCCTCCGTACCGGGGCGCCCCGTGGGAAGACGCAAATCGAGCAAGCGTCGCGTGGCGAACAACGACATGCTGACCATTAGCGGCTACGCACAGGTCACGGAATACGCGGTGCATTACAACGTCGGTTTCATGGTGGATGACGGTGCCGGCAAAGTGTTGCTTCCCCCGCAAGCCATCGACATGTCG
>JBARCX010000195.1:0-16918 GCA_049794535.1 Rhodanobacter sp.
AGGCTCGTATCCTGCATATCGCTATGAGCTTATAAGGCCATTTCTTTGGGTTACGTTTCTTTGGGCCAGCAAAGAAAGGTGACTCGGACCCCGGCAGGGGTTCGAAACGCCCGCTGCGTAAGCGGCACACTGGCGATATCGCAACAACCGAGCGACAACGCCACTGGGCCCCTGCCTACGCAGGGGCGACGAGTAAAATCACGAAACGGCGAATCTTAAAACTCAAGCCTCCAGCCGCCGCCGAGCCAACCGATCCAACGCAGCCAGCGCCGCTGAAGCCGCCAACCCCGGATGCAATACGTGATGCAACGACGCACCGTCCGTCGTGAAAATCGTCAACTCCTGCAAATGCACGCCCACCTCGTCACCCACGGCTAGCGCATGTCGCGCCACATCGCGCTCACTCCAATCAGCTTCGACCGGCGCAGCAATACCCTGCAATTGCAAACTGGCGCGTACCACGCCAGCCGTGCGACGCAACTCCAGCACCTGCGCCGACCAACCCGTGCCCGACCGCGGCAGCAAAAGCACATGCTCTGGTCGCAAGCAGACATCCACTTCACGACCTTCGAACGCAGCCGGCACGACCACCTGCAACAGTTGTCCCGCCAGCTGCAGCCGACCACTTTCCACCCGTGCCACAAAACGCTGGCCACGACCGATGAAGTCGAACACGAACTGCGTCGCTGGCTGACGATAGATTTGGGTCGGGGTGCCGATCTGCTCGATGCGCCCACGATTCATCACCACCACACGATCGGCCAGCTCCAACGCCTCTTCCTGATCGTGCGTCACGAACACTGTGGTGATACCCAACTCACCGAGCAATTGGCGCAACCAGCGACGCAGGCTGATGCGCACCTGCGCATCAAGCGCACCAAACGGTTCATCGAGTAGCAATAATCGCGGCTCGATTGCCAGCGCGCGCGCCAGCGCCACACGCTGACGCTGACCTCCCGACAATTGCGCCGGGTAGCGCGCACCCAGACCCTCGAGTTGCACTCGACGCAACAGCTCCTCGACACGAGCGAAGATCTCCGCCTTGCGTGGACGCAAGCGCCATGGCTGTACACGCAAACCGAAAGCCACGTTCTGTGCCACCGTCATGTGCGGAAAGAGCGCGTAATGCTGGAATACCAAGCCCACGCCACGGCGACGTGCGTCGACCGCGAGCAGATCCTCACCATCACGGCTGACGCTGCCGGCTTCCGGATGATCCAGGCCGGCAAGGATACGCAGCAGACTGGTTTTGCCGGAACCGGAGGGGCCCAGCAGAGCCACGAACTCGCCATCGGCGATATTCAGGCTGACGTCGTCCAGTGCGGCGAAGGTGCCGAAGTGACGCCGAAGGTGGGTGATCTCGATGCTCATAAATTCTCAGAACCTCAACGATGCGCCGCCAGCTCGCCACCATGCCGCCACTCGAGCAGGCGCTTCACCGCCATGGTGATCAAGGTCAGCAAGGCCAGCAGCGAACCCACGGCGAATGCGGCACTGAAATCCTCCGCATACAACTGATCCACCTGCAGCGGCAGCGTATTGGTGAGGCCGCGCAGGTGCCCTGACACCACATAGACCGCACCGAATTCGCCCATCGCCCGTGCGTTGCATAACAACACGCCATACAACAGCGCCCAGCGCACGCGTGGCAACGTCACTCGAAAAAAGATCTGCCAGCCATTTGCACCCAGAGTCAGTGCAGCCGCCTCCTCATCCGAGCCGCGCATCTGCATCAACGGGATCAGTTCGCGCGCCACAAAGGGCAACGTGACGAACACTGTTGCGAGTACCAGCCCCGGCAATGCAAAGATCACCTGCACGTCATGCGCTTCAAGCCATGCGCCGAACCAGCCGAATTTTCCGTACAACAACACCAACATCATCCCGGCTACCACGGGTGACACTGAGAACGGCACATCGATCAGCGCACCGAGCAGGCTTTTCCCGCGAAATTCGAAATGCGTCATGGCCCATGCCGCCGCCAGACCCAGCACCATATTCAACGGCACCGCGATAGCCGCCACAGTCAGCGTCAAACGCACGGCAGCTAGCGTGTCAGGCTGGGTGATCGCATCGAGATAGAAGGCCACACCCTTGCGCAATGCCTCGGCAAAAATCGCCACCAGTGGCAAACCCAGCAGCAACACCAGCACCAGTACGGCCGTGAGCACCAGGCTGCCGCGCGCTACACGCAGCGACCATGAAGACGTGCGTTGGGAAGGTATAGCGAGTACGGCAGCCATCAGCGCACCACCGCCCAACGCCGACTCCAGCGTTGCAAACCCGCCACGGCCAACAACAACACAAGCGAGATCGCCAGCATCACCGCACCCAGCGCGGCTGCGCCGTGATAGTCGTATTGCGAATCGATCTTCTGCACGATCAGATAGGGCGCGATTTCGGTGCGGAACAGCCGATTACCGGCAATGAAAACCACCGAACCGTATTCGCCGACAGCGCGCGACAGCGCCAGCGCAAACCCGGTTAGCAAGGTCGGCAACAACAGTGGCAACAACACGTGGCGAAAGCTCTGCCAGGGCGACGCACCGAGCGTCTGCGCCGCCTCTTCCAGCTCGCCTTCCAGACTCTCCAATACGGGTTGCAACGTGCGCACCACAAATGGCAGACCTACAAATACCATCGCCAGCAGCACCCCAAGCCGGGTATAGGCCACCGTGATACCTAACGGCTCAAGCCGGCTGCCCAGCCAACCATTAGGCGCATACAACGCGGTCAGTGCGATGCCGGCCACGGCCGTAGGCAACGCGAAGGGAAGATCCACCAACGCATCGCACACACGGCGTAACGCGAAGCGATAGCGCACCAGCACCCATGCCACGAGCAGGCCCAGTGCCGTATCGATCAGCGCCGCCAACAAGGCCGCACCGAAGCTCAACTGCAGCGCAGCCAGTACGCGGCGTGTACCGATCTGTGCCCACCAACCACTCGGCCCTAGCTCGGCAGCGGTCCATAACAACGCAACCAATGGCAATACGACCAGTGCACCCAGCGCACCCAGCGTGCAGCCAAGACTGAGACCAAAGCCCGGTAGGATGCGCCGCGTCACGGACTCAGCGCTCCCCTTCGGTGATTTGGTCGTACACGCCACCGTCGGCAAAATAGGTCGCCTGCGCCTTGCGCCAATCACCGAAGAGTTCGGCCAGCGTGAACGTCTTCACCGGCGCAAATTGCGATGCGTATTTGGTGGCAGCCGCCGGCAACCGTGGCCGGTAGAAATGCTTTGCAGCCAGCTCCTGACCTTGTGGCGTGTAGAGAAATTGCACATACGCCTCGGCCTGCTTGCGCGTACCGTGCTTGTCGATCACCGAATCGACCACTGCCACGGGTGGCTCGGCAAGAATGGTGAGCGAAGGCACCACAATGTCGAAACGATCCTTGCCAAACTCCTGCTGCGCCAGCAGCGCCTCGCTTTCCCATGCAATCAGCACATCGCCAATACCGCGCTGAACAAAGGTATTGGTTGCGCCGCGCGCGCCGGTATCCAGCACGGGTACATGCTGATAGAGCGCGGTGACGTAGGCTTTGGCCTTATCTGCATTGCCACCCGGCTGGCGCAGCTCGTAACCCCACGCGGCCAGGAAATTCCAGCGTGCGCCGCCCGAGGTTTTCGGGTTTGGTGTAATCACTTGCACACCCGGCCGTACCAGGTCCGGCCAGTCATGAATGTTCCGAGGATTGCCCTTGCGCACCAGAAACACGATGGTCGAGGTATACGGCGAACTGTTGTAAGGCAATCGTGCTTGCCAATCCTTTGACAGCAAGCCGTGGTCGGCCAGCACATCGATGTCGTAGGCCAACGCCAAGGTCACCACATCGGCCTGCAACCCATCCAGCACGGCACGCGCCTGCTTCCCCGAGCCGCCATTGGAGGTGCTGACAGCGACGGCCTGTCCCGTCTGCTGCTGCCATTGCGCAGCGAAAGAGGCATCCACATCTTTGAACAGCTCACGGGTGGGATCGAAAGACACATTCAATAGTTGCGGTGGCGCCGCCCATGCCATGGCGCTACAGCCGAACATCAGCACCAGCAACGCGCTTTTGACGAGCGTAAATCGCTTCATGGTTGGCTCCAGCAATGCGGCGATGAGGGAGACGCCGAAGTCCGGCGCAATGTTCTGCGTCGGTTGATTCGGCAGCGTCGCTAACGAGCTAGAACAGCCTCGAATTCACTATACGTTTGGATGTCCATAGGCATGAAAGGCGCATTTTCACTATGCATATGCCGCTAGGCGAGAGTTGAGAAATAAGAAGTGAGAAACGAGTGAGAGCCCGGCACTTCGCCATTACTCATTGCTCACTTCTCTCCACTCTTTTCTAGCTAGAACTCTTTTCTGGCTAGAAAGCCACCTGCGCACGCAGCTCGAAAACATCCGGGTTGACCACTAACCCGCGGCGATCACTAAACGCGCGAATGTAGTTCGCCTGGAATTTCAGGTAGCGGCCAAGGTACCAATTGGCACCCAGCGTCCAGTCATGCTCCTTGCCCCCAAGCACCGTGCCATCGTTGAGATTGAGCTCGCTATAACGCAGCGCGAATTCGACCGCGCCCCAGGGCCGGGACGGAACGATGTTGCTGACATTTCCGTCGTGATACGGGCGCGACTCGCCCGTCGCCACCCAGCTGCCGAATACGTAATAGCCATCAATATCGTAGGCCGGCTTGGCGCTGTTGAACGAGGTATGTGCTTGCAGATACTCGCTCTGCACCGACCAGGGGCCGTCGATCCACAAGCCCTCCAAGCCAACGCGGTCGATGTGATCCACATGGCTGAGCGTTCCGGAACTAACCAGCGTAACGGTGGTGAGGCCGGCTTCGGGTGGTGTCTTGAAACTTGCGGTGGGCGGGGCTTCTTCGCCCAGTGCATTCACCACACCTTCGGGACGCTCTTCGGATGCGGCGAGACCCAGGTGCAACACATGGCCCGTCTCATGGATAGGCACCCACGCAACCCTTCCTGCCAGGGTATGGCCAGGGCTTTTGCCCTGCAGGTTATGGCCGTAATAGCCCAGACTGGCCAACCAGTTCGTCCGTTGGATCGCCCAATCCACACCAATGCGGCGATTTTCGTATACCGCTTGTGAGGGCAAAGCCAGCTCGATGAAAGTGGTATCCGTCGAGGTAGTGACGCCTTCGAAACTTACCGGCGTCTTGCTCTGGCCGAAACGGATCGCGCCGAGATCTTCATCCAACCAAGCTTTGGATTGCAGGCGCAGAAAGGCGTCCTGCCACTGCTTTGCCTGAAAGTCGTAATACACCGTAGCGTCGTAAACACCGGGCTTCCTGATGTAGAAACCCAGGTACTTACGACGATTGGTATGCGAGTCCGTGAACTTGCTGTCATCACCGGAAAAATCATTCACGTCATATTGGTAGCGCATCACCAGGCCAATGTCCGTGCCGTCACTCGTCTGCACATGCGTGGGCCAGTTGTTAAGCCAGGAATAGTCATCGGCATGGGCCACGACGGGCGCAAGCATGGCCAATGCGATCGATAAAGCCAGCCCCACCCGTACGTTCGTGCGCTTCGATCTTCGCGGCATAGATTTCCCCGGCACCGCGGCAACGCGGCGCTCGTCGATGAGTGGATGGATCCCCGATGGGAGGCACCGGAAAGATCCGGGGGAAGTACTCCCAGAATCCATCCTGCCTAGCCGAACCCATTGACGGGAAAGGATGTAATGGCATGCGGATATGCCACCCCATCATTTCATCGACTTATAAATGAGTTTTAACATTTATTGATCATATGGACGTCTATACGTCTGAGACGACGAACCATGAACGCTGTTACGCTATCGCCACTGCCTGAAGACAAGCAGCCCCTCGTCGCCCGCCTGGTCGATGGACTGGACGTAGCGACCCTGCACTGGCTCTCCGGCTACATGGCTGGCATCGCCGCGCAACGCTT
Organism: Rhodanobacter sp.; assembly: GCA_049794535.1. Taxonomy (GTDB): domain Bacteria; phylum Pseudomonadota; class Gammaproteobacteria; order Xanthomonadales; family Rhodanobacteraceae; genus JBARCX01. The sequence continues at coordinate 5,931 of JBARCX010000195.1, forward strand.
GGCTGGCGGCAAGACGACGAACTCCGAACTGGCCGCACCGGCGGCGGATGCCCAGGCCCGCCTGACCGTGATTTACGGCAGCCAGACCGGCAATGCCAAGCGGCTGGCAGAAGACCTCGGGCGCCGTGCATCTGCAACCGGACTAGCGGTTCGCGTGGTACGCGCGGACACCTATGCCACCCGGGAACTGAAGCAGGAACGCCTGCTGTACGTGGTGATCAGCACCCAAGGCGAAGGTGAAGCACCGGATGACGCTCGCGCCCTGGTCGAGTTCATCAGTGGTCCTCGCGCGCCCAAGCTCAACGAGCTGCGCTATGCCGTACTCGGCCTTGGCGACTCCAGCTACCCGCTGTTCTGCGCCGTAGGCCGCGGACTCGACGAGCGCCTGACCGAACTCGGCGCACAACGCGTGATCACCGCGGGCGAAGCCGATGTCGATCTGGAAACCGTAGCGCAGCCCTGGCTAGAACAAGCACTGCAGCAAGCCCGCGAACAACTGAAGACCCAAGCACCACTTGCCACGGTGACGCCATTACGCACCGCACGCAGCCCGTCCGCCTTTCATCGCGAGCAGCCTTTTGCCGCACCGCTGCTGCTCAACCAGCGTATTACCGGTCGCAGCAGCGATCGCGATATCCGCCATCTCGAGCTTTCGCTGGAAGGCTCCGGCCTGCGCTATGCAGCGGGTGATGCATTGGGTGTGTGGCCAACGCAATCTCCCGCGCTAGTTGACGCCGTACTCACCACGCTTGATCTGGACGGCAACACGCCGGTGCGCATTGCCGAACAGGAGCTGCCGCTGCATCGCTGGCTGACCGAGCGGCGCGAGCTGACCCTACTAACCCGCCCGTTCCTCGCCGCGCATGCCGAACACGCCGACAGCGCTGAGCTGCGTTCTTTGCTTATACCGGCAGCCCGCGAGAAGCTCGGTCAGGTATTTGAGCAGTGGCAATTGATCGACCTGCTCAAGCATCACCCCGCTGGCTGGAGTGCCGCCGAGCTGGTCGCTGCACTGCGCCCGCTAGCGCCACGGCTCTATTCCATCGCCTCCAGCCAGGCGGTGGTGGGTGACGAAGTACACCTCGCCGTGAGTCACGTCGAGTACGTCCGCGAAGGCGAATCACGCTGGGGCGCCGCCAGTCGTTACCTGGCCGGGCGCGTGACGGGCGAAACCGTGTCTGCGTTTATCGAGGCCAACGAACGCTTCCGCCTACCGACTGATGGCAGCCGCGACATCGTGATGATCGGCGCAGGCACCGGCGTCGCACCGTTCCGTGCTTTCGTGCAAGAGCGGGCGGAAAGCGGAGCCAGCGGACGCAACTGGCTGCTGTTCGGCAATCCGCATTTCCATAGCGACTTTCTCTATCAGCGCGAATGGCAACAAGCACTGAAAGACAGCCATCTGCATCGGCTCGACCTCGCCTTCTCGCGTGATCAGGCCGACAAAGTCTATGTGCAGGATCGCCTGCGTGAGCAGGGCAAGCGGCTATTCGATTGGTTGAGCGATGGTGCTCACCTGTATGTCTGCGGCGACGCGAACCGGATGGCCAAGGACGTGCATCGCACCCTGGTCGAGATCATCGCCACGCATGGCCATCGCACCGCAGAAGACGCCGAAGCGTGGTTGAACTCATTGATCCAGCAGGGCCGCTACGCCCGCGACGTGTACTGAGGCTTGCCGTGAACAACGCTACTGTTTCCGAATTCGAGACCATCAAGGCCCATAGTCGCCTGCTGCGCGGCACGCTAGTCGAAGGCTTGGCCGACCCCGTCACCGGCGCCATCAGCGAAGACGACAACAAACTGCTGAAGTTTCACGGCAGCTATCAGCAAGATGATCGTGACTTGCGCGAAGAACGGCGCCAGCAAAAACTGGAGCCGGCCTATCAGTTCATGGTTCGCGCGCGCCTTGCGGGCGGCGTACTGAGCCCGGCGCAATGGCTCGCGTTCGATCGCATCGCGCGCACCTGGGCCAACGGCACGCTGCGCATCACCACGCGGCAAACCTTTCAGCTGCATGGCATCCTCAAGCATGACCTGAAGCGCTCGATCGCGGCGATGAACGATGCGCTGGTCAGCACCGTCGCCGCCTGCGGTGACGTGAACCGCAATGTGGTCTCCAGTGCCAATCCGCTCCTCTCATCCGCGCACCAGCAAGCCTATGACTGGGCCGTGCAACTGTCCGAGCACCTGAAGCCGAAGACTCGCGCCTATCACGAGATTTGGCTGGACGAGCAGTTGGTCGCGGGTGGCGAGGTAGAGCACGAACCGTTGTATGGCCCCACCTACCTGCCGCGAAAATTCAAGATCGGACTCGCGATACCGCCGCTCAACGACAGCGATGTGTTCGCACAGGATCTCGGCCTGATCGCGATCATCGAGCAAGGTGAATTGCTTGGCTTCAATGTCGCCATCGGCGGTGGCATGGGCGCAACGCATGGCGATGCCACAACCTACCCACGACTGGCCAGCGTGATCGGCTTCGTCACACCAGATCAACTCCTGCGCACCGCCGAAGGTGTGATCGAAATACAACGCGACCACGGCGATCGCCGCGAGCGCAAACACGCGCGACTGAAATACACCATCGATCGCATGGGCTTGGCTGCCTTCAAAGCCGAACTTGAACAACGACTGGGCTTTGCGTTGCAGCCGTCGCGACCGTATCACTTCGAGCACAACGGCGATCGCTATGGCTGGGTTGAAGGCAGCAACAGCCGGTGGCACCTCACGTTACAGATCGAATCGGGGCGTCTCGCCGATCATCCCGAGCACACCTTATTGAGTGGCCTGCGCGCCATCGCCGAGATCCATCAAGGCGATTTCCGCATGACCTGCAATCAGAACCTGATCGTTTCCAATGTGCCCGCTGATCAACGTGCACTGATCGACGCGTTGGTAGCCGAGCACGGCCTGGATGGCTATCGTCGGCTTAGCGGGATTCGCCGCCATGCCATCGCCTGCGTCGCGTTTCCCACCTGCGGCCTGGCCATGGCCGAAAGCGAGCGCTATCTACCGCAGTTACTGCCGAAACTGGAAGCATTGCTGGATCGGCACGGTCTTATCGATGAACCGATTCTGCTGCGCCTGTCCGGCTGCCCTAACGGCTGCTCGCGACCCTACCTGGGCGAGATCGCATTGATCGGTCGCGCGATGGGCCGCTACGACCTGCGCCTGGGTGCAGACTTCGCCGGTCAACGACTCAACCGCACGCTGCGCGAGAACATCGACGAAGCCGACATTCTTCGTGAACTCGATGCGCTGTTCGCACGCTACGTCGGTGAACGCACGTCGGGCGAACACTTCGGCGACTTTCTTTCACGCAGCGGCGTGTTGCCCGCGCCACGGCATGCCATCGCTATCGAGGTGCTCGCATGACGCCGCCCTTGCCCGAGGAGGCCGCCGAGGATAATCGCGCGCGGCTCGAACTCGATGCCTGGTTACTCGCGCACAGTGCCGAGGAACGTGTGCATTGGGCATTGGAACACTTGCCCGGCACGCACGTACTGACCTCCAGTTTCGGCGCTCAATCCGCAGTGTCCTTGAGCCTGCTGACGCGTGAATGGCCACAGATCCCGGTGATCTTGATCGACACCGGTTATCTATTTCCCGAAACCTACCGCTTCATCGACACACTGACCGAACGACTCGCGCTGAACCTGCACGTAGTGCGCCCTGCATTGTCGGCAGGTTGGCTGGAAGCACGCCACGGCGAACTGTGGAATGAAGGCCACAAGGGACTGGATCAGTACAACCGGTTGGCCAAGGTAGAACCGATGCAACAGGCATTGGCGAAACTCAATGTCGGCACGTGGTTCTCCGGACTGCGTCGGCAGCAATCGCAAAGCCGCGCGAATGCACCCGTACTGGAGCGCAGCCACGGTCGCTGGAAATTTCATCCGATCGTGGACTGGACCGATCGCGACATTGGCCTTTACCTGAAACGCCACGAACTGCCTTATCACCCGCTATGGGAGCAAGGCTACGTATCGATTGGCGACACCCACACCACGCGCCGACTCGAGCCCGGCATGCGCGAGGAAGACACCCGATTCTTCGGACTCAAGCGCGAATGCGGAATTCATTTGGATGTCTAAGCACTCGCCAACTCAATGCCATAGCAACCCGCCACGAAGTGCATGCCACACGCTCGTCATCCCGGCGCAGGCCGGACAAGCGCTAAGCGCGCAGAACGTCCGAGGACGGCCCCGAAGGGGTGAGCGCAGCGAATCATCCAGTGGCATCACGGCCTGAGCGAGCGATGTCGCAACCAGATTCAGGCTTGCCACCTCTTATGTAGATAAAAACGCAGCACGGCAGCGTTATCGCCACACCAACCACCGAGGCCACTGGATCCCGGCCTACGCCGGGATGACGAGCTGCTTTGCGACAACGTTTCAGCGCTGAGTCACGCAAACCTCGATCAGGCTGTTTCGAAAGCCCCGATAAAACACACATAAAAATTCAAGGATCACCCCGATGAATGCCATTGTTGCCGAGACCTCTGTACTCGAACCAGAAACGCTCACCCCGCCGCACGGCGGTGTACTACGCGAGCTCTACCTGCCCCACGCCGAAGCCGAGGCATTGAAACGCCGTAGCGCATCGCTACCGCAATGGACGCTCAACCAGCGCCAGCTATGCGACCTCGAGCTGCTACTCAATGGTGGCTTCTCACCGCTCGATGGTTTCCTACAGCGCGCCGACTACGATCACGTACTCAGCGAAATGCGTCTCGCTGACGGCACGCTGTGGCCGATACCCATCACGCTGGATGTAGGTGAAGCGTTCGCTGCCAGCCTCGACCCCGGCGCGCAGATCAGCCTCAACGATAGCCAGGGCACACCACTGGCCGTACTCACCGTCGAAGATATCTACTTTCCCGATCACCTCGCTGAAGCACGCCAGGTATTTGGTACCACCGACCGCACACATCCCGGCGTGGCCGAACTGCTGGAGCGCACCGGCGCGGTCTATCTGGGTGGACGGCTGCAAGGCATCCAGGCACCCGCGCATTACGATTTTGCCGAACTCCGCCAGAGCCCTCGTCAATTGCGCGATTGGTTCACACAACACGGCTGGCAACGCATCGTAGCGTTCCAGACGCGCAACCCGATGCATCGCGCGCATCGCGAGTTGACCTTGCGTGCTGCCGAACAGGTCGGCGCGAAGCTGCTGATCCAACCCTCAGTAGGTCGCACCAAGCCGGGCGACGTCGATCACTACACACGCGTTCGTTGCTACCAGGCGCTACTACCGCACTATCCAAAAGGTCACGCCACACTGTCGTTACTGCCGCTAGCGATGCGCATGGGCGGCCCACGTGAAGCGTTGTGGCACGCGATCATCCGAAAGAACCACGGCGCCAGCCACTTCATCGTGGGTCGCGACCATGCCGGCCCCGGCAAGGGCGCCGACGGCCAGCCGTTTTACGATCCCTACGCCGCACAGCGATTGCTGGCCGAGCATCAAGACGAACTCGGTATCCGTGTGGTGCCGTTCCCCGCGATGGTCTATGCGGCGAACCGCGACAGCTACCTGCCCAACACCGAAGTCACTGCACAAGATGAAGTACGCGATATCTCCGGCACCGAGCTGCGTCGCCATTTGCACAGCGGCGAGCCGATCCCCGAATGGTTCACCTTCCCTGAAGTAGTGAAGATCCTGCGTGAGCGTCACCCCGTGAATGCACAGCAGGGCTATGCGCTGTTCTTCACCGGCCTGTCCGGCTCAGGCAAATCCACCCTGGCACAAGCCGTGCTCGCACGCTTGCTGGAAACCGGCAGCCGCCCAGTGACCGTGCTCGATGGTGACGAAGTGCGTCGACATCTATCGAAGGGATTGGGTTTCTCGCGCGAAGACCGCGACGCCAACATCACCCGTATCGGCTACGTTGCCAGCGAAGTCGTGCGCCACGGCGGCATCGCCGTATGCGCCCCCATCGCGCCCTACGCAACCGCGCGTGCTGAAGCGCGCAAACTGGTCGAAGCACATGGCCTCTTTGTGGAGATCCACGTCGCCACGCCATTGGAAGTGTGCGAAGCACGCGATCGCAAAGGTCTCTACGCTGCTGCACGTGCCGGCAAGATCAAAGGCTTCACCGGCATCGATGATCCCTACGAGACACCAAACGCACCAGAGCTGCGTATCGACACGAGTGAGCACAGCGTGGCGCAAGCTGCTACTACAATTGTGAGCTGGCTGCACGAGCATGGATTAGCGTAAGCACTCGACACGATCTCGCTCGGGATATGGGCGAGATCGCACGATGTGAATTCACGTTGCGTGTGCAGACCCCAAGCGCGGGCCACGCGAAGCCGCGTTGCAGGTTTGGTGGACCCCGGACTTGATCCTGAGGATACCCAACACGGAGGCACACCGATGTTGGGGTTCGCAAGCTCACCCCAACCTACCCAGCTGATCGAACGCTGCACCATCTCCGTTCACATCGTGGACGGAGATGGTGGGATTTGGACTCAAGCAGCGTGCGCAGGTACCAGTCGCGGACCGCGCGCATGCAGCTCCCGCCACAATGGCGGCACCGGCCAGATGGGCTCGGCATGACCGGCTACTACGCGACGCAGCTCTTCTTCGTCGAGTTGCGGCGCTACCAGTCGCGCGAGCTGACCGACGTAGCTGCGCAGTACGCGGTCGCGGCGGAGCACCAGCCAGCTGGTGCACACCGGTAGCAAGAGATCGATATCTAGTTCGACGAGTTCGTGCGCATCGGTGGCAGTCAATGCCATTTCGGCGAGGATGCCTACGCCTAATCCCGCCAGCACATAGGTTTTGATCAAATCGGCATCGGCCGAAGTGCACGCGATACGCGGGCTCAACTCCGCTGATGCGAATGCGCGGCGTAGCGAGGAATCGGGTTGCAAAGAGGACTCGTAGCTGACTAGCGGATGCTCGGCCAGGTCGGCCAATTGCAGCGGCCGACCTAGTTTTGCCAGTGCATGTCCGCGCGGCACAACAGCGCGACGATGCCAGCGATAAAGCGGCACGGCGATGCCGCCTTCGGGCTGCGCACCACTGGTGCTGACAATCGCCAAGTCCACTTCACCGCTTTCGAACAGGCTGATGACTCGGCTCTCACCTTGCGGGCGGATGTGCACGCTCAGCTCGGGGTAGCGCTGTTTCAGCCGGGTGATGGCCTCGGGCAGTACGAAGCGGGCCTGGGTATGCGTGGTGGCGAGCGCCAACTCACCGTGCGCTTCCTCGCGCAGGTTCGCGGCCAGCGAGCGGATATTGTGCGTCTCATTCAGGATGATGCGGGCGCGTTCCAACACCTGGGTGCCGGCTGGCGTGATGGCATCGAGGCTCTTACCGCGGCGGGTGAAGACCTGGAAACCCAGTTCGCCTTCGAGTTGCTTGAGCTGTTTACTGATACCCGATTGGGTGGCGTAAACGTTTTCGGCGGCAAGTGTGATGTTGAGGCCGGCGTCGGCGATAGCGACGATGTAACGAAGTTGCGTGAGCGTCATGATGCCCTGTCCAAAGGTGGTCGTGAGTGTCGGGAGTCGATGCGAGTGGCACGACACGGACAGCACATGGACTGCACTTGGCTACGCGACATGGCAACACTCCTCATAACGACCACCTTCTTACTCAAGGGCATCTCTCAAGCCGGCACCATGCCGGGCTGAATGCGGCCGACCATAGCACATCTATTTTTTGGACGTCTATACATCCATTTAACTCCAGCGGACACATCATGCCTTGGCGGCATATCGTGGGTCGCAGCGATCATTTCCACTGTCGCCAGCGCATTGCTAGCTTGGCCCTCCCTCTGCCATTGCGCCCTATCGCCTGCCATGTCGCTCTATCCGCTCTTTGCCGACCTTACCGACCGCCGGGTGCTGGTGGTCGGCGGCGGCCTGGTCGCCGAGCGCAAGACCGCGATGCTGCTGACCGCCCATGCGCAGGTGTATGTAGGCGCCCCCGAGCTGACCCCCGCCTTGAACGAATGGATGCGACAGGGCCGCATCACGCATCTGGCCGGCCACTACCAGTCGGAATGGCAGGAAGGCGCATGGCTGGTGATCGCCGCCACCGACGAGCGCGCGCTGAATGCACGCATCGCCGCCGATGGCACGGCGCAGCAGCGCTTCGTCAATGTGGTGGACGATCCGGCGCTCTCCAGCTTTCAGGTGCCGGCGGTGATCGACCGCGCACCGTTAGTGGTGGCGGTATCCACTGGCGGTGTCGCGCCCGTGCTGGCACGGCGACTGCGTGAGCAGATCGAAAGCCTGCTCGAGCCTGCACTTGGCCCGCTGCTCCAGCTCGCGCAGCGTTATCGCACGCAAATCCGCACTCGCCATGACGATCTATCGGCGCGCCGCCGCTTTTACGATTGGCTGCATGACGGCCCGGTGCGTGCGTTGCTGCGCGCAGCTCAACCTGCGCTCGCTGAGCATGAACTGATAACGGCGTTGAATGCCCCGGTTGAGCCATCTCCAGCAGGGTCGGTCGCGCTGGTTGGTGCGGGCCCCGGTGATCCAGGCCTACTCACCTTGCGTGCGCTGCGTGCACTGAATGAGGCCGATGTCATCCTGTATGACCTGCTAGTAAGCCCGCAGATTCTCGAACTGGCCCGCCGCGACGCTGTACGTGTTGCAGTCGGTAAACGTGGTGGCGGCACGCATACTCCGCAGGACACGATCCATGCGCTATTGCTTGAGCATGCCCGTGCCGGTCGACGCGTGGTGCGATTGAAGGGTGGCGACTCGTTCGTCTTCGGCCGTGGCGGCGAAGAGCTCGCCTTCCTGCGTGCGCACGGCATTGCCTGCGAAGTGGTGCCCGGCATTACGGCAGCACTAGCCTGCGCGGCGTATGCCGGCGTGCCGCTCACGCACCGCGATCACGCGCAATCGGTGCGGCTGGTCACGGCGCACTGTCGCGATTCGCTGGATACGCTGAATTGGTCGGCACTGGCGCAGGAACGACAGACACTGGCCGTCTATATGGGCGTGGGTCAACTTGACACGCTGACGCAAAAGCTTCTCGCGCATGGGCGTGCGGCATCCACACCCTTCGCCTTGGTAGAGAACGGCTCGTTACCGAACCAGCGCACGCTTATCGGTACGTTGGGTGAGCTACCCGAGCGCGCACGACACCATGCGATCAGCGCCCCAGCGCTGCTGATCCTGGGTGAAGTAGCAGCGCTGGCATCCACGTTGAATTGGCACGGCGAACTGCTCGGTGCGCTTACACCCGCTACCGGCGTACTGTTGGCAGACGCCGCCTGATTTGCGTTGGCCTATCCATCATCCGTTTATTCGAACCTTTATTCGAAGGAGCACCTCATGAGCCTGCAATTGGGCGACACCGCCCCCGACTTCACCCTCGACTCCACCGAAGGCCCGATCCATCTACACGATTACATCGGCGACCACTGGCTGGTGTTTTTCTCGCACCCGAAAGACTTCACTCCGGTATGCACCACGGAGCTTGGCGAGTTCGCGCGCCGCAAGGCCGACTTCGACCAGCGCCATACGCGCTTGATCGGCCTGTCTGTCGATTCGGTGGCTGATCACAAGGCCTGGGCCAAGGATGTCGAGGATGTCGGCGGCACAGCGGTGAATTACCCGATCGTGGCCGACCCCGAGCTGGAAGTCGCCAAGCTGTATGGGATGTTCCATCCCAAGGCGGACCCGAAGGTAACCGTGCGCTCGGTGTTCATCATCGATCCGCAGAAAAAGGTGCGCCTTACCTTCACCTATCCGCCGAGTGCCGGCCGCAATATCGATGAGGTTTTACGCGTACTCGATTCACTGCAGCTCACCGACGGCCGTAAGCTCACCACCCCGGTGAACTGGCAACCGGGTGACGACGTGATCATCGCGCCGTCGGTGTCCGACGAGGATGCGCGTAAGCAATACCCGGGCGGCTGGCAGACTCTGAAGCCCTATCTGCGCCTGTTGAAGGCGAGCGACGCGGCGAGAACCTGAATCGTATAAATAGATCCTCAAAAGGGCTTCGTTGAACCTGCGTGCCGAGTGCAACCCCGGCGCGAAGCCCTTTCGCGGCGGCGAAATGATTTGTTGCATCGCGGCGTACACGCTACGAACTGAATACGCTAAGTCCCTGAACTGAACGTATTTAACTGAATCAGTACTGACACAAAATGGCCAACTGACAACCATTTTATGTCCGCCGCGTTACAGTCCGATGCCCTGCCATGACAGGTCACTGGACTGCCATGACCCACCGATTCACTACCTTGCGCTCCCGCTATCCCGTTACCAGCCGCGTGGCTTTGCTGGTGGTGGTCGCCGTCGTTTTCACCCTGCTCACCAGCCTGGTCGATGGCAATGCAGGGGTCGCGCCGCTGAGCCTGTTGTCCGAGCCCAGATTCGCACTGGCGAATGCTTTGCCGGGCTTGCTGCTGGCCGGGTTGCTGCTGGTCATGACGCGACGCGTGCTGCTTTCTTTCGGCCTGACCTTGTTGTTGCAGACGTTGGTTTACGGAGTGAATGCCATCAAGGTGGCCGAACTCGGCACGCCATTGATACCGGCTGACTTCCGCATGGTGGGTCAGCTGCGCCAAGGCGGTATGCACTTACTCGGCGGCTATCTGCCACACAGCCCCTGGCCTTATTTGGCACTACTGACCGGCGTAGCGCTGGTCGTTGCCTTATGGCGCTATGAGCCGCCGTTGTTTGCCCGCTACACGCGCGGCAAACGCCTGCTCAGTGGCGGCGTACTTGCCCTAACGCTAGGCACGCTGCTCGCGGGCGCATCCGCATGGGCAAGCTTCTACAACAGCAGACATCTTTGGCTGGAGCCATGGTCCGCCGCGGCGACCACAGAGCACTCCGGCCTGGTCAGTTCGCTACTGATGTTCCACCTGCAATACGGCAACGCCAAACAAAACGCCGATCCCGCTGCCGCGCATCACTTGCTTGGCCAAACCGCGGAGGCGCTGCGTCAACGCATGCAGGTCACGCCGGATCAGAGCACTGCACTGCCAGATATCGTGGTGATAC
>JBARCX010000196.1:0-2605 GCA_049794535.1 Rhodanobacter sp.
ACGCCAACATGCCTTACCCGGGGTTTTATGCGCTCTTACCAACAGTAGGTGCCGTCTGCATCGTGGCTGCTGGCACCTACGATTCTCGTGGAGGGGTGGCGCGCGTGTTGTCCTGGCGCCCACTGCAGGCGCTGGGTCGAGTTTCGTACTCCTGGTATCTCTGGCATTGGCCGGTACTGTTGCTGGGACATGCGCTAACAGGTTCGGACAATCCAGCCTATCGTGTTGGATGGATTGCGTTGTCGTTGCTCCTTGCGAGCATCTCGTATCGTTGCGTCGAATGGCCGATACGTCATCAGCAGCGTTGGTTGACACATCGCCGCTGGGCGCTAATGGGATCGCTCGCGGTCATGGTGCTTGCAAATGTGTTTGCCTTCCATTGGTACAGCCGCGCGGCCGATCAAATGCAGAATCCCGATCAGCAGCGGTATGCCAGGGCACGTGTTGACGCTCCGGCTATCTACGGGATGGGCTGTGACGATTGGTATCACAGTGACCGGGTGCAGGTCTGCACCTTTGGATCAAAGGATGCGACACATACCGCTGTGTTGATGGGAGATAGCATTGCGGGCCAATGGTTTCCGACAGTTGCCAAGGCATTTGATCGCCCGGGTTGGCGTCTGTTGGTGATGACAAAATCCGCATGCCCCATGGTGAATCAGCCTTTCTTCTACGGGCGGATCGGGCGGGAGTACACGGAATGTTCGACGTGGCGAAAGCATGTGCTTGATCAGCTTGCTGTTATTAAGCCAGATGTCGTTCTGTTGAGTTCAGCGCCGACCTACGATTTCACGCAGGCGCAGTGGGTCGATGGCGCGACCGACGTGCTGAAAGCCGTCAGTGCAAGTTCTACACATATCTATGTGTTGCGCGGTACGCCACATTTGCCGTTTGATGGACCGGATTGCCTTGCCGAGCACAACGGGCGTCCTAACTGGTTCGGACTTCAGCGTAGCTGCAGAGCTTTGTCAGATGATGAGCATACCGATCAGGTTTACGCATGGCTCCAGCAGGCCGGTAGTCGTTTCCAGAACGTCAAGACGCTGGATATGAATGACCTGATTTGTCCGCAGGGAGAATGCGATGCGGAGCGACAAGGTCTGGTGGTATTCCGCGATTCACAGCACATGACAGCAACGTTTGCGGCATCACTTGGATCGGCTTTGCAGAGTCGCATGTCTCTCAACGCGCTTTCAGTCGATAGTCATGCGGCTGAAGGAACGTTTCGGAATAGCAACTAGGCACACACATCTTTCCGTAGCTCTTGTTGTCATTGTGCTGCAGTTGGGCAAAGGCCTAGAAATCGCGCGAGTGTCGTTAACGTGATACGTAGCGCCGTAGCGACCACGCCAACGCCAGCCAAATGGGTAGCGCGAACAAAATCCATGGTTGGTTCTGTTGCACCGTGCCTGGCAGCAGGTGCAGTGCTACGGCGACTATCAGTGCAAGCAGTTGCAGTAGCAGAGTGCCATTGGCGAAGCGCGATACTGCAATGCCTCGGCGAGCACGCCATAGGGCCGGCAACAACACGAAGGCGAGCGGGTTGAACAGCAGCAGGTTTGCGTTGGCCCAGGCCGAGTGGTGTTCGGTGAGTGTCCACAAGATAAGTAGCAGCAGGCCGGTGAGTCCGGCGGCGAGCAAATAGATTGAGCCGAGCAGCGCGTAGCCGAGATGCCACCAGCGCGAGGTGAGCATGATCAGCACGGCGAGGAGCAATCCTGCGATGCTCAGTGGCATGCGCAGATCGGGTGCTTGTGCTGGCGGTACATCGAGATGATTGGGGGCTAGCAGTTGCTCGCTCTGCACCAGCGGTTGCTGTCCACCGTGGCCATCGGCGACGGTGATGCTGCGCAGGTTTGCTTGCAGCTCCATCGGCAGGAAGCTTTCCTGCCATGCAGTAAGGGGTTGGTCGGCGTAGGGGCCGAGGCCGAGATCGAGCAGTAGCATCAGCCATGACTGTGCGCTCATCAGGCGGTCGGTTTGCTGGCGATAGGTCATGCCGCCGGGCTGCTCGCTTAGCTTCGTTTTCAGTGCGCCGCCGAGTACGTGATCCAGCGCATCGCGTACGCGGGTGGTGCAGTTGTCGGCGTAGTAGTCGTAGTTGTAGCCGGCATTCTCGGGCTGCATGTTCCAGAACAGGAAGTCACGCAGTGCGGCGGCTTGTTGTGGCGTAAGTGCGAGACGCTGGCGGGTGACCGAGCGGCCATCTTCGACGTAGCTGGCCTGCTCGGGCTCGCTGTATTCGGCGCCCATCAGGTAGTGCATGCGGCCGCGCGCAAAATTGATGAAGAAGTTCGATTCGTTGAAATCGAACATGCCGTAGTTGAAGTCGATCGACTCGCCACTGACGCGATCGCGTACTTCCAGCGCGTCGTGGCCGAAGCGTTCCCAGTAGGTGGCGCCGGGGCCGTAGGTAATCAGCGAGATATCGAGATTTTCACCCGGTGCATTGGCGGCGCTGGCATGCGCGTAGGTGGTGCTGAGCAGAAGCAGGACAAGCAGCAGTGACAAGCGGCCGATGAAGCGCATGGTATGGGCGATTCCTGCAGTGTGTTGATCCCTCCCCATTATTGCAGGGGAGGGAGGTAAGAGCCTGCTCACGGCC
>JBARCX010000197.1:0-2232 GCA_049794535.1 Rhodanobacter sp.
GGGCATCGCCTTCTTGCCGGCTAGATTGAGAGCCCTGAAATCGCCACGCGCCATCCTCATCGTCAACCCATTCGCGTCCGCAAAGGACACTCTTGCGATAGCCGCAACGTTTGGCGGGTCATTGAAACCCCCCCAGTTCGCTTTTCATGTGCTCATCGCCGGAATGTTTCGCGCGGTGGGTTGTCGACGATTTAGGCACTGATGTAGAACGTCCGGAACTGACCCAGAGTGTGTGGAAACTCCATTTTTGCCGCCAAGCGGGCGATTGTCGGTCACGTCGATCGAGTTTGATACCGTGAGTTTGCACTAATCGAACATCGCGAGCGCAACAAAGCCCCTCGGGGCTTCAGCTTCCAGCCATCTTCATGGCCTTCAACGTCCCCGCAACGCCAAGTATGTTCATGACCCGCTTCAGGTTATAGGCCAACACCTGAAGGCTCATCTCCGTACTCACTCGCCTGAGCGTCCTGGTCAGGAAGTGTGCAGGACCCATCCAGTGCTTGAGCGTACCGAATACATGCTCGACAGTACTTCGGCGGATGGTCATTGCATCGGGCTTCCGGTCGAGCCGGCGCTGCATGGCTTCCAGTGTGTTCTCGTGCTCCCACCGCCGGATGCGACGATAGTCGCTCGGTGAACATCGTTCCTTGAGATGGCAACGCGGGCAGGCGCTGGGCCAGTACACCCGCAGGTTCATGTCATGCTCGACGGTCGTGAATCGAAGGATGGCTCGCTCGCCAGCAGGGCATCGATACACATCGCTTTTTGCCACGTAAACAAAGTCGGCCTTGGTGAACAGACCTTTCTTCCTCGATGCAGAGGTGAGCGGCTTGGGAACGTACGCGCTGATGTCGTTCAAATCGCATGCCCGTATCTCCGGGCCGCTGAAGTAACCCCGATCAGCAACAACCTTCAGCTTCGGCTTGCCCATCGCGTCCTTCGCAGACACCGCCATCTTGCTGAGTTGTCCGTGATCGTTTCCGACGTTAGTTACCTCATGCTCCACGATCAGGTGATGTTTCGTGTCTACGGCTACCTGAACGTTGTAGCCCACTATGCCGGAACCTCTTCCACTTGTTGCCATGGATCGTGAGTCCGGATCCGTCATCGACAGCTGTTTGTCCGGTTGCTTTCCTAACTGCTTCCTGATCTGTGCGAGTTCACGCATCTGCTGGCGCAGGCGGGCGATCTTCTCGTACAGGCGAACGGTCTTCACGTCGAAACCTGTTGGACTGGTCCGGTCTGCGGACTCAATCAGGTCGAGATACCGCTGCACGCTTTCCTCGATCTGCTGCTGACGCTTGTCGATCTTGCTTGCCGTGTAGTTCCTGTCGCGGCTGTTTGACGCCTTGAACTTGCTACCGTCGATGGCCACCATGTCGCTGGATAGCAGCTTCAGCCCGCGGCACAGTTCGACGAAACGCCGGCATACGTTGCGAATGGCTGCGCCGCTGTCACGGCGAAAGTCTGCGATCGTCTTGAAGTCCGGAGCCAGACGTCCCGTTAGCCACATCAGCTCGACGTTGCGCTGACATTCACGCTCGAGACGCCGGCTCGAAGGAATCCGGTTCAGGTAGCCGTAGATATAGATCTTGAGCATCACGCCTGGATGATAGGACGGGCGGCCGGTGATCGCTGGCGTGGTACCGTTGAAACCAAGTTCCGCAAGGTCCAACTCGTCGACGAAGGCGTCTATCACCCTGACCGGGTTGTCCTGCCCGATGTAGTCATCGACACATTCGGGAAGTAGTGCGACCTGCTTGCGGTCATCGCCTTCAACGAATCGCTTCATGAGTCACCCGGTCTCAATGCGTTGATTCAGTTTAGGCGATCAATGCGTTTTCACACACTCTGGACCCACAAGGGACGGTCGCCCAAACGCAAAGCGGCCGGTCAGCCAGGCTCCGCCGGGCGCTTTGTTAGCGAAATGCCTGCCGGATTCCCAGCGCAATCATGAGCCCTCCACATGTGAGGTCGATCCATGCCTTCGCGCGACGATACGCCGTCGCAATCGCCGCGTGCGATAGAACGAGCGCGACGGCTCCGTACCAGCACGTCGCTGTTGCACCGACAGTAGCAAGCATCGCGAAGAACGTCGGCATGGAAACGTGCGTGGGCACCACTGAGGAAAACACCGCCGCATAAAATGCGATGGACTTCGGGTTCGCGATATTTGTCGCGATACCTTGCAGAAAGGCGGCACGAAACAGAGGCGCCTTCGTTGGGTGACGT
>JBARCX010000198.1:0-2782 GCA_049794535.1 Rhodanobacter sp.
TCATACGATCCTGGTGGTTGACGACCATGCGCAGAGCCGAGAGATGCTTTGCGATCTGCTCGATGGTTTTGGTTTCGAGAGCCTACCTGCCGCCGATGCGGAGCAAGCGCTCGCGCTATTGCAACGGCAGGCGATCAGTTTGGTCCTGACCGATCAAACGATGCCCGGCATCGATGGCTGGGAGCTGTTGCAGCGGGTGCGACGCGATCATCCCGGGTTGCCTGTGCTGCTCTATTCGTCGCTGCCGCCGCGGCATCCGGAAGGCTTCGAGGCACTCGAGTTCAACGATGCGTTACTCAAACCGGCCAGCGGGAAGCAACTGCTGGTTCGCATCAGCCGTCTGCTTGCTGTACGGGCACTGGGGCTGAGTGTTTAGCTGGATCGGCACGCCGGCATGGCCATGCGGAGACTTTGAATAGGCTCTAGGGCTGCAAGCGCATACCGTCTTCAGCGAAGACTACCGGCCCCTGATAGTGCCCACGAATGGATGCTTCAACGCTAACCCGCTGTTGATCGGTCGCGGGTGACAAATGACTGAGCAACAGTTTTTTCGTTTTGCTGTCGGAAGCCAGCTCGCCAATCGTCTTGGGCGGAGTGTGCAAGGTGTAGAGCACCGGCGGAGATCCCGGCGGATCGAGCACCACGCAATTGAAAACCAGCAGGCTAGTGTGTTGCGCCAAACGACGCAGATTGTCGATGCCCTCGGCATCGATATCACCGCTGAAGGTGATGCTTTGATTGCGATAGTCGATGCGATAGATCACCGCAGGCGCATCGCCGTGATGACCCGCTATCGCGCTGATCTGTAGGCCACGCTCGGAATAGATGACGTTCGGTGCCTTGGGAGCATGCGCGGACGCATCGATATCCGTCGCATGGATCGTCATCGGTGCAGAAAAATCGTGCAGATAGCTGTAGGCGCCATCGGGGCCGAACAACAGATCGATAGAGTGGCTGGTTGATGGAAAGGTGGCATCTTCGCCTTCGCCATGGTGCCCGGTAGGGCCAAACACCTGGAAACTGACCGGACCAGAGCTGGTAATCACCCGCGCTTTGAACAACCCAGGCAACTCGCCGGTGTGATCGATATGCAAATGCGTCAGCAGCACGATATCCGTCTTTGCCAATGACAGCTTGGCTTCGCCCAGTCGCGCAAACGTGCCGGGGCCGGCGTCGACCAAAATGCGCGGCTCGCCATCGACCAACACGATATATCCCGCCCCAGCCCGCCCTGTCGCAGCAGGACCACCAGAGCCCAACACCACCAACTCCAGCGGCGGAGCAACGGGTGCAGCGACACTGCTCGCAACGGCGAACATCAAAAGCGCGACATAAAGCGACAACTTGAACATGCGTACTCCACAGACGTGCTCATTCTTTCTTGTCATGCGCGCAAACAGATCCCGGCGCGGGCCACGTGGATACATCGAGCCGACTTTAAACCTCAGATTTAGTGACCACCTCAGCGCGGCGAGGTACGTGCTGACAGAACCCTAACGCGATTCGTTGTTGAATGCGCACACTTACAAAGGAGATGTGCTCATGAAGACACGAATCGGCAGTGTGGCGATAGCCTGTGCGGCAGCCATGACCCTAGGCCTCGCTTGCACTGCAGCCAGCGCACAG
The DNA here is from genome assembly GCA_049794535.1 of Rhodanobacter sp. Taxonomy (GTDB): domain Bacteria; phylum Pseudomonadota; class Gammaproteobacteria; order Xanthomonadales; family Rhodanobacteraceae; genus JBARCX01. The sequence goes on from JBARCX010000198.1 coordinate 1,627, forward strand.
GATCTGGGCAGTCTCGGCAGCAAACTCGGCGGTAGCGGGGGGCTGGGCGGCATGCTTCCGGGCGGTGGCCAGTCGGGGAGCATGGGTAACGTGGCAGGTATCCTGCAGTACTGCGTCAAGAACAATTATCTTGGTGGCGATTCCGGCGCGTCGGGCATTGCCGGCAAACTGCTCGGCAAAACCGAGGGTGGTTCCAGCAATGCCGATTATTCCAGCGGCGCGAGTGGCATCTTGAAGGGCAAGGACGGTAGTAGCACCAATCTCGGCAGCATCGGCGGCGGCAACAGCGATATGAAGTCCAAGCTCACCACCAAAGCCTGCGGCGTGGTGCTCAACCAGGGCAAGTCGTTCCTTGGTGGTGGTAGCTCATCAACCGGCAAGCTGGGTTCGCTGTTGGGGCACTGATGCCGCGATCGCGGTTCGGCAAGTAAACCAGGACCCTTTCTGCAAAGAGTCATCGCCCATCCTCCAGCAACGGAGGATGGCGCGCACGTAAACCGCGAGCCGATGACTCACCTCACGCAAGACTTGAGCGGTTACAGCGTTCAATCAAGCTTATCAACGGGAGTGATGCCCGGCAGCTGTGACAGTGCAAGATGCCGTCGCGCGAACTGCACGAAGCCCAGCGCGGCCTGACTCATCGCCCGCTCCTGCAGCGTCAGCGCATGTAATGGCTGCGGCGGCGTATTGTGCGATTCGAATACCGTGCGCAAGCCGCCTTCCTGGAGATCGGCGTGACAGAGATAGAGCGGCAGTCGCGCATAGCCCATGCCGGCCCGGGCTGCTGCCAGCAAGGCTGACACATTGTTGCTGGTGAAGCGTGCCGATGACCGCCGGCGCGACGTGGGAGTTTGTTGCCGTGACGGTGTTGCGACGGCATGGCTGAGGTAGTGCTGATCAGGTATCGAATCCGGATGGTCCGGCCGATCCGTTTGCGCTAGCAGCCGCGGACTGACGACCAGCACGTGGTGCACACTGCCTAGTGCACGCGCCACGATATCGGCACTGTCAGGTAGTGCGTTATCCATGCAGAGCACGACGTCCGCGCGCTGTCCCAGTAAGGCATCGATGCCATCATCACTTTGCGTGGCGCTAAGTCGGGTGTGGGGGCGCTGGCGCGAAAATGCTTCCAACATGCCCTCCAGCAATGGCAGCA
>JBARCX010000199.1:0-68437 GCA_049794535.1 Rhodanobacter sp.
GACGCCGAAGTCGATTTTGAAGTGCAGTCCTGAGGTGCGTTCGAGTTCTGGAACACAGATCTCTTCGGTGGCGCCGGGATACACCGTGGATTCGTAGATCACCACATCGCCGCGCTTGAGTACGCCGCCGATGGCGCGACTAGCGTTGATCAACGGTGTGAAGTCGGGACGCTTATGTTCATCGACTGGCGTTGGCACGGTCACAATAAACACATCGCGATCGCGTAACGCTGCTACGTCAATGCTGAAATGCAGATGCTTGGCCGCAGCGAGTTCGTCGGCGGAGGTTTCCCGCGTGTGATCGGTGCCGCCACGCAATTGCTCGATGCGCTTCGCATCGATATCGAAACCGAGCGTATCGAATTGCCGACCGAACTCGACCGCCAGCGGCAGGCCGACATAGCCCAGCCCGATTACGGCGATGCGGCAGTTTTCCGGTTGCTTCATGGCGGGCACGTGCTCAATGAGTACTTAGCGGAACATCAGGTTGATAGCGACCAGGGTGATCACCAGCACAATCAATGTCAGTGGCAGGCCCGCGCGCAAAAAGTCTTTGCTGCGGTAGCCACCGGGGCCGGTCACCATCATCAGTGCCGGATGACCGGAGCTGAGCAGGAAGGTATTGGAGGAGGACACGGCGACGATCAAGGCATACGCCGATGGGTTGCCGCCGGTCGCGATGGCCACACTGATCGCCACGGGCACCATCATCACGGTGGCGCCCACGTTCGACATCACTTGCGAGAACATCAGGGTGAGCACGGCCAGCGACAGCTGCAGCACCCAAGGCGAACCGCGTCCCAGATGTACCAGCACTTCCTGTGCGACCCATGAGGCGGTACCGGTGGAATCCATCGACCAGCCCAGCGGGATCAGGCAAGCGGTGACGAAGATCGTCTTCCAGTTGATCCCTTTGTAGGCCTCGTCCATGTTCAGCACGCCGGTGAGCAGCATGCCGATGGCGCCGGTCATCATCGCGATCGATAGATCCAGATGGGTAAACAGAGCCAGGCACTTTGCCAGCACGAAGAAGCCAACCGCCTGCCAGATTTTGCCGGGGCGTTGTTCCTCACGCGGAATGTCGGTGACGACGACCAGGTCTTTGTCTTCCGATGCCTGCGCCAGATCGCGCCAGCTCGAATGCAACACCAGCGTATCGCCAGCACGCAGGCTTACGGTGCGCAGATCATCGCGAAACACCTGATCGCCGCGATTCACCGCGAGCACCGAGATACCGTGACGTTTGCGCAAGCGCAGGTCACCGATGGTCTGCTTGATGAAACGGGAGCTCGGTGGGATCACCGCCTCGGAAATACCGGCGCGAGTCGGATTAAACAGCTCACCCAATTGGCGCATGCGTGGCGACAGCCGGCACAACTGATTATTGGCGAACTGGTTGAGCTGATCGCGCGGACCGAGTACACCGAGCACCGAGCCCACCCAGATCACGTGCTCAATCGGCGGCGCCATGCGGGCATCGTTGCCACTCTTGATGGCCAGGATCAGCGGCGCGCCATACAGCTGTTCTGCTTCGCCGATGCTCATGCCGACTAGTGGGCTCTCCGCGGTGACGGTGAGTTCGGCGGTTTCGCCAACGATGCCGTAGGTCTCGGCGAAGTAGCTTTCGGTACGACCCGGAGTCACCTTCTGCCGCTCGTCCTCACGCTCGGGCAGCAGCTTGCGCGTGAACAACCAGAAGAACACGACGCCGGTGACGGCTAACGCCAGACCCACCGGGGTCACGCTAAATAGGCCGAATTTCGGGATGGTGTGCGCGCCCGGCGGCAGGTTGACGTTGGCGCTGGCAATCAGGTCGTTCAGCACGATCAACGGCGAGTTCGCGATGAGCGTGGTGTTGGTAGCAGTGAGAATGCAGAACGCCATCGGCAGCAGCAGTCGCGAGATCGGCACGCCGGTGCGGGCGGACAAGCGGCTGGTGACGGGGATCATCAGCGCGGCCAGTGCCTGGCTCGGGATCACCGCGCTGAACAGGCTGGTGACCGCGTTGATCACCACGCCGAGGCGCGACTCCTTGCCGCGCGCCATATGCATCACGAAGCGCGCGGTAAGGGCGAGTACGCCGGCACGGTCGAGCCCCTGGCCCATGATCATGATCGCGATGATCGCGATCACCGCGTTACCGGCGAAACCGTTGAATACGCGGTCGGAAGGGATCAGCCCGGTGAGCCCGATGACCACCACCACCAGCAGCGCCACCATGTCGGCGCGGATCCATTCCAGCACCAGCATGAGCATGGTGAAGCCCACCAGCCCAAGCACCAGGATCATTTCCGGGGTGAGCGAAAGCGCCACTAGCGCGCGTCCCTGCAGCGCTGCAGATCAAGGTGAATACGGGTGGGCAGTGGATACTTCACGCTGCGGTGATCTGTCCCTGTGCGAGCCGCAAGTATAAGCGTGCCAATGCAAGGGCTGGTGAACCGATTCCGCAACTTCTCTAACGCCGAGGTTGGGTGGTGCGGGGGTAGGTTGGCGGTGAGCGTAGCGAACCCCAACGTTGAGGGGCCTCGATGTTGGGTATCGCGTTGCTCCACCCAACCTACGGAGCGGCGGTGCTTTGGTAGGTTGGCGGTGAGCTTGCGAACCCCAACATCATCGTGCCGAGATGTCAGGTTCTTCGCCTCAGGCCTTGCGGTACAGCAGATCCCACACCCCATGGCCAAGCTTGAGCCCGCGCCGTTCGAAATGGGTCTCGATGCGCCATTCGGGTTTTTCGGCGTATTGGCCGGGACTCAGTGTGTTACGCCACGCGGGCGCAGCTTCCATCACTTCCAGCATGTGCTCGGCATAGGCCTGCCAGTCGGTAGCCAGGTGCAGCAGGCCATCGGGAGCCATGCGCGAGGCGAGCATGGCGACGAACTCCGGCTGGATGATGCGGCGCTTGTTGTGGCGCTTCTTATGCCACGGGTCGGGGAACCAGATGCGCGCCTCGGCGAGTGTGCCCGGCGCGATCTCGCGCTCCAGCACTTCCACGGCATCGTGCTTGTAGAGGCGAACGTTGCTGGCGTTGCGGGCCGCGAGCGCATTCATCAGTCGGCCCACACCAGGGCCGTGCACTTCCACGCCGATAAAGTCGCGTGCCTGGTCATGCTCGCTGGCCCAGGCCAGCGCCTCGCCATTGCCGAAGCCGATCTCCAGCACGCGCGAGGCATGGCGCTCGAAACGTGCTTCGAAGTCTTGTGCGGCGCCGGTGTAGTCGATGCCGTAACGTGCCCAGTGATCGTCGAACGCGCGCTGCTGCGCCGGCGTCATGCGGCCTTCGCGCAGCACGAAGCTGCGGATGCGGCGCATGTATTCGGGAACGTCGTTGTCGTGCGTGTCGCTCATGTGCAGATCAACCATGCCTTCATGCTTACCGGATCAGGCCGTCGATCGGCGAAGACGCGGAGGCGTAGCGCTTGAACGGAATGCGACCCGCATGGAACGCAGCGCGACCAGCTTCGACCGCCAGCTTCATGGCATGTGCCATCAGCACCGGATTTTTCGCACCGGCAATGGCGCTGTTCATCAGCACGCCGTCGCAACCCAGCTCCATTGCGATGGCGGCATCGGAGGCGGTACCCACGCCGGCATCGATGATGATCGGCACCTTGGCGTTCTCGATGATCTCGAGCAGGTTGTAGCGGTTCTGGATGCCGAGGCCCGAGCCGATCGGTGCGGCTAGCGGCATCACTGCGACGCAGCCGATTTCTTCCAGGCGCTTGGCCAGGATCGGGTCGTCCGAGGTGTAGACCATGACGTCGAAGCCGTCAGCGACGAGTTCCTCGGCGGCCTTGAGTGTGCCGATCACATCCGGATACAGCGTGCGTTCGTCACCCAGTACTTCGAGTTTCACTAGCTTGTGGCCGTCGAGCAGTTCGCGCGCCAGTTTGCAGGTGCGCACGGCATCGGCGGCGTTGAAGCAGCCAGCGGTGTTCGGCAGCAAGGTGAACTCATGCGGGGGCAGGGCATCGAGCAGGCTCGGTGCCCCGGCATCCTGGCCGATATTCACGCGACGAATCGCCACGGTGACGATTTCCGCGCCAGCAGCCTGCGAGGCGCGACGGGTTTCGTCGAAATCCTTGTATTTGCCACTACCGGTGAGCAGGCGCGAGCCATAGCTCTTGCCGGCAATGATGAGCGGATCGGCGGAATCGGATGTCTTGATATTCATGGCGTGTGTTTGCGATGCGGGCAGCGCGATAGCGCCGCGAAAAGGGCACGGATGATCAACCGCCACCAATGGCGTGAACGATTTCGATCTGGTCACCGTCGGCGAGCGTGCGGGTGGCGTGCTGGCTGCGTGGAACGATTTCGAGATTCACCTCAACCGCGACACGTCGGCCGGCATAACCGGCTTGATCGAGCAGCTGGGCAACCGTGATAGGCGGGGTGCAGTCGTACGGACTGCCATTGAGCGTGATAGACATCCACGCATTGTAGCCGGATTGGCATGACACCCCTCTGCGCTGGTGGCGCAGAGGGGTGCTGTCACCTCAGTGTTTCTCGTCGTTCCCGCGACTGGGCTGACTTTGCGTATGCGCGGGCGGGTGGCTATCGCCACGGGGCGCGGAGGGTTGTTGTTCGGTCCGGTAGGGGGCAGAGCGTTCGGTGGGCTGGTCGTACGACTGCGGCGTGGACTCTCGGTAGGCCTGCGCCGGTACGTTGTCGTGCATGCGGCGGGCGGCTTCGTAACGCTGCTGGTTTTGTTCGGTCTGTTGTTCGGCTTGTTGCCGTTCGGCCTGCAGGGCCTGTTCTTGTCGCGCCTGCTCCTGCTGGACTTGAGTGGGGCTGGCGCGCTCGAAACGTGGCACTTGCGGCAGGCCCGAAGTGGGGAGTTCGGCACGCGCGCGATCTTCGTCGGGGCTACTGATGAAGCTCACGCCAGGGCGTTGCGTGTTCTCAGGCGGTGCATGGCTAGCCGATGCCGGTTCGATGCCGCGTGAACCACTCGCTATGCCACCGTTTGCTGGCTGGGCTTGGTTGTTGAACGCCGAGGCCGAAGCCGGTGCTGGTGCTGCGTGGGTTGTCAGCACTCTTACCCGATTGGTAATGCTTGGCGGCGCAAGGCCTGCCGTGGGTGAGGCATGGCTGACGGTCGGCATTTGGCGTGCGAGTACTGGGCGCTGGAAACCACCCGTTGATAACGAGCCCGCCTGCACGCGCGGTTGCGCCAGGCTAGCTGCCGTGGGTGGCAGGTTGATACCGCGTGCTAGCACCACTGCCGTCGTGATCTGGTGCAGATCGACCTGCACCAGGTTGCGTTGCACCGTGCCGGCATTGGCGAAACTTTGCCCGGAGATGGCGGTGAAACCATGCGGCGCATTGCGATTGGCGTAGTTGGTATTCGGCACGGCTTGGCCGCTGCGGAAGGCCGTGTAGTGGCTATTGATACTGGCGAAAATCGCGCTGCGGTTGCCAGTGATATTGGTCAGGTTGATGCGGCTGTAATAGTTGCGGCTGGCGCGATACCACGGGTTATAGATCTCGCCGGGGCCGAGCGGAAACCAGCCCACGGGGCCCTTGCCGATGCCGACAAAGGCGACCAGCGCTGGCGCATACACAGGGCGTTGCCGGCGCGGCCCGGGAATCCAGCCCCAGGCACCGTGGATGAAGGCCCAGCGGCCATAGTGATAAGGCGCAAAGCCCCAGGGCAGATCATCGACCCAGGTCCAGCCCCAGGGTGAAATCCAGACCCAATGGCCAAAGCGGTAAGGGGCCCAGCCGACGGCAACGCCTACCGGGAACCACACGGCGCCGTAGTCGGGCTCGGTCTGCCAATCACCGTAGCTGTCCAGATCCTGGTAGCCGACTACGTCATCAGAAACGTATTGCGAGGCGGCGGATTGCGCATCGCCCTGATCGCGCTCACTGCACCATGCATCGAAGGCATCGCCGCTACCGATGTCAGTGATCATCAGATTGTCGAGCGTCGAATCGCCGAAGTCATAACTGCGGCCTGCCGTTACGTCACGATGGGCGTTGTTTTCGCCGTACACGGTGGCGTTGCCGTTGAACACCGTGACCTGAGTCGATTGGCCATCACCGCTGATGTCGACGCGAAATGTACCTGGCTGATCGACCACCAGAGCCAGGGTTGGCGTGTCGATCTCGTAGCTCTGGCCCGGATCAAGCTGACGCACCGTCAAGTTGAGCGTGCCCTGGCTCAGTTCGATCTGCGCCAGTTGATCGCTCAGCGTAAGAAAGCCGAAGTCGGTGCCGCCGGCGAGGCGCAGTTCACTGCCACCTAGTTCAAGCTCGGCGCGACCATCAGCACCGGTGGACAGCCGGTCGCCCGTCGTTAGCGGTCGGTTGATGCTGGCCTCGCTCCACTCGGTCGCCCCGGCGGGCATGAGGCCCAGGTCGCCGTCCACATATGACAGCCGCGCCACGCGGCCGGGTGGATCACCTGCGTCGTTGCCGGTAGGGGCGCTCTGGGCGTTCACCCAGCCTGATGTGGCACACAGGAACATCGCGACGACTACGCCTAACCAGCGATAACGCATGGAAGGCAGCAAACAGGCTAGCGCGCGCATGATGTTCTCCATGAGAGGGTGCCGCACACTCTTCGGTCCGGAAACGGTTTACCCCGATGCCGGATGACGATGGAAGCATTATCACTGTGGCGTCATTCAGCCACTATGTGTCCGAGACGAGAGTGTGGTGTCGATTCAGCTGGCTTGCGCCGTACCAAGCTAAGGATTCCAAAAGCCGCCGATCCCGGGTTACCATCCGCCGGCACTGCGGGTGTAGCTCAATGGTAGAGCTGTAGCTTCCCAAGCTACTGACGAGGGTTCGATTCCCTTCACCCGCTCCAGCTCAAGCGACCCACGGCGAAGCGGTTGGCTTGAATCGCTTTGGTGTTACCTAAGTGGCTATGGCAGCCATGGGTAGGAGGCGGGCGATGGCAACCACGGATATCGATCTTTATCGTTCGGTCATGGGTGGCGACTTTAAGAGCATCAAGGCCCGTGTTTATCCCGGTGATGGCGTGCTCTACCCTCGTTGGGAGTCGACCCAACATTTCAGCAAGAAGCTCGGCAGGATGGTGACCAGCCAAGCCGATGTCACCGTTGTGGTCGGCGATGGTGGCCCGGAAGTGCTACCCGAGGGCGGCACCTCGCTGCACGACGTTTCCGGCTGGTTCCCCTCGAAGGAATTTTTTATCCCGCAGGGAACCGAATACTCGGATGAAATAAGTATTCGCAAGGATTCCAAGCAGAAGACCAGCCCATACAACCCCCTACTCAAGGGCTATCACTACCAGCTTGAACCGCGCACACGGATGACCGTTTTGGCATTCAAGGGCGCGCTGGACAACATGGCGCGGGCCGCGGTTGCGAGGCAGTGTGAGCTGGCCAAGGGCTGAGTCGGCGGTACTCCATCCTCGGCGGAAGAGCCTTAGAGCCTGTTTGATATCTCTGAGTAGCCCGCGTTGCTCTTGAGTGGCCTTCAGGCGGTAGTGCGTGGCGCAGCGTCTGACTGGCCGTCAGATCAAGCGGGGCGCTGCCGCCTGAAGGCCACTCAGGAGCAACCCCATCCTTAATAAATGCAGGGGCCGGATCTGTTTGCACCCAGTCCTGCGTCATCATTCGGTCGTGTACCGACGTACACTCCCTCATTCTTCCTTGGCCTGCGTGCAAACAGCTTCCGGCGCGGGCCACTCAGAGATATCAAACAGGCTCTGATATGCCAGAAATCAGTAACCAGACACTCGTCATCGCGATCCAGGCGGTTGCATCGGAAATCCGTGCGCTGCGCGAGGCCGTGGCCAGTGGTGAGGCCGAAGTCGAAGAGTATCAATTACTCGACGATCGTCTTCGAGCGGCGGAGGATCTTGAGCGCGCCTATGAGATTGCCGCGCGGACGGTGATCAATCTGCCGCCCTACGACGAACTGATTGCGGGTTGAGTTCGCCGCCATCTTGCAGATTCGGGAGGCGCCCGCCTGAACTTGGATGCTCGCGTGAGGGGTGGATCATGCGCACCGTGCGTTCGGTTTCAGTCGTTGGGGAAGTTTTCCATGAATAAATAACGCGTCGCTAAAGCAGCCGGGGCGGGGAGTTTGGCTGCTTGTTGAGTTCAACTGCCCACGCCACTACGCTAGCGATGTTCCAGTTATCGATGAAGATATCGTTTCATCCTCTCCCGTTGCCGCGAATGCTAAATGCATCAGTGGTTTGTGGTGGCGGTTTGGACGGTTCACTTCAGCCGACCCAGTCCCTCGATCCCCGTTCGAGCTCCCTCTACTCCGATTAGCGTGTGCTGATGACTGCAGACGTGATTACCCTCGGTTGGCGGGAGCGGGCAGCGTTGCCGCAGCTCGGCATCAACCAGCTCAAGGTCAAGCTCGATACCGGCGCACGTTCCAGTGCGCTGCACGTCGACACGCTTGAAACTTTTGTGCGTGACAATGCTACCTGGCTGCGTTTCAGCATCGGCCTCAGCCGTCGCGTGCAGCACAGCGTGCAATGTGAGGCCCCCGCGCTGGATCAGCGCGTGGTGGTGGATACGGGTGGCCGGCGTAGCGAGCGTTGGTTCATCCGCAGCGAGGTGTTGCTGGCCGGGCAATGTTTTGTCGCCGAGATCAGTCTGACCGATCGCCGGCATATGCTGTTTCCCATGTTGCTGGGCCGTACCGCGCTGATCGGGCGTATTCGGGTCGACCCGGCACTTTCTTATACCCAGCCACGACTCGTGGCTGCGACTCCGGACGTTCCATGAAAATAGCCATCCTGTCGCGCAACACGCGGTTGTATTCGACCCAGCGGCTGGTCGAAGTGGCGCGTGAGCGCGGCCATGTGGTGCGTGTGCTCGATCCGCTGCGCTGCTATGTGCGCATTGCACCGGGCGAAGTGGAAATCCGTTACAAGGGCAAGGCATTGCGCGATATCGACGCGGTGATCCCGCGTATCGGTACGCAAAGTACGTTCTACGGTACGGCGGTATTGCGCCAGTTGGAGATGATGGGCGTGTACACGCCTAATCCCTCCGACGCGGTACTGCGTGCGCGCGACAAGCTGCGTTGCTTGCAGATCCTCTCCGCGCAGGGGCTGGACATGCCGGTGACCGTATTCGGTGACAACCCGGACGACACCGCCGATGTGCTGACTATGCTCGGCGACCCGCCACACGTGATCAAGCTCAACGAAGGCAGCCAGGGCACCGGCGTGGTTCTCGCCGAGAAGCGCAGCGCTTCGCAGAGCGTGGTCGAGGCATTCCGTGGCCTGTACGCGAATTTCCTGGTGCAGGAGTTCATCGCCGAATCCAAGGGCTGCGACCTGCGCTGCTTCGTGGTGGGCGGCAAGGTGGTTGCGGCCATGCAGCGCGAGGCTAGTCCTGGGGAGTTTCGCGCCAACCTACATCGCGGTGGCACGGCTTCGGCAGCCGTGCTGAGCGCGGCGGAGAAGCGCATCGCGGTGCGCGCTGCCGGCGCGTTGGGGCTTGGTATTGCCGGTGTGGATCTACTGCGTTCCAACCGCGGTCCGCTCGTGCTCGAGGTGAATGCTTCGCCCGGGCTGGAGGGTATTGAGGCCGCCACGGGCGTCAATGTTTCCGGCTGCATCATTCAGCATTTGGAGCGGCAGGTTACTAAAGTGAACGCTGCCAATCCGCGGGTGTAGTGATTAACCCTAGCGTGGGTACGGGTTAACTACGGCGTAACCACGGCGGCCCTATAAAGGTCCCACTGTTTTTTGCTCGGCACTTCAACCGCAAGGTCCGGTGACAGCAGACGACGGTATCGGGGCAGTAGCTTCAGCCCGGGCTGGCGACGGCGAGTCGACTGTCCGGGCTTTTTCTTGGGCGGCTCAAAAAAGGCCTCTCATACACGTTCAGAATTCCACTTAACATTTGCCATGCTCAGTCGTTAAGCTTGAGCTTCCGCCGGCCATGCGCCGGCATGCGTAGCGGAGAAACGCATGCGCGTTCTGGTGATTGAAGACAACAGCGATATCGCGACCAACATCGGCGACTATCTGGAAGATCGTGGCCACGTGGTGGATTTCGCCGGCGATGGGGTCACTGGCCTGCATTTGGCAGTGGTGCACGATTTTGATGTGATCGTGCTCGACTTGACCTTGCCTGGCATGGATGGTTTGGACGTAGCGCGCAAGCTGCGGCATGAGGCGCACAAGCAAACGCCGGTGCTGATGCTTACCGCGCGCGACGCCTTGGAGCAGAAGCTGACCGGCTTCGAATCCGGTGCCGACGACTACATGACCAAGCCGTTTGCCTTGCAGGAGTTGGCAGCGCGTTTGGAAGTGCTGGCACGTCGCGGCAAGGGCCCGCAAAGCCGAGTGCTGAAAGTGGCCGACCTCACCTACAACCTCGACACGCTCACGGTGAACCGTGAGGGCAAGTCGATCCAGCTCAACCCGATCGGGCTCAAGCTGCTGCAGGCCTTGATGGAGGCCAGCCCGTCGGTGGTCACGCGACAGGATCTGGAGCAGAAGGTGTGGGGTGAGGAGTTGCCTGACAGCGATTCGCTGCGCGTGCACATTCACGGTCTGCGTGCAGCTATCGACAAGCCGTTCGAAAAGCCGCTGATCCACACGCGGCACGGCATTGGTTACCGCATGGTCGATCCGGATGCAATCCAGGCGTAAGCTTCGTTTCCGCCTGATTGTCTCGTTCGCGCTGTTCGGTTTCGGACTGAGTGCGCTGTTTGCGACGGCGACGATGTACGTGCGCGCCAAGGTCGAAAATCAACTTGTCGTGTCCTCTTTGCAGCAGGACGCGGACAGCTACGCACAACAGATCATCGATTCGCCCGGCAAGCCTTACCTGGGGCTCGTGCAGGCATGGGCATTCCGCGACCGTACGCTTTATAAAGCGCCGATCGCATGGCAGAGCCTTTCGACCGGTGTCTATGATCGTCAAGGTACGGCTGATGATGGTTTAGCTCGCCATTACAAGCTCGCGGTCAGCCGGAAAGACGGAGTGATCGTGTTCCTGACTTATGACGTCAGTCGCGATGATCTAGGTAAGCGCCAGTTGATCACCGGGCTGGTTGCAGCGGTCGTGTTATTCAGCTTGTTATCGCTAGCGATTGGTTTATGGCTCTCGCGAAAAGTACTCAAGCCAGTCAGTGAATTGGCACGACGGCTGCGCGATTTTCGCAAAGCCGGTAAAGCTGAGCCGCTGGCTGTGCATTTTGCTGACGACGAGGTGGGTGAATTGGCGTTGGCATTGGATGAGTATTCCTCGCGTCTTACTGCAATGGTGGAGCGTGATCGGGAGTTCAATTCTGACGTTAGTCACGAGCTGCGCACGCCGCTAGCGGTGATCGCCAGCACTACCGAATTGCTGCAAGGCTCGCCGGATCTCACGGACAAGTTGCGTGAGCGGCTGAAGCGTATCGAGCGTGCGTCGCGCCAAGCCACCGAAATGATCGAGGCGTTGCTGCTGTTGTCGCGTGCCGAGCGTCGTGGTCCGACGCGTGGCGAGACCACCGACGTGGCGAAGGTCGCCGCTGATGTGATCGAAAGTCAGCGTCCACAGATGCGCGATAAACCGATCACGATTGATCTGGCGGTGAAGGAGTTGATCACCGTCAACGCACCGGCCTCGGTGCTCTCCGTCGCGCTCACCAACCTGATCGGCAACGCGATTAAATACACCATGCAGGGCGAGGTGCGTGTGGAAGTCGGGCAGGGTCGCATCGAGGTGATCGACACCGGTCCTGGTATCAAGCCGGAAGATGCCGAGCGTCTATTCCAGCGTGGCGTGCGAGGCGAAGGTGCGGGTGGCAGTGGTGCCGGCCTGGGTCTGGCGATCGTGCGTCGGTTGTGTGACTTGTACGGCTGGGATGTTTCGATGCGTCCGCGTAGTGATACCAACGGCGCGATCGCGAGCATCGTGTTCCGTTGAGTAGTCGATCACTCGCCCTCGTGTCGCAGTTGCGATGAGGGTTTTCTCCGAAGTCATAAACCTATCCGCTCAATGGTCGGCGTTGGGCTTGCGCGCTTGTGGCTGCACGCGTGTGCGTCGTGCATCGGTTATTCGGGATCATGGAGTGATCCAGCGTCACCATTCGATATCGGCAAAATAAAAGGCGGGCCCCGAAGGGCCCGCCTGTCAGAAAGTCCGGCTCGGCTGAGCTTAGAACTTCTGGTTGTACGACATGTAGAAGTAACGATCGATGTCGAACAGCGGCAGGTACGGCGGGCTGCCCGAACCGGCGGCGGTGACGCTGTAGTAGTACGGACCCTTCTTGTTGAAGATGTTGTTCACGCCAACGCTGACCGTCGCGTTCCATGGCAGTTTGTAACGGAACTGGGCGTCGTTGAACGTCGTTGAGCCCTTGCTGCTTGCGCCGGTGATACCGATCCACGGGTTGGTGTAGTTCGGCTCGTTACATTCCACGGTGGCACTCCAGCAAGAGTCGCGCAGACCGGAGAAGTAGCGCATGGTCCAGGTGGCACCGAAGTCACCGTAGCTCCAATCCAGCGAGACGTTGGTGCGCATGCGGAACAGGCCCTGGGTGGAGGCCTGCTCGACCATGCCGGCTTGACCTTGGGTCGGCTGGCCCGGGCCGTTGTTCACGTCGTACTTGGCCAAGTACGTGCTATCCAGGCCTACCACGAACTGACCGTAGGGCAGCTGCGGCAAACGGTAGTGCGCACTGAAGTCGTAGCCTTGGGTCTTGAGACTACCGAGGTTGACCGGATACTCGCTGAGCTGCGTGATCGTGCCGGATGCATTACGCGTGAACTGACCGCAGAAGGTCGGATCGTTCTGCACATAGCAGTAGTTCAGGATGTTGGACGCGTTGACCGCTTGGATCGTGTTCTTGATGGTGATGTTGTAGTAGTCGAGCGAGAGGTCCAGGCCCGGCACGAAGTGCGGGCTGTAGACCAGGCCCAGCGTGCGGGTGGTCGAGGTCTCCGGCTTCAACTTCGGATTGGAACCCGAAGCGAACGGCGTTGGATTCTGGCCGCCACCTACGCCGGGGATCGCAGCGCCCGACTGGTCGACCTGCTTGTAGCCAGCAGGCACACCAGCCGCACGGCACGAGGCTGCCACGCTCGGGTTGCTGACCGATGCGCCATACACGCTGTCGCACGGATCGAGGAAGGTCTCGAAGCTCTGACCGGTGCCGCCGTACATGTCAGCCAGCGTCGGCGCGCGGAAGCCTTGGGCATAGGTTCCGCGAACCAGCAGGTCTTCGATCGGCTTCCAGCGGAGACTGTACTTGTTGTTGGTGGTGCTGCCGAAGTTGCTGTAGTGCGAGTAGCGGCTGGCGATATTGAGGCCCAGCTCCTGCGCACCTGGCATGCCCTGAAGAATCGGTACGTCGAGCTCAGCATAGACTTCGTTGGTGGTGTACTTGCCATTGGTCGGCTGGCTGGCCAGGTCGGTGGAGTAACCCGACGAAGCGAACTGGTCCGGAGTGAACGAGCCCGCAAGACGACGATGCTCGACACCAACGGCGAGGTTCACGGTGCCGGCGGGCAGATCGAATATGCCGCCAGTGAGGTTGGCGGTGAAGTCCTTGGTAGTGTTCTGCGCGTTCGACTGCTCCTGCGCACCGATGTAGTTCAACACCGACTGCGGTGTACCACCGGGGCCAGCCAGGACGTTCCACGGCACGCAGCCATGAGTGCGGTCGTTAGCGTTTGCGCAAACTACCTGGCCATTGATGGTCTCGGTTGGGCCCAGTGCCTTCGCCACATTCAGCAGATTGAGGTTGCCGGTAGTGCGCTGGTTGACGTCGCTCTTGGAGTAGCTGTAGGTCGCGTCCCAGTTCCACTCACGATCACCGATGTTGAAGAAGCCGTCGGCGCCGACGTCGAAGTGCGACATCTTGGAGGAACTGCGGGTGACACGCGGCATTTCGACCGTACGGCGCGTGAAATCGACATCCTCACCCGGGAAGGGGTTGTAGGCGTTGTCGCCGGAAATTGGCGTCGGTTGATTGCCCGTGCTGCTGAACGGATAGCCAGCCAACTGCGAGGAAGAGGTGCGCTCGCTATAGCTGCCGGTGGCGCGCAGGGTGACGTTGTCAGTGAGCTGGTAACGCTCCTGCACGAACAGATTCTTCAGGCGCGTAGGTGCGCGGAAGGTCATGTCCTGCGCCGTGTTGTATTTGTCGGCGCTGCTGTTCGGGTCGTACAGATGATAGTTGCTCAGGTCGGCGGTGTTGCCAACCGGACCGTTGTGATTGATCACATAGCCGTCGCCCGAGGTCGGATCGTAGACTTGGCCCCATGGACCCATGCCCAGTCCAGCGTCAGGATGGCGCGGACCATTGCCATAGCGGGTTAGTGCGCGCTTTTTATCCCACACCGCATCGGTGTTCTGGTAGCTGGCGGAGAAGACGGTGTTCGACTTCTCGGAGCTGGTGCCAAACGTCACGTCGTAGTTCTGTTGCTGACCGTCGCCCAACTGGTTCTGGCCGTAGTAAACATTGGCCTCGGCACCGTTGTAATTGCTGCGGGTAACGATGTTGACGACACCGCCGATCGCATCGGAGCCATAGATCGAGGACGCGCCGTCCTTCAGGATATCGATGTGATCGATGATCGCGGTCGGAATGGTCGACAAGTCGGTCAGGCCGTCGATATCGGTGCTCCAGCGGCGGCCGTTGACCAGCACCAGGGTGCGCGTCGAACCGAGGTAGCGCAGGCTGGTGTAGGTGCCGCCTACAGCGGAACCTGACGACAGCGTGTCCTGCGGGGTGATGTCCGGCGTGCCGCTGGAAACCATCCGCTGAAGAATATCGCTGACATTGGTCAGGCCGGTGGCCTGGATGGCTTTGCGGTCCATGGTGAAGACCGGCTGCGAGGTCTCCACATCCACGCTACGAATGCGTGAGCCGGTCACGGTAATGGTTTCGAGCTTTTTCGGCTGAGCTGGCGTGCTCCCGCTATCGCTGCTTTGGGTTGCGGCAGGTGCCGAGGGTGCGTCCTGCGCGGAAACGGCCCATGCCTGCAGCATGAGCGCAGCTGTGATGGCGGTAGCCAGCAAAGTCTTTTGCTTCATTGTTTGAATAACTCCGAACAAAATGGCCCGCGTCAGCCTTGGCTGCACGTTGGACGTCTTGAATTGGTGCGCCCGCCCTGGGGGATGGGTTTGCGCTCGTGGGCATCGCCGGACTTGGGGGACGTGACGATGTGATTACGAAGTTAAGGCAAGAACCTACGAAAAAGCAACCTACGCTAAACGCATGTATTTGCGTATTGAACTTTCAAGGTGCGCCGCAGCAAATTTTAAGTACATGTTACTTATGAGTTAAATGTGATATCGCAGAAAGAAAAAGGCGCCATGCAATGGCGCCTTTTTGCGAATTTGACTGCCGTGGGCAGGCTTTTACGACACCGGGCGGCTACCCGCTCCGATGTACTTCTCCAGGAATGCCTGCAGATGGTTGAGGAAGTCCACGTTGTTCTCTTCCTTGTAGAAACCGTGACCCTCGCCGGGCTTGGTCAGCCATTCGTAGGGCTTATGCGCTGCATCCAGGGCGGCACGCATCGCTTTAGCCTGGGCGAACGGCGCACGCTGATCGTCCTCGCCATGCACCAACAGCACCGGCACATCGATTTTGTCGGCTAGCTTGTCGGGTGAGTTGGCGGTGAGGTCGGCGTCGTTTGTGCCGATCACTGTCTGGAGATAGCTGCGGCCGCTCTTGTCGTCGCGGACGTCGCCTTTTTTGTACATCATGGCTAGGTCGTAGATGCCGGCATAGCCAACCGCGCACTTGAATAGGTCGGGTGCGCGAATGGCGCTCATCAAGGCGGAATAGCCGCCAAAGCTGGCGCCGTAGACGCAAACACGCTTGGGATCAGCATAGTGCTGTGTTTCGGCCCACTTTACGCCGTCGATGAGATCCTGCTGGATACGTTTGCCCCACTGCAGATAGCCGGCTGATTGGAAGTTGTGGCCACGGCCGCTGGAGCCGCGATAGTTCACTTGCAGCACTAAGTAGCCGCGGCTGGCGAGGAACTGCGCGTCCTCGTCGAAGAACCAATCGTCGCTGACTCCGTGCGGGCCGCCGTGCGGCAATAGCACCATCGGTAGGTTGTTGGGTGACACGCCAGGGGGAATGGTCAGAATGGCTTCCAATTCGGTGCCGTCGCTGGCGGTGAAACGCAGTGGGCGGCGTTCGGCCATCTTGGTCGGATCGATCCACGGCGTGGCAGCAAATAGCTTGCGCACTTTGTAATGCTGGGTGTCGATCAGATAGTACGTGCCCGGATCACGATCACTGCTCACGCCGAATAACAGTTGGCTGCCATCCTCGCTGTAGTCGATGAAGTTCACGAAGCTGCCGGGGAATTTCAGGCTGAGCGCCATATGCAGCTTGGCAGCAGGCAGGTTGGCATCGATGTAGATGGGCTTTGGAATCCCGCTGTCGGTCATGGCAGCGAAGGGTTGGTAGGGATATGCCGTCCATTGGATGGAGCTGATGCTGGCAAAGTCGTCCGTGGCCAGAACGCGCCGGTTACCGCCAGCTGGATCTTGAATCACCAGCGAGCTCGGGCCGCCATTGGCACTGTAATCGGCGTAGATGTGCTGATGATCTGGCGCGAACATGATCGGCTCAAGCGCAACACCTGTTTGATCCTTGCCTAGTAACGCCCATGCGTTGTTCTGGCGCAGGTAGACCACATGCTCGAAATCTGAATTGTTGCCGTAAGCGATGCGAACCTGGCTGTTGGCATCGACGATGAAGTCCATGTGGCTTACGCCAATGTCGCCGATCAGATGGCGTGTGTTTTTGACCGCATCTACGTCGTACAGCCAGCTGTGCTCCCGGTCCTCGTCAACATCACTCCAGAGCAGTGCGCTCATAAAGAAATGATTGTTGGCGGGCACGAGGCGAGTATCTACCGAACCCCAGCCTTCATCGGAGGCACGTGTGTCTGAGCGTGATCCAAGGTCCTTACTGCCGAACAGATAGTCCTGATGTTTACCGATCCACATCGGTAGCGATCAGTTCACCGGTGTAGGTGGGCTTGTCCACCGATCCATACTCCTTGCCCACTTCGATAACCAGGCGAGTGGAACTAACCCATTCAATACCAGCCGGCAGCTCAAACTTGGGCATGCGCAGCATGGCGCTCGGTTTACTCATCTCGGCGGTGCGATAAATCACCAGCGCATGGTGGTCACCATCAGCCATGGCGAGCGCTATGTACTGGCCGTCCGGCGAGAGCCGTGGCATGGAGAGGCTGGTGTGGCGTGCGAAGTCTTCGACAGGTATCAAATCTGCCGCTATGGCGGCAACAGGCAACAGCGTGCACAAAGCGGCCAATGCGGCACGCATCGTTCGGATGGACATCGATTTCCCCTAATCACGTTGAAACGTGGCCGTTCCTTGGCAATCGACTCCCCGACCAATGAAAGGCCAGCCGTGGGTGAGCGTAGCGAAGTCAGGTTCTTACGGCAGGCTCTGGCGACGTGCGACGAGCGTCCCGCTAAACTGCCTTCTTTACCTTGCACGGTCAGTTCATGTCGCAACCTTACGTCGTCCATTTCAACCCGGTGGCCTTTGGCCTCGGGCCTGTCCAGGTGCACTGGTACGGGCTGATGTACCTGCTGGGGTTCTTCGCTGTCATCGTGCTCGGCGAATACCGTCGTCGGCGCGGGCGGTTGCCGGTGGGCCGCGAGACGCTGAGCGACCTGTTCTTCTACGGCATGATGGGTGTGATCGTCGGCGGACGCGTGTGGTACATGTTGTTCTACTACGCCGGCGGCCCTCGTTGGATCTGGAACGAGCCGCTGGCGCTGTTCCGGGTGTGGGATGGCGGTATGAGCTTCCACGGTGGCTTGCTCGGTGTGTTGGCGGCCGGGCTGTGGTGGTCGCGCCGAAACAAACTGCATTTCTTCGACACGGTGGATTTCATCGCGCCACTGGTACCCATCGGGTTAGGCCTGGGCCGGCTCGGCAACTTCATCAATGGCGAGCTGTGGGGCAAGCCCGGCTTGGTGCCGTGGGCCATGCTCTTTCCCAATGCCCGCGATGAGGACATGCAGCTGGCGGCGGGCAACCCCGGGTTAACCGAACTCATGCAACGCTACGGCGGTCTGCCGCGGCATCCCTCGCAGCTCTACGAGATGTTGCTGGAGGGTGTAGTGATGTTCGTCGTGCTGTGGCTGGTCTCGATGAAACCGCGTCCGCGTTATCTGGTCTCCGGCCTGTTCGGGCTGATGTATGGCTGCTTCCGCTTTGCGGTGGAGTTCGTGCGCGTGCCGGATCCGCAACTGGGCTATCTCGCCTGGGGCTGGCTGACGATGGGCCAGATCCAGTCGTTGCCATTGATTGCGGTGGGGCTGCTCTTGCTGTGGCTATCGCGGCGCTCGCCGACGCTGCCGTTGGCTGAGGTCGTCGCAAAATAAGGTTGGTGACGCCCAGTCAGGGGCGCTGTCATATGCAGCAGCGCTCCAGAGGCTCGGTTAAACTTGGGCCATGCGCGCTTACCTCAACCTACTTCGCCATGTGCTGGATCACGGCACCGAAAAAACCGATCGCACCGGCACCGGCACACGTAGCGTGTTTGGTTGGCAGATGCGTTTCGATCTCAACGAAGGCTTCCCGCTAGTCACCACCAAGAAGCTGCATGTGAAGTCGATCGTGCATGAGCTGATCTGGTTCCTGCAGGGCGACACCAATATCGCTTATCTCAAGGAACATGGTGTTCGCATCTGGGACGAATGGGCCGATCCGAATGGCGACTTGGGCCCGGTCTACGGTGAGCAGTGGCGTGCATGGCCTACGGCGGATGGCGGCACGGTCGACCAGATTCGCTGGGTGGTGGATGAGATCAAGCGCAACCCCGATTCACGCAGACTGATTGTCAGCGCATGGAACGTGGGCGAGCTATCGAAGATGGCGCTGATGCCCTGCCACTCGCTGTTCCAGTTCTATGTAGCGGACGGCAAGCTCAGCTGCCAGCTGTACCAGCGCTCCGGCGATATCTTTCTCGGCGTGCCATTCAACATCGCCAGCTACGCACTGCTCACTCATATGGTGGCGCAGGTGTGCGGGCTGGGCGTGGGCGATTTCGTGCATACGCTGGGTGACGCACATCTGTACAACAACCACGTTGAACAGGCACGCCTGCAATTGACGCGTGAGCCGCGGCCGATGCCGCGACTCACGTTGAATCCCAACGTGCATGCGTTGGAAGATTTCCGCTTCGACGACATCGCTATCGTCGACTACGCGCCGCATCCGTCGATCAAGGCGCCGGTGGCGGTGTAGCTGCAACGCAACCGCGCACGCAGCTGAAATAGGCGGTGCTGTGCGGGTAGTCGAGCGTCATCACAAAGTGGTCGAACACGTTGGCGCCTACGGCGCCTTCCACGCGCTTGTCCATCATGCTGGACATGAAATCGTGGAAGTTGGGATCAGGTCGTTCGGTGAACCAAACGGGGCCGACTGACCAGCCGGCGATCTCTACCTTTGGAACCTCGATCAGTCGTGCCATGAATCGCGGCGCAGCTATATCGTCGCCTTGCTCGACGACACGCCAGTCGGGATGAGCCTTGTGCCAGCGCTCCAATACGCTGGTGGTGATGTAACTGGTCGCGCCAGTGCCAGCGACGGTTGGTGTGCCGGAGGCTTTTGCGCCCGCGATAGTCGGATGAGCAGTAGCTCCTGTATCTAGCAACATATCCAGCGCTTGGCCGTCCACGCGGATAGTAATGCGCGGGAAAGCGCCTTCCAGTTGTCCTTGCTTGTTACGCGGAAAACCGAGTGTGGAGGAGTGTGCGGCCGGGTCGGCGTGCCAGGATGCGGCTTCCAGCACGAGTTGCTGGCCTGGGTAATTGAAGGTCCATACGCGTCCAGACAGGTAGTCGGCGCCAAGCTGCCCCGTATTGCCGACGGCTTTGCTGTTGATCAGTAGCGCCTCGCCGCATGGTCCTGGTAAGGGGGCTGGCAGTCCCTTGCCGGGTTTGTATTTGGGTAGGCTGCCTACGGGCATGTCGTTGCCATCCATTTTGCAGGTGCTGGTTTTCAGGTGCAGTTGTTGCGCCAACGTGCCGCTTACCCAATACATACCGCCGTCCCCACCGCCGCCTGTATCCACGAGAAGTCGCAGGATGTTGCCATCTGTTGTTTCCGGTACGGCGTAAAAATGCCCCGCCTCAAACCGGGTCGGCAGCACCTGTGCCGTAGTTGGCGCGTTTGTTACAGGGCTAGCAGCCAGTGCTGCTGCAACGGCAAAGCTCATTACGATCATCATGTTCGCTGGCTTCCTTGGAGTCGCTACAATGGGCGGTCAGATTGATGGCTTCATATCCCGGCCGTATGTGCCGTTTCACTTTTTAGCATCCCATGGAGTTCCGATGGCTATTTCGTTGATTGCTGCGCTGGATGAGAATTTCGCCATCGGCCGCAAGGGGCAGTTGCCCTGGCACTTGCCCGACGATCTACGCTGGTTCAAGCAGCTCACCGTCGGTAAATATGTGTTGATGGGTTACAACACCGCTGTGTCGATCGGTCGCGCGTTGCCGGACCGTACCAATCTGGTGCTGTCGCGCAGGCATGAGGCGCCGTTTCCCGGCCAGATCACGGTTCGTACCATCGAGGAGGCACAGGCACGCTGCGGCGATACTGGGCTGATGGTGATTGGTGGTGGGCAGGTGTTCCACGATGTGCTGCCGGTAGCCCGTCGTTTGTATCTGACCTGGGTCAGCACCGCGACCGAGGGCGCCGATGCATTTTTCCCCGGGGTGCATTTCAGCGACTGGACCGAGGTATCGCGCAAGCATCACAAGAAAGATGCCGAGCACGCTCACGACTTCGACATGGTCGAATACATTCGCAGCAACTGAGTGACCAGCAGCGCCATGAGCGATCACGCTGGCGCACCGCTGCATGTGGTGGCCGGCGTATTGCGCGATGTCGCGGGTCGTGTGCTGTTGGCACAGCGTCCACCAGGCAAGCACTTGGCTGGGCTGTGGGAATTCCCCGGCGGCAAACTCGAGCCCGATGAAACGCCTACGGTCGGGCTTGCGCGTGAATTGCGCGAGGAACTGGGCATCGATGTGGAGCCGGGCACGCCGTTGATCCGCGTGCCCTGGCAGTACGGCGAGCGCAGCCTGTTGCTGGATGCCTGGCAGATCACCCAATGGCACGGCACACCGGCTTCACTCGAAGGCCAAGCGTTGCAGTGGTGCGCGCCCATCCATGTGGATCCGGCGACGCTAGCGCCTGCCGATCGCCCGATTCTGCAGGTCATGCGCTTGCCGGCACGCTATCCGATCACTCCGGATACCGTGCTGCCAGCGGATTTCGAAACGTGGTTTGCGCGCGTGCGTGATGCGATCACGCGCGGTGAGCGCCTGCTACAACTACGTCTGCCGCAATGGCCTCAGGCGTTAGTGCGTGAGCTGGCCGGACGTCTGCAGCCGCTGGCGTTCGCCCATGATGCGCAGCTGCTTCTCAATGCGGATATTGAAGGCGCGCGCCAGCTGGGAGTGGGTGTCGGCGTGCATCTCAAATCCGCGCAACTGGCACAGCTCACCGAACGGCCATTGCCGTGGCAACAACCGGTGGGAGCCAGCTGTCACGATGCCGAGCAATTGATGCAGGCAGTACGCCTGGGGGCTGACTTCGCTACCTTGTCGCCCTTGGCGGTTACCGGCAGCCACCCGGACGCGTCGCCGTTGGGTTGGCCGTCATTCCGTATCATGACTGAGGCCGCGGCGCTTCCGGTGTACGCATTGGGTGGTGTTTCGCCGATGCAACTCGCTGAAGTGCAACAGGCCGGCGGGCAGGGCGTGGCGGGCATTCGCGCGTTCTGGTGAAGTGGGATTTTGCTTGCCGGACCTGTCCCGCAGCAGTAGCGTGCAGTTATGCGCATCGTCTACCGAGCCGAAAATCTGATCGACGCCCATCTGGTGAAGGATGCCTTGGAGCGTGAGGACATCCCCGCCTACATTGCTGGCGAGTACCTCACGGGTGCGGTAGGGCAGCTACCAGCGCGGGATTACGTGGCGGTATTAGTGCCCGAGTCGAGCATGGGCGTCGCTGAGCGCATAGTGCGCGAAGTCGAGTCCGTGCTAATCGAGGCGCGACAGGCAATCGACGATACCGGCGACGAACCCGGCTTGCCGCTGCCCGAACCCTGTTGAGTCGAGACCATGGCCATCGACCCCACTGACGCGCCGACGCGCGCCGGTTCCGATCTGACCGGTCCTCATCGTCTATCCCAACGCAGCGCAGTCACACGCATGGCGGCGGGCGCCATGCTGCTGTCGACGACCAGCATCTTTGTGGTGTTGGCGCAGACGGCACCCACCGTATCTGCGTTCTATCGCATGCTGTTTGGCGGAGTAATGCTGCTCACCTGGATTGCGCTGCGTGGGCAATGGCAGCGCATCGGTTGGCGCGATGTGTGGCTGGCCTCGGTGCCCGCACTGGGTTTTTCCGCGGATCTGATCCAGTGGCATCGCAGCATTCTCTGGGTGGGGCCAGGCGTGGCGACGCTGCTCACGAATTTCCAGGTGTTCCTGTTAGCGCTGGTCGGCCTAGTGTTCTATCGCGAAAAGCTCGGGCGCTGGTTTGTGCCGGGCATGTTGGTAGCGCTGGTTGGGCTGTGGCTGCTTGTGGGCGCGCATTGGTCGTTGTTCGATGAGCAGCACCGCTTGGGTGTGTGGCTCGGTCTCGGCAGTGGCTTGGCCTATACGGTGTACCTGCTCAGTTTTCGGCATGCGTTGTCAGGGCATTCGCGATTGTCCGCGGCACAGTTCCTTGGTTTGATGAGCGTACTCAGCGCACTGCTACTGGGGTTATGGGGCTGGGGCGAGGGTGATGCCTTTCTGGTGCAGGGCGTGCGCAGCTGGAGTGCGCTAATTGCATTAGGTTTCTTTGGCCAAGTGTTGGCCTGGTTGTTGATGGTGCGAGCGATGCCGCAATTGCCGGCATCGCTGGTGGGCTTGCTGTTGTTATTGCAGCCGGCGCTAGCGTTTGTGTTGGATGTGCTGTTGTTCCACCGTCCCACGGTAATGGGCGACTGGATCGGCCTCATGCTGGCGCTCGCCGGTATCCTGCTCGGTGCATTGCGGCCAAACCGGCGTGCTGAGTGATGGAGATAGGATGAAAACGATCGAAGCGCTAATCCGCGCAGTGCCAGACTTCCCCAAGCCTGGCGTGATGTTCCGCGATATCACCCCATTGCTGGCAGATGCCCGCGGCTTTGCGCGCTGCATCGATGCGTTGGCCGAGCCTTGGCAGGGGCAGAGTGTGCAGGCCATATGTGGGATCGAATCCCGCGGATTTATTTTTGGTGCCGCACTGGCCAGCAAGCTAGGCGCTGGTTTCGTACCACTGCGCAAGCCAGGCAAGTTGCCGCCGCCGTTAGTGGCGGTGGATTACCAGTTGGAATATGGCAGTGATCGGCTGGAGGCGCGTAACGATGCGCTGCGTCCTGGCGAAAGAACCATCATCATTGACGACGTATTGGCTACCGGCGGTACGCTGGCGGCGGCGCGGACCCTGGTAGAGCAGTTGGGTGCTGAACTTGTCGGAGCCGGCGTGGTTATAGAACTGGCAGCATTGCAGGGGCGTACACGTTGGATCAACGGTGCACCGTTACATGCTCTGCTGCGTTATTGAACAAACTGATGCGGGAAGGAGGAGGGGCTCATGCTCGGTATCGGTGCTTGGAAACAACGCATGCCACATCGTTCGGATGCACTGCCAGGACGTGAGCAGTCGATCATTCCTGCGCACGGCCATCACATACACGGTCGCTCACTACAGCCTGAAGCATTTCCAGGCAGCGAAGTATTGCTGTTAGGCATGGGCTGCTTCTGGGGCGCAGAGCGTAAATTCTGGAGTGTGCCCGGTGTGTATACCACCGCGGTGGGCTACGCCGGGGGCTACACCGCTAACCCGACCTATCGCGAAGTTTGTTCAGGCCAGACCGGGCACACCGAAGTGGTGCGTGTGATCTACGACCCCACACAGGTCACGCTTGAACAACTGCTGCAGGTGTTCTGGGAGAGTCACGATCCTACTCAGGGCATGCGTCAGGGTAACGATCTTGGTACGCAGTACCGTTCGGTCGTTTATGTGTCGGATGTGTCGCAACTGTCTATCGCCGAGGCATCGGCAAAACGCTATCAGGGCGAATTGGATCGTGCCGGCTACGGGCCCATTACGACCGAGATCGCGATCGCCGGGCCGTTCTACTTTGCCGAGGACGAGCACCAACAATATCTGTCTAAACATCCAGACGGCTATTGCGGATTAGGCGGTACAGGGGTGAGTTGTTCGGTGGGGCCGGCTGTAATGCGCTGACATGGGTGCGCACGTTTTGTTTTGGTGCGCGCCATTTAGTATGCAGCGGATTGGGAGCCGTTGCCTCGGCGTCCTTCCGCATTACCGTAGGTGTGGGTTGCCTCTGGCTTCCTTCAGGCGTTCGGTCACCCGCCACATCATCACTCCTGACTAACCCGTACCTTTGCCGGGCGTACTATAAAAAAGCCCCGCCAGATGGCGGGGCTTTTTGTGTTACCGGAGTCCTTGCTTACTTGGTATTGCTGAACTTGTAGGTCGCTTCGAGGAAGAAGCCACGACCGTTGACGTCATAGTTCAACGCGTTGAACGGCTGGCCTTCCGTACCCGGATAACTACGGTCGAGCGGCGGCATCTTGTTGAAGACGTTGTTGATTTCCAACGAGAGCGCCAGGTTCTTGATTGGGCTATAGCTGACGCTAAGGTTGTAGCGAATCCACGGGCCCAGCTTGCCCGTACCCGGTGCGTAGTAGTTGTTGGCGACGGTAGCCAGATAGTTCGGCGAAGAGCCATCACGAAGACCGTAGACCGTCACACCCCAAGCTTGCGTCGGTGAGAGCCAACCGACCGAACCATCGACCCTGCTCTTGAACTCCGTGCTGTAGTACGGTTCGCGGAGCAAATTGATGAAGGGATCGCCTGGCAGTAGCTGCTGAGTGTGCTTCAGGATGTCACTCCAGGACGACGCCACCTTGATGGTGCCGTAGTCACCGATACCGTGGGTGTAGTCCACCTGGGTCAGAACGGAGTTCAGATTCTCACGCGCTACGTTGACCTTCGGTGTGAGGATCTCGGTAATCGGGGCCAGCAGGCCTGGCGCCAACGGAGTGCCCGAACGAATCACCTGAGCCAATGCGGCCTGGCAGCTCGGCGAGTTGATATCGAAGATGCCCAAACGGCAGTTCGCTTCGGTCTGGGCGAGGAAGTCGGAACTCTGCACCTCAACTTCGTTAGCGATGTTGTAGTGGTAGAAATCCGACTTCAAGCTGAAGCCTTCGAACGGTGATATCACGAAGCCGTAGCTAAACACCTTGGCGGTGATCGGCTGCAGCTTTGTGTTACCCGACTGTTGGCCAAAGAACTGTTCGCCGCTCAGCTGTCCCGGGCAGTTGGCAATATTGCCACCGGTGTAGCCGAGCTTTGCGCAGTTGTAATAATCGACCACGCTGCTGTAGTAGCCGCTCGGACCCTGAAACTCATCGGGCAATGTCGGAGCCTTGAAAGCCGTGCCGTACGAACCACGCAGCAACAGAATGTCGCTAAACGGACGGAATTCGAAACCGAGATTGTAGGTCGGATGGCTCACGGTGCCGTTAGCGACGTTATAACTGTCGTAACGGCCGGACGCGTCCAGCGTTAGCATCGAGAACAGAGGTGCGTTGAACTCGAGCGTGCCTGCATAGCGCGAGCGGTGGCCTGCGCCTGATACGTCGGTAAAGTCGTAGGTATCGCCGTCGAGCGTGCGTGGGTCAGGGGAATAGTTCCAGCCTTGGTTACCGCCCTCGAACACCGCTGCCATGCCGGCGTCGCCACCGGGTAGAGAGAATAGTGACGCATCGGTGACCTGACCGCGGAGCATGTTGTCCCAGGTCTTGGCGTACGTCTCGGTGTAGCCAGTAAATCCGCGGAACGCTGCATTCGAAACAGGTGTGTAGAAAGCTGAGTAGTTCGGCTCGTAGGTGTTAACGCCTTGACCATTCGGGTCGGGTCCCAAGCTCGGACCAAGTATGTTGTCGAAATAATTATTGATCTGGGTGGTCCAGCGCTGGAAGGTGCGCTCCTGTAGGTGATCTTCGGAATGGTTGAAGGTCAGGTCATAGTCCCAGTTCGATTGACCGAAGCTACCCTTCACGCCGAGTGCCAGCATGAACGAGTTTTCGACGTTGTTATTCATAATGTTCTGGTAACCGCCAGCCTCTTCCGGGCTAAACGCATGCTGCGCAAGCACGTAGTCACCCGCACCCCCGTTGAGGCGAGGATCGTAGTAAATGGGGCTATCCCAGAACAGGAACTGGGATCCTGACGAGTATTTTTGTTGATCGTAGTTGTAGAGGAAGTTGCCGTAAAACTGCACATCTTCGTTCAGATCATACGTGGCATGAGTGTAAATGTTCGCCGAATTTTCCTTGTTGGTTTCGGTGACATAACCCGCACTGTTTTGCGAACCGCAATATTGGCCGTGATTCGCGCGCGTCTGAAGCTGCTCGGTACCGTTGTACTCACCAGTAACGGCTCCGCATCCGATACCCGGATTCAACACGTTCGGGCTGTAGTACGCGTTCTCCAATTGTGTTTCGCTTAGCACCAGGTAGTCGCGCGACGCTGTGGCGGGCGTGGTGCCCTGCGTGAAGTAGTGACTGGTCAAGCTGCGATCAAAGCCCCAGATCGGTTCAATACTCTCGACCTGGATGCCCGCAATAACGTTGAGCTTGCCGAAGGTGAAACCATCGGCCGCGTAGACGCGCCGATCGGCACCGCCGCCGCCCGTGCGCCAGCCCAAGCGCGCATCGACGACAGGAGCATCAATGGTTTTCTTCAGCACGATGTTGATAACGCCCGCGATGGCATCCGAACCATAAAGCGATGATTGACCGCCCGGCAGAATATCGATGTGATCGACCATCTCGATCGGAATGCTGGTCAGGCTATTGAACGCTTCGCTGCCGTTATATAGCGCAGGGAAATCACCCATCGGCAGGCCATCGATCAGGTACTTGGTGTAGCTGGGATCGAGGCCAAAGAAGCTGAGTGTTTTCGCACTCTGGGTGAAACCACCCGAGTTATTCGAGCCCTGCACGCTGCCGGTTGCAAATGTACCCGCCTGGAGCGCATCGGCAACGGTGGAAAAGCCGCGATCCTTCAGCTGCTGAGCCGTGATCGTGATCACCGGCTTGCTCGTTTCAACCTGCACCTGCGGAATTAGCGAACCGGTCACCATGACCGCTGAGAGTTTCTTGGCTTTGTCAGCTGTTGCGCTGGTGGATTGATCAGAACTTGTCGACTGTGTGGTGTCCTGCGACGGGTTCTGTGGGGCAGTTCCTTGTGTCGATGAGCCCTGACTGGACACAGTCGGAGTGGTATCGGCATTGACGTTGGCAACAAATACGAGTGATAGCGCAGCCAGAACGGCCGTGGCGATTGGTTTTTTCAGCATGAGAGGCTCCCTCGGCCTGATTCGTAGCAAATTGTTTTAACAACTTATTTTGGTAAGGGGAGCCTGGAATTCGGCACAAAAACCCCTGATCCACCGCCCAGGACGGTAGATAGGAAGGTCGATTTGGTACTCCCCTGCCCTCGCAGACCTGACTTTTTTCTCAAAACGTCAGGTTTAATTAAATCTATATTTACTAAAGATGAAACTTTTGTGCAAATGACTTTCGTGAGGTATTAATCGAAAAATATTGCTTATTCGCAAGATAAGCTCTGGTGGCATAGCTATATCTTGCGGCTCGTTCCCGCAAGTGGCTGTAGCAAATTAATTATTTAAACAAATGGGGAAATGGTATGTGCACTGATATCGCATTAAATTGCGATTCAATGACTTCAAAATGTTGCTCTTGGGGATGTGCGCCCACTGCGAAAGGGGACGAGTGAGACCTGGCTGTTTGACGCCAACATCTTCGTCGCAGCAGTGCATGGGGCCATACGTCGCACAGCACAATGCTCGACGTCGGCATGCACGCTTCGCTTCGGCGCGCGCAAATCAATAGGCCATAAAAAAAACCGGGCCCTTATGGGCCCGGTTTTGTCTTACAACACCGTCTTGCTATGGACTGCTATCAGTTGGTCTTGCCGCCGAAGCGCAAGGTTGCCTGGAGCATGATTTCACGTCCGTAGATGTTGTAGTTGCCTACATTGAAGTACGGATAAGCCGTGTTGGTTGGGTCGTTCGGTGGCATCTTGTTGAACACGTTGTCGGCCAGCAGCGACAGGTCGAGGTTGGGTACCGGCGTGTAGGTCAGGCTGTAGTTGAAGGTGTTCCATGCACCGACCTTGCCTGCGCCAGCGATGTTGTAGCCTTCCTCATAAGCCGTGTAGTTCGGCGACGGCCCATAGCGGTGCCAGAACACGGTGCTGCTCCATTGGTCATGGAACGACCAGGTGATGGCGCCGGAGACGATGCTCTTGAACTCCTGGCTGTAGAGCGGGTTGGTCAACTGGTTGATCGGGGTTGTGCCCGGAACCAGTTGGTACGCATGCTTCAGCATGTCGTTGTAGTCAAGCTGCACATTGAACTGACCGATACGTGTTGTCGGGAACGTGTACTTGGCCTGCGCGGTGATCGAGTTGGTTTCCTCGTTGGCAAGGTTCACGAAGTACGTCTGGATGCCCGTGAGAGCGCCCGATGAATCGCGCTGAACTTGTCCCAAGGTCTGCTGGCATAGCGCTGAAGTCGCGCTCAGGCTACCGAGCAAGCATTGCGAGTCGATCTTAAGCAAGGTGGGAATGTCCTGCTGCACCACCTCGTTCGCAATCGAGATATGCAGGTAATCGACGCTGAGGCTCAGGTTCTCGATCGGGGCCCATACCGTACCCGCCGTCCAGCTCTTGGCTGTCGTCGGCTGCAATTGGGGATTGGACAGGGTCTTGCCTGTGACGTTGACCGAATAGGCTGGCGCGTTGCAATTGTTACTGTGTGCGAGGGCGCACTGGTAAGGATCCTGAACCGTTTCATAAAAACCGCTTGGCCCAAGGAACAGTGCGGCCATATCCGGGGCACGGAACGCCGTAGCGTAGTTGCCGCGGATCAGCCAGTTGTCGAACGGACGATATTCGACACCGAGCTTGTAAGTGAATCGGTGATTGGTGCCGCCATCGGTCTTGTAGTGGTCATAACGACCGGACAGATCGAAAGTGAGTTGCTTAAAGACCGGCAAATTCAACTCTGCAGCTGATGCCTGATGATCACGCGTGCCGCCGCCGGAGGTGGCCGTCTGCTGCCACACCTGGCCACTGCTGAGCAACGGATTGACGGGCTCATACCATGCCTCGTTACCGCCTTCGATCAAGCCGGCGAAACCGGCATCACCGCCCGGCAAAGTGAACAGGCTGTTGTTGCTGATGGTGGCGCGAGTGTTATTGAGCCAGGTATTCGATACACCGCTGATGTTCTGCGTGAAGCTGGAGAATGCCGCAGGCGAGATCGGTTGATACAGCGCGTTGTAGTTGACGTTGTAGATGTTGTAACCGGTCGTCGGATCTTGGCCGAGCGATTTGCCACCCAGAACGTTGTTCACGAAATACGCATCCATCGGAGCGGCCATGCGCGAAGGGGTGCTGGTCGTGGTTTTATCACCGGAGCGCAGATAGTAGATATCCCAGTCCCAGTTCGAACCACCAAACTGGCCATTGGCGCCGAAGTCGACCTGATACATCAGGTCATCCTGGCGTTCAAGCTGGCTGGTATAGCCGCCGGGCATTTCTTCCGGTGCGAAAATATGTTGTGGAGTCACCACGTGGCCGGTGTTGGAATCCACGATGAAGCTGCCCTGGTCGGCCGTGTTCCAGAAGTTGAACCCCGAGCCCGAGGTGAATTTCTGCTGCTGCCAGTCCAGCAGCACATCGCTGTACAGGCGCACGTTATCGCTCAGGTCGTACTTCAGCTTCAGCATGCCATCGTAGCTGCGCGACTGATTGATAAACGTCGTGTAGCCATCCACATTGGGCGAGCCGCAGAACTGACCTGGCGGGCTCGGTGGAGTGGCATTAGCGAGGTAAGTACTGCCCCTGAACAGGCCGCCGATAGCGGCGCAATTGGCTGACGTGGGATTGATGTTGCCTTGCAGTAGGGTGTTGAAGTTAGCGGGTGTACCGTAATCCAGAACACCTGTAACGAATTCGGCGCCATTCAGGCCGTTCGGGTTGCCAGAGGAGCCGTTAGTCAGCGAACGCTGATAACCCCATAGTGGCGAGGAATTGTCGAATTCCATGGCGGCCAGCACGCTGAGCTTGCCGAAGTCGTGACCGTAACCTGCGGTAATGCGCTGGTTTGCACCGCCACCGCCGTCATAATTACCCGTGCGTACCGAGACCTCGCCGCCATCCATGTGCTGCTTGGTGACGATGTTGACTACGCCAGCAATCGCGCTGGAGCCGTAGATCGAGGAGCCACCGCCGGGCATCACGTCGATATGATCGATCAGCGAGACCGGGATGTTCGAGATGTTGTTGAAGTTGCTCTGGCCGTTGTACAGCTGGCCGAAGTTGGTGATCGGCTTGCCATCGATCAACAGCAAGGTGAATTCAGGGCTGAGGCCATAAAGGCTGACCGTCTGTGCGCCCTGGGTGAAGCCGCCACTCTGCTGCGGTCCCTGCACCGAGCCGGTGGCCTGCACCGCGCTCTGCAGTACTTCAGTCACGCTGTTGAAGCCGCGCGCCTTAATGTCAGCAGCGGTAATCGTGTAGGTAGGCGTAGCGGTCTGGATTTGCGCGTTGTTGATCAGCGAGCCGCTGACGACAACGGTACTGAGCTTCTTGGCTTTCGCGTCTTCGGAGCTAGTGGCTTGGCTGCTGTCCTGCGACTGATCCGGGCCTTGGCTGGAGGAAGTCTGGTCAGAGGGGCTCTGAATGGATGCATCCGGAAATACGGTAGCGGCTTGTGTGCTGGCGATGAAGCCAAACGACAAAGCAGCCAGGACGGCTGCAGCAATAGGTGTCTTGAGCATCGGAGGCCCCCTTGGCCTTTGTTCGAAAAGATGTTGCAAGGGGAGCCAATAACTGGACGCAAAAATACCCCAATCCGCCGTTCTGATAACGGCAGTGAATATATTGGGTCGAGCTGGTATTCCCCTACCGTTCGCGAATTGGTTGTCTCTTTTGAAAAACACCATATCCGCGTTAAAACTATATTTACTCAAGATGAAACTTTTGTGCAAATGACTTTCGGCACATAATCAGCGAAAGTTATTGCTGCATGCAGATGCATAGCTTACTTGTGGCTTGCATATAACTTGCTTGTGGCTTGCTAGGCATTGTGTAAGCTTGGTTTTGCGCACGTAAGTCATTGAGCTAATGTTTTTCTTCCGTGTAATCCATTATGCGATCCATCATTAAGATTCGCATTTACTTTCGCCTCGTTAATTTCAAAGAATGCGTTAAGTAAAGGCACGATGACCGAGCTGATTTTTCCAGCATCAAGGCTGTTATGCGCTGCTGGCACGCGAGCCCAGTGGGGATTGGCGATCAGGAGCAGGCTCGAGAGGTCGGTGAGGCGAGATCGGAGTCAGTGCGGCACGCACTAAGATATCGAACGGCCTCTTGCGAGGCTGGCGCTCTGTATGTGTGTGCTGTGAAGAGCTTGCGCGCAGCTTCAAGTGCCGACGCCGGTGCAATGCACATCGACGTCCGCATAACTGGCCGCGTGTGGCTAGCGCCTCAGCTCTCGTCGCGATCGAATCGACGGATGAAGTCACGCACTTGCGGATAGACGACTTCACGCCAGCGACGGCCGCTGAAGATGCCGTAATGGCCGGCGTCCTTGATCACCTGGTGAGCGTGCTGTTCGGCCGGAATGCCGGTGCACAGGTCGTGCGCGGCTTCGGTTTGGCCGAGGCCGGAAATATCGTCCAGCTCACCTTCGATGGTGAGCAGGGCGCTATGTTTGATCGCCGCCGGATTCACTCGCTCGCCGGCGACATCCCATTCGCCGCGTGGTAGCAGGAACTGCTGGAACACCGTGCTGATCGTGTCGAGGTAGTACTCGGCCGGCATATCGAGCACGGCGTTGTATTCGTCGTAGAACTTGCGGTGTGCCTGTGCATCATCCAGATCGCCGCGCAGCAGGTCTTGATAGAAGTCCCAGTGCGAATTGAGGTGGCGGCCGGGGTTCATCGCGACAAAGCCGGCATGCTGCAGAAAGCCGGGATACACCTCACGACCATGGCCCGGATAATTCGGCGGCACGGTGTGGATCACATTGCCCTTGAACCAGGAAAGCGGCTGCTTGGTGGCAAGGTTGTTGACGTTGGTGGGGTTGCGTCGTGGATCGATCGGGCCGCCCATCATGGTCAGGCTGCGCGGTGTGTCTTCGCCGCGTGCGGCCATCAGCGACACCGCCGCTAGTACGGGCACGGTGGGTTGGCAGACGGAGACGACGTGCAGCTGGCGAGCGCCAATGTGACGGATGAAGGCTTCGATATAGGCGATGTAATCGTTCAAGCCGAAGTTGCCCAGCTCGGCCGGCACCATGCGTGCATCGATCCAGTCGGTGATGTAGACCTTATGGTCGCGCAGCAGGGTGCGTACGGTGTCGCGCAGCAGTGTGGCGTGATGCCCGGACAGTGGTGCTACCACCAGTACGACGGGGTCATTCTTCATCGCCTCGATGGTGGCCTGGTCGTCACTGAAGCGCTTGAAGCGCTTGAGCTGGCAGAACGGCTTTTCCAGGGCAACACGTTCGATGATGGCGATATCGTGGTCGTGAGCGACCGCCTGATGAATATCGAACTGAGGCTTCTCGTAGTCCTTGCCCAGTCGATGGATCAGCTCGTAACCCGCTGCCATGCGCTGCGCACCTGGCAGCTGCGCGAATGGGCTGCTCAGATCGCCGAACATCTTCGCTCCGGCGCCCGCGTAATGGCTCAGCGGGCCGAGGAAGGAACGTTGCCACTCATGGATTTGATAGAGCATGTCGGTACGACCGTGCTGCGTAAAGTGCGCATCTTAGCCCGTTTATGGCGCTCGTGCTGCGGTGCCGCAAAGTAATGCAGCACTAATACAATTAATTGGTTAGCGACGTTGACAGACCAGGAGCACCTCGTCGACACCCGCCGTATCGCCCAGCCCGGCACGCCACTGCAAGGGCTTTTGGAAGTGCAGGCCGAGCGGCATGAACACCCGGTTGTACCACCACATCGCGCGTTCACGTTTGTGTGTGAGGTACCACTGGCCTAGATCCAGCAGGCGTGAGGATTTTGGCTGCATCCCATAGATGGCGCTACGTTCGATGTGATAACCGTGCTGTGCGAGTTTCGCTTCGATATGGGCGGGTTCGTAGCGGCGGCAGTGACCGACGAAATCGTCGAATGCCGTCCACGCCTCCGGGTGCAGCGGTACCGATAGCAATAGCGTGGAGTTAGGGGTGGCAACGCGCGCGAGCTCGGCCAGTGCGGCTTCGTCGTCGGCGACGTGCTCCAGGATGTCGAAGGCACAAACAAGGTCGAAGCTCGCTGGGGCGAAAGGCAGCGCGCCGATCAGGCCATTCAGCGCGGTAGCGCCTTGTGCGTGCAGGCGTTGCAATGCAGCGTGGCTGAGATCGACAAAGCAGGTGCCCGACAGGGGGAGGCGGGGGCGTAGGCCCGGCGCTACCTCCAAACGATGCGTTGTATTCGCTGCGAGCTCCTGGATGAGGGGCCAGGTATTGAAGCGTTCTGGCCCGACCAGCCAGGCCTTGGCCCATAGTGATTCGTAGAAATCGCGATTGACGCGGATTAACTCGGCGTCGCTATGCGGCTCAAGGGCGGGCGAGGGTTGAGTCATCTTCAACGAGTATCCATCCAGGCGTCCTTAACATTGCGTAATGACCCAATACAGTGTGTGGCGCTCAATCGATTCTACGGATCTCAGTGCCGGCAGCCAGGTCGTGTACAGCGCGATGGCGCGGGTCGAATAGTGCTGGCGACAACCATAACGCCCAGCCGATCATCACGGCCCACAATGCACCATGTTGGCCGACGAAGGGTGCCAGTTCCAGCAGCACTAGTGGTACTGCGGCAACCAATAAGCGCACTAGTGCTTGTTGCAGTGTCAGGCGAGCACCGTCGCGCGCTGTGATGCGAATGCGCCAGGGGCGCATCCCTAGCGTTTGTCCGCCACGTAACCAAGAAGTTATGAAATAAGCTGCTACTACTAACCCCTGCACTGGCTGATACCACCAGGCGATGTGTATTTGTGCGCCGGTAGCGATCAGTTGCCCGTGCGTAGCCATCTGGCAAAGCAGGCCGACCACCATCACGATCGCCACCACGGCAAGTAGGTCGTAGACCATGGCAAGCAGGCGACGCCATAGCGGGCAATAGGTAGTTGCAGTCATCGGTTCGCTTGCATGGTAGGCGCGCAATGGCCAGCATCGCGTGCATGGAAGAGAACACAAGTATTACCGATGCCGACCAAGCCAGTATCGCCGCCTTCATCGAGCGGGTTTGGTCGGAAGATGGTTTGGCCGATCGCACGCTGGATGCCTATCGGCGTGACCTGGAAACACTGGCACGTTGGCTGGCCGCGCGTGGGCGCACGTTGCGTACGGCGCAGCGCGAAGATCTATCGGCTTTTCATGGCAGCCAGCCTGTGGCAGTGCGCTCAATGGCGCGTCGGCAATCGGCGTTCCGGCGCTACTACGGTTTCATCGTGCGCAACGAACCGGGCTTTGACGATCCCACCTTGCTCATTGAGCGCCCGCGCATGCCGCGCAGCCTGCCCAAAGCGTTAGCCGAACGCGAGATCGAGGGGCTGCTCAATGCGCCGGACACATCCACCACCCTGGGGTTGCGAGATCGAGCGATGCTGGAGCTGATGTACGCCTCGGGTCTGCGCGTGTCCGAATTGGTGGAGTTGCCATTGGCGGCATTGAATCCACGCCAGGGCGTATTACGTGTCACGGGCAAGGGGGGCAAGGATCGGCTGGTACCGGTTGGCGAGGTGGCGCTGGAACGTATCGAGGCGTATCTCGCCGGTGCGCGTCCGGTACTGGCGAAGGGGAGGCAACCCGCGGCGCTGTTCTTGAGCAAGCGCGGCGAGGGCATGACGCGGCAGATGTTCTGGACACTGGTGAAGCGCTACGCCCTGGTGATGGGCATCAACGCAAAACGCATCTCACCGCATGTGTTGCGACATTCCTTTGCCACACATCTGCTCAATCATGGTGCTGACCTACGCGCGTTGCAGATGCTGCTGGGTCACAGTGCATTGAGTACGACTCAGATCTATACGTTGGTAGCGAAAGAGGGTCTCAAGCGTTTACACGCGCAGCATCATCCGCGCGGTTGAATGTTGTGAAGGCCAGTTCATATCCCTGCACACTCGCTATGCGAGAATCGGAAGACCGTTAGCACGGCTAGCGGCAATCGAGGTGGATGATGTTGAAGAAATGGTTGCTGGCGGTGTGCGTCAGTGGATTCGCACTAGGTGTCTCCGCGGCCGACAATGTGGCTGGCGGTAATACAGCCGGTAACAAAACGGTTGTGGATGCTGCTGTCCCTGCCAACGTGGCAGACATCGTGCGCAAGGCGGTCGAAGGATTCGCTCCCGGCGTGAGGGTGGACATGATCACCCCGGCGCCCATGCCTGGCTATTACGAAGTGATTGCCTCCGGTCAGCTGGTTTATGTCAGCGCAGATGGCAAGTACATGATGAACGGCGATCTGGTCGATCTGGCTACCAAGAAGAGCCTGGGTGATGCCGGCTGGGCAGCTTTCCGTAAGGCTGCGCTCGACAAGGTGCCGGCAGCGCAGCGCATCGTGTTCGCGCCGCCGAATCCGAAATATACGGTTACCGTGTTCACTGACGTCAATTGTGGCTATTGCCGTGCCTTGCACCAGCACATTGACGCGATCAACAAAGAAGGCATCGCGGTGGAGTATCTGGCATGGCCGCGCCAAGGCGTGACCGGCGATGACGGTCGTCCGACGCCGATCTATACCGAGATGGTGTCGGTATGGTGCGCCGCCGACCCCAAGATAGCCTTCACCGATGCGAAGGAAGGCAAGGCGCCGAAGCCTGCTACCTGTGCCAACCCGGTGAAAGACGAGTTCGACCTGGGCTTGAAGCTGGGTATCAGCGGTACGCCGGCCATTTTGGCCGAGGATGGCACCATGATTGGCGGCTATATGACGCCGGAAGACCTGCTCAAAGCCGTGAAAAAGCACAGCGGAAGCTGAGGACAGCCCTGGATGGGGTCGCACGGGCTATGCCGTGCAGCCCCCTGGCGGCATCCCGGTTTAACGGGTTGCTTATGCCGTATTGCAGCATCGGGTAGAATGGGCGTTTTCCGCTAAAGCGCCGTTCCCCGCATGATCGCACTCGACGGGCAGAGCGCCCTCTCGCCATTTCGTCTCGACCGCCTCAACGCCCGCCTCGATGCCTTGCATCGTGGTGCACGGATACAGGCCTCGTGGTTCGTCTATTTCCTGGACGTTGCTGTCGCGCCGGAGGGCGAGCAGCGCAAACGCCTACTGGACGTACTGGAAGCGAAAGACGCCGCCCCTGAGGCCGCCACACTGTGGGTAGTGCCGCGACTGGGCACGATTTCACCGTGGTCGAGCAAGGCCACCGATATTCTCCATGGCGCCGGTTTTGACGTGCGTCGCGTAGAGCGTGGGCTGGCCTGGCAGGCGGTTGGCCTACCGGCGTCCGATGCGCCGTCCCATGCGGGGGTGATGGCCGTGCTATGCGACGCGATGACCCAGTCGGTGCTAACCAGCCTCGACCAAGCGCAGGGCCTGTTCCTCGCCGGCACGCCGGGCGATCTGGTGTACATCCCACTGGGCAGTGATGCCCGCACCGCATTGAATGAAGCCAATGTGCGGTTGGGCCTTGCGCTAGCCGAAGACGAGGTCGATTACCTCGCCGATTGTTACGCGGAGCTTGGCCGCGATCCGACGGATGCCGAACTCTTCATGTTCGCGCAGGCCAACTCCGAGCATTGCCGCCACAAGGTGTTCAACGCGAGTTGGACACTGGACGGTGAAGAACAGGACAAGAGCCTGTTCGGCATGATCAAGAACACGCATGCTCATTCGCCAGCACACACGTTGTCTGCCTACAAGGACAACGCAGCGGTGATCGAGGGTTCGACGGGTCGTCGTTTCTTCGCCGATGCCGACGGCGTGTGGCAGGGTCGCGAAGAGCGTATCGACTTCGCGATCAAGGTGGAGACGCACAATCACCCCACCGCGATCGCACCATGGCCCGGCGCAGCTACCGGTGCCGGCGGCGAGATCCGCGATGAAGGTGCCACCGGTCGTGGCGCCAAACCGAAGGCTGGCCTGACGGGTTTCTCGGTGTCCGACTTGCGCATTCCCGGCCATCCGCAGCCGTGGGAAGTCGAGCGCCCGTTGCCGCCGCGCATGGCGAGTGCATTCGAGATCATGCGCGATGGCCCGCTCGGTGCCGCCGCGTTCAATAACGAATTCGGCCGTTCGTGCCTGGGCGGCTATTTCCGCAGTTACGAGCACGAAACCGGTGAAGCCGGCGTACGTCGTGGCTACGACAAGCCAATCATGATGGCGGGTGGCCTTGCCAACATTCGTGCTGACCATGTGCAGAAGCGTGAGCTGCAGCCCGGCCATGCGGTGATCGTGCTCGGTGGCCCGGCGATGCTGATTGGTCTTGGCGGCGGTGCCGCTTCGTCGGTGGCTTCTGGTGCGTCGAGCGCCGAGCTGGATTTTGCTTCCGTGCAGCGTGACAACGCAGAAATGGAGCGTCGCTGCCAGCAAGTGATCGACAGCTGCTGGTCGCGCGGCGATCGCAATCCGATTGTCAGCATCCACGACGTGGGTGCGGGTGGTCTTTCGAATGCCATCCCCGAATTGCTCAATGACGCCGGTGTTGGCGGCGAGATCGATCTGTCAAAGCTTCCTTGTGATGATCCCTCGCTGTCGCCGATGCAGGTGTGGAGCAACGAGTCGCAAGAGCGTTACGTGCTGGCCATCGCTACGGCTGACCTGCCCGAGTTTGAGGCCTATTGCATACGCGAGCGTTGCCCGTATGCCGTGGTCGGCACGGCCACCGAAAAGCGTCAGCTGGTGCTGCGCGATCCGCGTCGCGACCTTACCGTTATCGATCTGCCGATGGATGTGCTGTTCGGCAAGCCGCCGCGCATGCACCGCGATGCCAAGCGGATCAAACCGCGCGTCGACCTGATACCGGATCTCTCCGGCATCGGCATGGATGAGGCGCTGTCGCGCGTACTGCGCTTGCCCACCGTGGGCAGCAAGAGCTTTCTGATCACCATCGGTGACCGTACTGTTGGCGGCCTCAATCATCGCGATCCGATGGTGGGTCCGTGGCAGGTGCCGGTGGCCGACTGTGCAGTGACTATCGCCGATTTCGACAGCTACAAGGGCGAAGCGATGGCGATGGCTGAGCGCGCGCCGGTGGCGCTGCTCAGCAGTGCCGCCGCTGCACGTCTGGCGGTGGGTGAAGCGATTACCAATCTTGCCGCGGCGCCCATCGAGCAGCTCGGCGAGATCCGCCTTTCCGCGAACTGGATGGCGGCGGTGAACCACCCTGGTGAAGACGCCGCACTGTTCGATGCCGTGAAAGCGGTCGGCATGGATCTATGTCCGGCGCTCGATATTTCTATTCCGGTCGGCAAGGACTCGTTGTCCATGCAGACGGTATGGAAGGACGGCGAGCAAGCGCAGCGTACGATTGCCCCGGTGTCGCTGGTCATCACCGGTTTTGCCCGAGTCAGCGATGTGCGCCACACGCTCACCCCGCAGATCAAGCTTGATCGTGGCGATTCCGACTTGTGGCTGATCGATCTGGGTGCGGGTCGTGATCGCCTCGGTAGCTCTGCGCTGACGCAGGTGTTCAACCGCGGCGGCGGTGTGCCGCCGGATCTGGACGATGCGAAGCGCTTGAAGGCATTGTTCGAGCTGGTGCAGGAAGCCAATCGCAGCGGTCTCGCGTTGGCTTATCACGACCGCTCCGACGGCGGTGCAATTGTCACCCTGCTGGAGATGGCCTTTGCCGGTCACTGCGGACTGGAAATCCATCTGGATGGGTGGGCCGAAGCGGCACTGCGCGCATTGTTCAACGAAGAGCTGGGCGCGGTATTGCAGGTGGCTGTCGCCAATCGCGAGGCGTTCGAAGCACTGCTGGTGAAGCACGGCCTCGCCGGCATGAGTCATCGGATTGGACGTCCAAAAGAAAAGCTTGGCATCAAGCTGTTCCTCAATGGCGACACTTTGTTCAAGTGGAACTGGACGGAATTGTTCAGTACCTGGAACGAGACCAGCCACGCCATGCAGCGTCTGCGCGACAATCCGCTCAGCGCGGATGCTGAGCGCGAATGGCGCCTCGATGATGCTGATCCGGGCATCACTCCAAAGCTCACTTTCGATCCGGCCGATAACGTCGCCGCGTTGTTGATCGCCAGTGGCGCCAAGCCTCGCGTGGCGATCCTGCGCGAGCAGGGCGTCAACGGCCAAGTGGAGATGGCGGCAGCCTTCACGCGTGCCGGCTTCGAGGCAGTAGACGTGCACATGTCCGACCTTGCCAGCGGTCGCATCAAGCTTGCGGACTTTCGCGGCTTCGCTGCTTGCGGCGGCTTCTCCTATGGCGACGTGCTGGGTGCCGGCCGTGGTTGGGCCACCTCGATCCTTTACAACGAGATGTTGCGCGCAGAGTTCACTGCGTTCTTTGCCGATCCGACGAAATTCGCGCTGGGTGTGTGCAACGGTTGCCAGATGCTCTCGCAGCTCAAGGACATCATCCCCGGCGCACAGCATTGGCCGAAGTTCCTGCGCAACGCGTCCGAGCAGTACGAAGCACGACTGGCCACGCTGGAAGTGCTCGATACGCCGAGCATCTTCTTCAAGGGCATGGCCGGCTCGCGTATCCCGGTGGCAGTGGCGCACGGCGAGGGTCGCGTGAGCTTCCCGCAAGCATGCAGCCCGGCAAAATCAGGCAGTGCGGTGCGCTTTGTCGACAATCGCGGCAAGCCGACTGAGAACTTCCCGTTGAACCCGAACGGTTCACCCGGTGGATTGGCTGGCTTCACGGCCGCTGACGGCCGGGTGAGCATCCTGATGCCGCATCCGGAGCGTGTATTCCGCAATGTGCAGCTGAGCTGGCATCCGGAGAAGTGGGGCGAAGATTCACCGTGGATGCGCATGTTCTACAACGCACGGGTGTGGTGCGGCTAAGGCTGCACTCCTTTGAACGGCGATGGCCAGGCGGATTGCTGGCCGTCGTGTGGACACTGTTGCTGGCCTTGTTGCCGTGGTGGCTGGATTTACCGCTATTGCTCACGCTGTCCGTCGCGCTGCTGGTGTGGACTCACTGGCTGGGCGAACACGCGCAAACGATGCGTCGCGCACTTCGGTGGGGTCTACCCGGCCTGTTAGTCGCCGTGTTTCGCGCATTGGCTGGCAATCCGTTGGCATGGTTGTTGGTGCTGCTCGTTGCGCTGGCTGGCTTCTCGTTATTGATGCTGCTCGAGTCCTGGCTGGATCGAGGAAAGCACGCTATGCCCTCATCGTTACTGCCTATGGAGTGGAGCGAGCTGGCGCTGGCACCCATTGGGCCAACGGCAGCGATTATCGAGTTGCAGCCTCCTGCATGGCTGGCGGTCGACCAAGAGGTGACTGATCCGCGTGGCGATGAGGTGCACTACGCGAATCATACGTTTCGCCTGGGTGTCGGCAGGCAAATCGAGGGTGTCGATCCGCGCTATTGCTTCAGCCCTGACGGTTGCTGGTTTGCGGCCGTGTTAACGGCAGGGCGCGGCCTTGCACTGCAGGATTGTCAGCGCGACAGGTTATATCGCCTGCGCGGCTGGCAGCTGATTGGCTGGTATGCGGGCCAGCCGTGGTTGAGTCGCGGTGAAAACCATGCACCGATCGCGCTGTCTCATGTATTGGGGCGCGACGAAGACTGAGCATTGCTCAGTAAGTCGGGTGAGTACGTTTCGTTCGCAAACCTTTACGAGTCACGCAGAAATATTGAACAGGCTCTTGGGCTTTCCAGAGATAGCGTGCCCTTCCACGTTGTCTCACGCATACTTGTACGGTGAATATGTCCGCCTCCAACTCCGTGTCGTCTGCATTGCCACTCAGTGTGATTGTGGTGTCCGCTGATAGCGGTGCCAGCCTGCGCGACTGCGTGCGCCAAGTGCTCGCATGCACCACGCCACTGGAGCTTCTGCTGATCGACAACGCGTCGGCTGATGGTGTGCCGGAGGCGATCGAGCGTGCGTACGAGCACGAGAAAGAATCGCGGCTCAAGGTGATCTACAACCGCGCCAACCTTGGCTTTGGCCCGGCAGTCAATCGGGCGGCGCGACAGGCGCGTGGTGCGGCGCTGCTGATTCTCAATCCTGATTGTCTGTTGGATCAAGCCAGCCTGCAGCGCATGCTCGATGTGTTGGCCAGCGAGCCGAAGGTTGGGCTGGTCGGTGCCGTGGTGTGCGATGAGCAAGGTGTGCCGGATCCCGCGTCGTACCGGCGTGATCCCTTACTGCAGCGCTCACTCAATAGCATGTTTGGGCGCGATGGCGAAGGCGTCAATATTGCCGGTGATATACCGCATGCATTAGTCGAGGCAGAAGCGGTGTCCGGCGCACTGATGTTGATGCCGCGCACGTTGTTCGAGCGGCTGGATGGTTTTGACGAGAACTACTTCCTGCATTGCGAGGATCTCGATCTTTGCCGCCGCGTGCGTGATGCAGGACGACGCGTGCTGCTAGCCGGTGACGTGCGCGTATTGCACGGCAAGGGTGGTTCCAGCCGGCATCGTCCAGTGTTCGTCAGCCGGCACAAGCATCGCGGTATGTGGCGCTGGTTCCGCAAATTCGATCCGTCTGCACGTAAGCCTCACGTGGCGACGCTAGTATGGCTCGGCATCTGGGCACATTTTGTCATGCAGATACCGGGTCAGTTGTGGAGGCTTTACACGCGATGAGTACGTCGGCACGGACGCGTACGCTGGCGACACTTGGCCTGCTGGCGATGACTGCGGTATGGGGCTCCACCTTCGTGCTGATCAAGGACGTGGTTGCACGTATGCCGGTGGCGGATTTCCTCGCCGTGCGCTTCGTGATTGCCGCACTGGTCATGCTGACGTTGTTTCACCGACACGTATGGCGGCTTGGGCGTGCGAAGTTATGGCGCGGTTTGTTACTCGGCGCGATTTACGGCTCAGGGCAGCTGCTGCAGACGTGGGGGCTATCACTGATCGCGCCTAGCGTTAGTGGTTTCGTCACCGGCATGTATGTGGTGTTTACGCCGATCCTCGCTACCGTGCTCTTGCGTCAACGCATGGCCGGTGTGGTGTGGATTGCGGTAGTGGTGGCTACGGCGGGTTTGGCGTTGCTTTCGCTCAATGGGGTTTCCGTCGACCTGGGTGTGTGGCTCACGTTGGCCGCTGCCGTGTTGTATGCGTTGCATATCGTAGGGCTTGGCCATTGGTCTCAAGCAGGCGATGCGTTCGGCTTGTCGGCAGTGCAAATGGTTTCCATCGCACTGGTTTGCCTATTGGCTACTGCGCCGCACGGACCGATGTTGCCGCCAGACCGCAGTGCATGGACCGGCGTGTTGTACATGGCCTTGATTGCCGGTGCGGGTGCGATGCTGATGCAGACCTGGGCGCAGGCTCATCTACCGGCCACGCGGGCAGCCATCGTGATGACCACCGAGCCGGTGTTCGCCGCGGGGTTCGCAGTGGCATTAGGTAGCGACGTGCTTACCTGGCGCATGTTGGTGGGCGGCGCACTCGTGCTGGCGGCGATGTATCTGGTTGAGTTGATGCCGCGGCGTGGTGCTACTGGCGATGGGTTGTCAGCAGAAGCGGTGCATCACGAGGTGTAAATCACCCTGCCTTGCTTCAGTGCGATGCAGGAACTCGCGGCTGCATGGCGATGCGTACCAGGTACGCAACGATGATGACGTTGGCCACCAGCGCACCAAGCTTGAGCCAGGTAAAGCGATTCACTGTCTCGTACAGTTCCAGTGGAACCAGCGAGCCGGTGGCGATCACCGTGAACCATTCCGCCCAATGTTTACGCATCCACAGACCAATGCCTTCAGTGGCGAAGATGGCGGCATAGCCAAGCGCTACTAGGCCAATGGCGATGAACTTGCTTGGCCCCAGGTTCACCAGCAGCTCAACCAAATCCCAGCGGAGGCCGTTGCTGTCGGCCAGGGATAGATGCTCCAGCCAATGCACCAATTGCTCGAAGTTCTGCTGCCGGTCGAGATGGAACGCAACGATAGCGACCAGGATCAGGCTCGCGCTTTTGATGGCTTCGTAGACCGCGATGATGCGCAGACCGACGCTGTGCTGCGAGACGGGCTTTGAGATGGCAGCAACGGCGGTATCGGTATCGGACACGGTCAATGGGGTTGCAGGCGGGCGGGCGATGGTCATCGTCGCAGCATGAATGAGAGAGGGCGGCGTATGCAACGCTTCGCTCGAAGTGTTGCTACATCTTGCTTGGAAAGCCATGCCTCAATGGGCATGGCATCGAT
This sequence comes from Rhodanobacter sp., assembly GCA_049794535.1. Taxonomy (GTDB): domain Bacteria; phylum Pseudomonadota; class Gammaproteobacteria; order Xanthomonadales; family Rhodanobacteraceae; genus JBARCX01. Next base: position 43,437 of record JBARCX010000199.1, read on the forward strand.
GTATGGGCGTTAGGCTTGCGCACAAGGTGGTTGCAGCGCCACGTGTACGTTGCTAATCACCAGGCCTAAGCGAAATCAGCAACAACGCCCACCCGTGCCCTTGTAACGCGCCACCTGCCGCTCCCGGAAGAACTCCGCGTAAGTGGGCACTTTGCGTTCCGGGTGATGCTCACGCAGATGCTTCACGTAGACGTCGTAGTCAGGAACGCCACAGCAGAGGCGGGCGGTTTGCACCGCCCATTTCCGAATCGACTGGAACGTCGCTCTCATCGTGAGACTCTCACTGCGCCACGCTGCTCAGCGCTACATACGGTTCTTCGTTCGCGGTGGGGTGGTTGATACGCCACGCCTGAATCATCGCCCGTAGTGTGAACCCGAGCATCACCACGATCAACAACATGAAGATGCCGGTGAGCGCCATGTCCACGTAGTTGTTGGTGATGATCCGCTGCATTTCCGCAGCGGATTTGGCTGGCGCCAAAAGCTGGCCGTTTTGCATCGACGCCGCATATTTTTGTGCGGCGGCGGTGAAGCTGATCGGGCCGCTGAGTTTTTCCCAACCTGCCGTAAGCGTACATACGAGCAACCAGATAGCCGGAATGCCCGGTACCAGGACAAAGCGCTCGCGTTTCAGCTTCACGATGACGACGGTTGCCAGCATCAATGCAATCGCAGCGAGCATCTGGTTGGCGATGCCAAACAAAGGCCACAGCGTGTTGATGCCGCCGAGCGGGTCGACTGCACCCTGATACAGGAAATAGCCCCACAGGCCGACGCAGATTGCCGTGGCAAGCAGGTTGCCGGTCCAGGACTCGGTTTCCTGCAGCGGCTTGTGAATCAGCCCAGCAATCTCCTGGATCATGAAACGGCCCACGCGCGTACCGGCATCCACCGTGGTGAGGATGAACAAGGCCTCGAACAGAATCGCGTAGTGGTACCAGAACGCCATCATGCTTTCGCCAGGGATGACGTTATGCAGCAGCTGAGCCATGCCGACGGCCAACGTCGGTGCACCGCCAGCACGACTGAGTATGCTGCTCTCGCCGATGTCCTTGGCGGTCTGCAGTAACTCGTTAGGCGTCACTACGAAACCCCATTGGCTGATGGTGGTAGCGGCTTGTTCGACGGTCGTGCCGATCAGTGCGCTGGGCGCATTCATCGCGAAGTACACACCTGGATGCAACGACGTGGCAGCGATCAGCGCCATCATCGCCACAAACGCCTCCATCAGCATGCCACCGTAACCGATCAGTCGCGCCTGGCCTTCATTGGCGAGCAACTTGGGTGTAGTGCCCGAGGCGATGATCGAATGCCAGCCCGATACCGCGCCGCAAGCGATCGTGATGAACAGGAACGGAAACAGATTGCCCTGGAACACCGGGCCGGTGCCGTCGACGAACTTCGTCACCGCCGGCATTTGCAGTGTCGGCGCAGCGAGGAAGATCGCCAAGGCAAGCAAAGCGATCGTGCCGATCTTGAGGAAGGTGGAAAGGTAATCGCGTGGTGCCAGCAACAGCCACACCGGCAATACCGAGGCGCAGAAACCGTAGGCAATCAGCAACCAAGCCAGCGCCTTGGCATCGAAGTCGAACAACGGTGCCATTACCGGCGAAGTGGCCACGTAAGCGCCGTACCAGATCGAGGCCAGCAACAGCACCAGGCCGATCAGCGATACCTCGAGGATCTTGCCTGGGCGGAACCAGCGCAGATACACACCCATGAGCAGCGCAATCGGAATCGTGCAGGCCACGGTGAACGTACCCCATGGACTATGCGTAAGCGCCTTCACCACCACCAAGGCAAGCACCGCCAGCACGATCATCATCAGCACAAGCACGCCGAACATGGCGACCACGCCAGCGACCGGCCCCAGTTCCTCGCGCAGCATGTGGCCGAGCGAGCGGCCATCGCGGCGTAGCGATAGGCCAAGAATCATGAAGTCTTGCACCGCACCGGCGAATACCACGCCGAACAGAATCCATAGCGTGCCCGGCAGATAGCCCATCTGCGCGGCCAGCACCGGACCTACCAGTGGGCCTGCGCCCGCAATCGCGGCGAAATGGTGGCCGAACACCACCCATTTGTCGGTAGGCACATAGTCGAGGCCATCGTTACGCAGCACCGAGGGAGGGGCACGGGAGGGATCCATGCGTAAGACGGAGTGCTCAATGAACTTGCCGTAGAAGCGATAGCCGATCACGAAGACGGCAATCGATGCGGCAACCAGCCAGATCGCGTTGATCGGCTCACCGCGTCGCAGCGCCACCACGCCGAGGCACCATGCACCAACGATTGCGATAGCCACCCACATAATCTTGGCAGCCGGGCTGGGTTTGAGTGTTGCGCTGTGCATGTGGGATCTCCCCGGAAAGTCCATGCAAGGGTCTCGCCGGTTGTGATGGGGGTCAATGCCAGTGAGCTTAGCCATTGGTCGTATGTCATGCATGACAGTAACGTGCACGGGTCCTTAGGCGGCGCGTACACTGACCGAGCCCAGGCTTAAAGGATCGAGCCTGCGTTGAAACCTTGCATTCACCCGTAGCGACTACCATTACGAATGCATCGCGTTTGATATCACGAGGCTTGCATGATTCGCGAAATATTGAAGATGGGCGACCCGCGCTTGCTACGCGTAGCGCCTCCGGTGCCCGATGACATGATCGGGACAGCAGAGCTCGATGCGCTCATCGCCGACATGTTTGACACCATGCACGATGCGGGTGGTGTTGGCCTTGCCGCGCCGCAGATCGGTGTGGATCTGCAACTGGTGATCTTCGGCTTCGCCAGTTCCGAGCGCTATCCGGATGCACCCGCCGTGCCGGAGACGATCCTGCTCAATCCGATGATTACGCCCCTGTCGCATGACATGGAGGAAGGTTGGGAAGGCTGCTTGTCGGTGCCGGGTTTGCGCGGTGCGGTGAACCGTTATTCGCTGATTCGCTACCAGGGTGTCGACCCCAAGGGCGTGCAGATCGATCGCACCGCGGAGGGTTTCCATGCCCGCGTGGTGCAGCACGAATGCGATCACCTGATTGGACGGCTATATCCGTCGCGCATTACCGACTTCACCAAGTTCGGCTATACCGAGGTGTTGTTTCCTGACATGGACCCCACTGCCGACGAGTGATGCAGTCATGGTCCGGGCTCAGTCTGTGATCGCGACGAAGCGTGTGGGTTCGCGTTGCATCCCATAGCATGTCGCGGTCGCGGCAAAGATCAGAGCGACCAAGCAGACGCCGCGCCAGCCGGCATGCGCCCAGGCGATACCTGCAACCGCAGAGCCGAGCGCGCCGCCAACGAAGATGACGCCGGTGAATAGGCCGTTGATGCGGCCACGCGCCTCCGGTCGAAGTAGGTTCACGGCACGCCGTCCGAGGGTGAGGTCGGCGATGGTGCCAGCGTCGAGCAGCAGCGCGGCGATCACCAGCACTGCCAGTCGTGCGGTGGGTGCGGTGAGAACAGGAGTGCCGCCACCCAACCATGCCAGCAGCATCGCCAGTGCGATACCGATATGCGCCGCGCTCCTTGCCATGCGACTCATACCGCGATCACCCAGCTGACCGGCTAGCGGTGCACTGATCGCTCCGCTGACACCGGCGAGGGCGAATAGCGCGATGCCGTTCGTGCCCAGTCCGAACGGCGCGGCAGCCAGCCTTAGCGCAACCAGGCTCCAGAACGCATTGAAGGCGGCGAAACACAGGGCGACCGAGGTTGCATGTCGCCTCAGTATGGGTTCTTCGCGCCATAGCGTGACCAAGGACGAGATTAGCTCGCCGTAGCGGGCGGGGTGCTGCGGTTGTCGTTGAGGTACGGCTCGCGCCAGCGCAAGCATGAGCATGACGACGGCACCAGCCAGTAGCGCGTAGCTCATGCGCCAGCCAAAGCGTCCGGCGATCAGACTGGCCAGTGGGCGCGACAGCATGATCCCAAGCATCATGCCGCTCATGATGTTGCCGATCACGCGACCGCGTTGAGATTCAGCCGACATCGCGGCGGCCATGGGTATCAACATCTGGATGGCGGTGGCGGTGAGGCCGGTGAAAAAACTCGCTGCGAGAAACACGGCAACGGGTACCGGGCTGGCGGCAAGTAGCAAGGCCAATGCATTGGCCGCCAGGGTGAATAGAATCAGGCGGCGACTCTCGAAGATGTCACACAGCGGCACCAGCAGGAACAGACCTGCGGCATAACCCATCAAGGTCAGTGTGCTGACCAGGTCGGCGACGGAGGCGGACAAACCCAGCGAGGTTCCGATCTGGCCTATCAAGGGCTGTGCCTGATACAGACTCAGCACGATGACGCCTGTGGCCAGCGCAAACAGGCGCACCGGTGGCTGTTCCGTTGATGCGGAGGCGGAGGTGAGGATAGTCACCGCACCGCCTCGCGATAGGCGGCAAGCAGGTCCGGATCTTCAAACGAACCGTGGTGATGCACTTGCCGCCATGTGCCATCGATGCGGCGGTATAGACGGCTGGTACGTATGGCCAGTTCAAGTTTCGTATTGCCGCTTTCCAGTGAGCCATGCTCGCGGCCTACCGCATAAAAAAGATCTTCGGTTTCATGCAGCGTGTAATCGTGGAATGCGACCTGCACACGAGCCTTGCCGTTAAAGATACGCTCGTACACCGTGCGTATCGCCGGCCAACCTCGCATGATGCCGCCCAGCGGATTACTCATCGATACCTCCTCATGATTCGCCCAGTTGCGCGCCATGGCATCCATGTCGCGTTGATTGAATGCGCGATAGAACCCGGCCAGGGCCGCGATGGGCTGAGATGGATCGTGGCCGACGTCGTGGCCGTCGATGACGGAAGGAAGTAGGGCCGACATGCAAATCTCCTCGAAGTCGGACGGCTATAGCCCGATGCCAGACATTCTTCGCTGACATCGAATGCGAGAGAATACGAACTGAGATAGATTGATAATCTCGATAAGCGGGATAATCAGCTCATGGCTAGCCTGGACGACTATCAGGTCTTCATTGCGGTGGTGGAGCAGGGCAACCTCAGTGCGGCTGCGCGCTATCTGCACCGTTCATTACAGGCCGTAAGCCGCTCGTTGGCCTCGCTGGAGCGGGAGCTTGGCGTCGAGCTGATCCAGCGCACCACCCGTCGCGCGCAGCCCAGTGCTTTGGGCTTGGCTTTCCATGCGCGGATCAAGACGGTGCTGGCAGACATCGATCTGGCGCGTTCGGAGTTGGCTGAACATGGCGGTCGTATCGATGGCACGCTGCGTATCGGCAGCTCGACGCAGTTCAGTGCGCCGCACCTCGTGCCGGTGGTTGCTGCCTTTATGGAGCGCTACCCCGATGTAACCGTGGAGTTGGTGGTGGCCGATCACCATGCCGATCTGCAGCGCGAAAAACTGGATGCCGCGATCAGACTGGGCGAACTACCTGACACGCGGCTGCATGCGCGTCAGCTCAGCATGTTGCGGCAGGTGACCGTGGGCGCACCGGGGTATTTCGCCAAACACGGCCGGCCACGTGTGCCAGCAGATCTACGACACCATGTGTGTGTTGTTCGCCGTTCCGCCAATGATGCACAGCGCTGGAGTTATCAACGTGCCGGCAAACAGCAGCCGGTCGACGTCCATGGCCGTTTCAGCGCGGATAACGCAGCTGCTTGCAATGCAGCCGTAGCGGCAGGGTTAGGTATTGGGGTGGCCGCGTTATGGCAGGTGCGCAGCCTGCTCGATCAGGGGCGGCTCGAGCAGGTGCTGGAATCCTGGCAGCTGCCTGCGCTGCCAGTACACGTCGTGTGGTCACCAACCAAACAACTTCCCGCCCGTACGCGCGCGTTCATCGATTTCGTCGCGGCGCGTTGGGCGGTCGAACCGCCGGGATGATGCCCCTCTCCCTTCGGGAGAGGGGTTATCCATTACTCAAACCGGCTGCGGATGCAGCATGAACCAGCCGAGAAACACGACACCTGCGATCACGCAGTAAACCCCAAAGGTTGCCAGTCGACCGCGCCCTTCGAAGTAGTGCATTAGAAAGCGGATGCTCAGCCACGCGGCGATCGCTGTCAGCACGCCGCCAAGGAGTGCGTCAGTGAGCTGGCCCGGGGTATGGAAAAGCTTCGGCACTTCGAGCAGGCCAGCGGCGAGGATGATCGGCGTGCCAAGCAGGAATGAGAACTCGGCAGCCTTCGCCGTGGTGAGTCCAACGGCACTGCCCGCGATCATCGTCAGGCCACTACGTGAAAAGCCTGGAATCAGTGCGCCGATCTGCGCCAACCCAACCAGGAAAGCCTGTCGGAATGTGAGCTTCTCCGGCGGCTGATGCGCACGTGCGCGTTGCAGGCGGTCGCCAAACCACAGCAACACACCATTGACGATCAGTGCGGCTGCGATGATGCGCAAATCATGGAACACGCGCTCGATGCGATGTTCCAGCAGCAGACCGACTAAGCCAGCCGGAATCGTGCCGATGATCAATGCCCACATCATGTGGCCATCCTCGTTGCGGCGTCCGGCGAGTGAGCCGAAAAAGCCCTGGATCAGCGCAACCCAGCGTTGGCGGAAGTACCACAACAGCGCAAATGCGGTGCCCAAGTGCAGTGAAACGAGAAAGGGCAACAGTTGCGGTGCATGCTCGTCGATGTGCATGCCAAACAGCGCGGGAACCAGCAGTGTGTGGCCAAGGCTGCTGACGGGAAACAGCTCGGTAACGCCTTGCAAAATGCTCAAAAAGATCAAAAACCAAAGACTCACGCGCAGTTCCTTTGTGTGGTGATTAAGTAGGTCGTGATTAAACAATTCATGGGCGGTCGGAGCATGGCGAGGCGCCTTGCCTGCTGCTCGATATGCAGAACCACCGCCATTATCGCCGTTCACAGCGAGGGATATGTTTACATGGGGAAAATGTCGGCTTTGGCTCCAGCAGATGCTGGGGCGGCGTACGCCGGAGCGACGAGCCTCGGGCCTCGTAATCCCGGCATTGATCTGCTGCGCTGGCCTGGCGATTGTGTTGGTGGTGTTCAATCACCTCGGTCTGCGTATTTCACTGAAAGCCATGGCATTGGCGAGTGTGTTGCATCGTGCCGACGTCCTTCGGGCAAGTCCAACTGTGACGGAAATACACGCACTGAACGTTACTAGGCGTAGTCTGTAGGGACCGATATCGGTGGGGAAGGGCGCTACGATGAAGAAAGAAGACGGGAAGCACGTGCACATCGTTTCAGCCGATATCAGCTCGGAGTCGTTGAGCGGCATGGTTATTTTTCGGCCGCACTACATAAACCGCACGGGACATGATGCACCGGTTGCCACCGAGATCGGGCACTGGTTTGCGTTGCGCCCGAGCGAGGTACGCAGCTTTGCGCGTGCGTTACTGGATGCAGCTGACGCAGTAGATCAGCGGACCAAGGCCTTGCAGGCCGCGCGTCCCGCCAACGGGTGAGTCTGGATTGACTCCGCGCTTTGTAGGTTGGGCGGACCCCGGACTTGATCCGGGGGATACCCAACATCACGGGCGATCATTGGCGTTGGGGTTCGCAGGCTCACCGCCAACCTACGTGAGCGTTATCGCCAACATCATCGCGCGTTGATGATGGCGGTCGAGGTCGAGAACCTCAGATCTCTAGCAAATCATGACCCACGATCAAACGTCCTTTGAAATATGGCGCTACGGCTGCGCGCCACACGTCATCGGATATCGGCGGGTAGCCGCCAGGTACGAAGTGCGAAAGCACCAGCGTTTTCACCCCAGCTTCGGTAGCGATACGGCCCACCTGTTCGGTGGTGGTATGGCTGGCGAGCAGATGTTCGCGCAGGCGTTTGGCGTTCGGCTCGGTGGCGATCAGCTTATCCAGCGCGGGTAGGTACATCACCTCATGCACCAGTACATCGGCGCCACGTGCGAGCGCCACCAGATTTTCGGAGGGCCGCGTGTCGCCGGAGAACACGATGGAGCGGGGAGGTTGGTCGCGACCGTGGCAATCGAAGCGATAGGCAAAGGCCGGCGTTACCGGTGGATGCTGGACTAGCGCAGCGGTGACTTTCACACGCTCGTCGTGCATCACCACGCCGGGCTGGGTGATTTCATGCGGCGCGATCAATGGAGCGAGCGGCGGCCGTCCCTCATCGGCAATCCGCGTGCGGATGTCGTAGTCGTTCATTTCCAGAAACAGCTTCGTCATCTCGATCAGCGGCGGCGGTCCCCACGTATCGACGCGTGTGTGCAGCTTTGCCGCCCAGGCCAACCACAGCAGGTTGCCGTAGTCGGCATTGTGATCGGAGTGTTGATGCGTGATGAAGACGTTGCGAATTGCGCCGAGATCGAGTCCGGCCTTTACCATCTGTCGTGCAACGCCGTTGCCGCAGTCGATCACGTAGATCACGCCGTCGATCACGATGGCATTGGCGGGTGCGGAGCGATCCACCTTGGGTGTCGGTCCACCCGCGGTGCCAAGCAGGATCAGGCGAGTGCGCGATGCGGGCGCGCCATTGCTTGTAAAAAGCGGGCTGGCAAGCAACGGGAAAGGGCAGGCCGCTGCTGCCAATGACAGGCCAGCGGCTTGGAGCAACCGGCGACGTGAGTAATCAACCGGACTGCCGTTATTGACGAATGTGCGCATACATCGCCTCGATGGTTCGAGGGTCGACTATGTCGCGAGCAAAAGAGTGAGTAAAGCGACGGTTTGTACGAGACGATCAGTGGCGATAGCGATTGATCGTGTCACGCAGTTCCAGCGTGGCAGCACGCGCAGCTTGTGCGAAATCCTCACCGCTTCCCGCGTAAAGAATCGCACGCGAGGAACTGATCATCAGGCCATTGCCGTTCGCTGTGCGGCCGTTACGGACGACAGCCTCGACATCGCCACCCTGCGCGCCAATGCCAGGCACTAGCAACGGCACGTCGCCGACTAACGCACGCACCTCAGCCAACTGTTCTGGCCAGGTAGCGCCGGTGACCAGTGCGCAATTGCCGTGCGTGTTCCAGTCGCGCGCGATGATCTGCGCTACATGCTGATAGAGCGGTTTGCCACCCACATCGAGATCTTGCAGGTCGGCTGCACCCGGGTTGGAGGTGTGGCAGAGCAGGATCACGCCCTTGTCGGCGCGATCAAGAAACGGTTGCACCGAGTCACGACCGAGGTATGGATTCAACGTCACCGCGTCTGCACCGTAGCGATCGAATGCCTCGGTGACGTAGTGCTGCGCCGTGCTGCCGATATCGCCGCGCTTGGCATCCAGAATCACCGGTACACCCGGATGCTTCTCGTGGATGTGCGCAATCAGCCGCTCCAGCGCATCTTCGGCACGCAACGCAGCGAAATGCGCGATCTGTGGTTTGAATGAGCAGACGAGGTCGGCAGTGGCATCCACGATAGCCGCACAGAATTCGAACACGGCGTCCGGGTGCTGGCGCAGCACTGCCGGGAAGCGCGAGGGTTCCGGATCGAGTCCGACGCAGACCAGTGAATTGTGTTGCTGCCAAAGCGTGGACAGGGCGTCGTGGAAGCGCATGCGGAGACCTTCGCGGGTGAATGGCGTGGTGTTGTCCGCCTATTCTAGCGTGCGCTATGGTCCATGCGTTTGGCCATGCGGCGCTAACGTAAGCATCCACACAGGATTTGGGGCATGAAAGACAAAACCGTATCCACGTCACGGCGTCATTTTCTGCGTGCGGCGGGGGCATTCACGGCTGGCGTGGCGACGCTGCCATTGCTCGCGATCGGGCCAGCGCTTGCCGATGGTATGCAGGCAAACAGTATGCAAAGCGGTGTGGCGATGCTCAGGCTCAAGCCAGGCATGCCGGGCGCGAAAGTCTCGGAGCAGTTGATCGGGCTCAGTTATGAAACGCTGCAATTGCGGAACCCCGATTTCTTTTCGCGCAAGAACGAGGCGCTGATCGGCTTTCTTCGGCAATTGAATCCGCACGGTGTGCTGCGCATCGGCGGCAATACCAGCGATTTTTCAGTGTGGAGCGAATACCAAGGCAAGTTGCCGGTGTTCGAGAACAAGCCGGGTGTCGTATTCAAGCGGCCCTATCTGGTTACCCCGCAACAGCTTGCCAATCTCGCGGATTTTCTGCGTGCCACAGGATGGCGTCTGATCTTTGGCGTCAATCTGAAAATAGATAACCCGGAGATGGCCGCCCAACTCGCCGAAGCCGTACACAAGGCGGTGGGTGAGCATCTGCTGGCCATCCAGATCGGTAACGAGCCAAACGATTTTCCGCACGTCGGGGGCACCTATTTCAGCTACGACGAATACATCCAGGCCTGGCAGCGCAGCGCACAGGCAATTCGCAAGGCCGTCTCCGTACCCATCGCCGGGCCGGATACTGGCGCCAATACGGATTGGGTGCTGCGCTTTGCTGAGCAGGTGCCAGACATCGTGGCAGTGAGTCGCCACTATTACCGCGGCGGCGCGATGGATCCGACGACCAGCATCGCCGAGCTGCTTTCGGGCGATCCGCAGTTCTTCAAGGAAGCCGCGCAAATCTCACAGGTCGCTGGCAAGCGGCAGCTGCCGTTCTATCTGAGCGAAGCCAATTCGTATTGGTCGGGCGGCAAGCTGGGCGTCAGCAATACGTTTGCTTCCGCACTATGGGGCGGCGATTTTGCGCTGGCGTCGGCCAAGGCCGGTGTCCACGGGATCAATATTCACTCGGGCATGCTGTCCGTGCTGGAAGCGTCGCTGGATAAAAACGTCGATGCCGCCGCTGGCAGTGGCAGTTACAAAGATCGACTCGATGCGATCAGCGGTAGATATAGCCCGATTGCTGGCGACTTCGGCCTCGGCTTTTACGCGCGACCGCTGTATTACGGCTTGTTGCTTGCGCAGCAGTTCGGTGGTGCGCAGTTCATCGATACTGAGTTGACCGCGAATGGTGCAAATCTCACCGCTTATGCGGCGGACAAGCAGGGGCGTCGCCTGGTCGCTCTGTTCAATAAAGATCTACAACGCGATATGGATCTGCGTGTGGAGCTCGGCAAGACGGCGACGCGTGCGCAGATATGGCGCATGCAGGCGCGTTCATTGGAGGAGGTTCACGAGGTGACCTTGGCCGGCAGTGAGGTCGACAAGGACGGGCATTGGGCGCCGAAGGAAGTGGAGGCCGCACAGCTGGCGGGAGACCACTTCACCATCCATCTGCCGCGCGGGAGCGCGGCATTGGCATTTATCGAAGCGTAGTGTCGAAGGGCGGCGAACCTTCTTCCCTCCCCATGGCTGAGGAGGGAAGAAGTGTAAATCCGATTAAGCCAGCTTCTTGTACTTCACGCGGTGCGGGCCGGCAGCATCGTCGCCGAGGCGGCGCTTCTTGTCGGCTTCGTACTCGTTGTAGTTGCCGGGGAAGAACTCGACGTGCGAGTCGCCTTCGAACGCAATGATGTGCGTGGCGATGCGGTCGAGGAACCAGCGGTCATGCGAGATCACCATCGCGCAACCCGGGAATTCCAGCATTGCGTCTTCCAGCGCACGCAGCGTTTCGACGTCCAGATCGTTTGACGGTTCGTCAAGCAGCAGCACATTGCCGCCCTGCATCAGGGTCTTGGCCAAGTGCAGACGACCGCGCTCACCGCCGGACAGGCTGCCTACCATTTTCTGCTGATCGGTGCCTTTGAAGTTGAAGCGGCCGATATAGGCGCGCGACTGCAACTCGTACTTGCCGATGGTGATGATGTCGGCGCCGTCGGACACTTCCTGCCACACGTTCTTGTTCGGGTCGAGCGTGTCGCGCGACTGATCCACATAGGCCAGCTGCACGGTGTGGCCGAGCTTCACCTCGCCGCTGTCCGGCGTTTCCTTGCCGGTGATCAGCTTGAACAGGGTCGATTTACCGGCACCGTTCGGGCCCATCACGCCGATGATCGCACCCGGCGGCACCTTGAACGACAGGTCGTCGATCAGCAGGCGGTCGCCGAACGACTTCGACACGTTCTTGAACTCGATCACTTCCTGGCCCAGGCGCTCGCCCGGTGGAATGTAGAGTTCGTTGGTTTCGTTGCGCTTCTGGTACTCGACCGAGTTCAGTTCCTCGAAGCGATTGATACGCGCCTTACCCTTGGATTGGCGGCCCTTGGCAGCCGAACGCACCCACTCCAGCTCGCGTGCGAGGGCCTTCTGGCGACCCTTTTCGGCGGCTTCTTCGCGGGCCAGGCGCTCGCTCTTCTGTTCCAGCCAGTCGGTGTAGTTGCCCTTCCACGGAATACCGCGGCCGCGATCAAGCTCGAGAATCCACTCGGCAGCGTGCTCAAGGAAGTAGCGGTCATGGGTAACGGCCACCACGGTGCCCGGATAGTTCTGCAGGAACTGCTCCAGCCAATCCACCGACTCGGCGTCCAAATGGTTGGTGGGCTCGTCGAGCAGCAACATGTCCGGCTTGGACAGCAGCAGGCGGCACAGCGCTACGCGGCGCTTCTCACCACCGGACAGCGGCCCGATCTTGGCGTCCCACGGCGGCAGGCGCAGTGCGTCGGCGGCGACTTCCAACTGGCGCTCCAACGCATGGGCGTCGTTCACCGCGAGAAGGTTCTCCAGCTCCTGCTGTTCCTTCGCCAGCTTGTCGAAGTCGGCGCCTTCCTCGGCATAGGCGGCATAGACCTCGTCGAGGCGCTTCTGCGCGTCGAGAATCACCGACACGCCTTCCTCGACCGCTTCACGCACGGTCTTCTCCGGATCCAGCTGCGGCTCCTGCGCCAGGTAGCCCACCTTGATGCCAGGTGCAGCGCGAGCTTCGCCCTGGAAGTCCTTATCCACGCCAGCCATGATCTTCAGCACCGTGGACTTACCTGCGCCGTTCAGGCCAAGCAGGCCGATCTTGGCGCCAGGGAAGAAGCTGAGCGAGATGTCCTTGATGATCTGACGCTTCGGGGGGACGATCTTGCTCACCCCGTTCATGGTGTAGATGTATTGCATGAAGCCTCCGGAGGCGTGCACCGCGCCATCCCGCGAGGGCTGGCGATGGGAAAAGGGGATGCCACTAAACCGCACATTATAGCGGTTTGTTTGGCTGTCCCGGTGACAGCCGTGGCCACTCGATGAGCTGTGCCGGGGTCGCCTCGGCACAGCTCCAGGACGCGTCAGCGCTCGCTATCCAGCGACGCCATGCCCTGTGCGCTGTAGCGGTCGCCGGCAGCCGCGCCGACGGGGACGGCACGTTCGATGGCGGCGAGATCATCGGTGCTGAGCGTGACGTTCAGTGCGCCGAGTGCTTCCTTCAGGCGCGGGCGTGTGCGTGCCCCGATCAGCGGCACGATGTCTTCGCCACGCGCGAGTACCCAGGCGATAGCCAGCTGCGCCACGCTTACGTTGCGTGCCTCGGCCAGCTCGCGCAGGAGGTCGACCAGCGCCAGGTTGTGATCCAGGTTGCCGCCCTGAAAGCGCGGGCTGTGCGTGCGAAAATCACGCGCATCGGTGCTGCGCTCTTTCGACCAATGTCCGCTGATCAGGCCGCGAGCCAATACCCCATAAGCGGTGATGCCCACACCTAGTTCGCGACACGTCGGCAGGATTGCTTCTTCGATGCCGCGCGAGATCAACGAATACTCGATTTGCAGGTCGCACACCGGTAGTACGGCATTGGCGCGGCGGATCGTTTGCGCGCTCATTTCGGAGAGGCCAAGGTGGCGCACGTGTCCGGATTTCACCAGGTCGGCGATAGCGCCGACGGTGTCCTCGATCGGCACGTTCGTATCGAGTCGGGCAGGGCGGTAGACATCGACGTAGTCGGTACGCAGGCGCTTCAGCGTATAGGCCAGTGCGGTTTTCACCGCGGACGGGCGCGCGTCGTAGCCCAGCCAATCACCGGCAGGGCCGCGCTGGGCGCCGAATTTCACGCTGAGCTGGTAGCTATCGCGCGGGCGCCCGACGAGCGCCTCGCCCAGCAACATCTCGTTATGGCCCATGCCATAGAAATCGCCGGTATCGAGCAGGGTGATGCCTGCGTCCAGTGCCGCGTGAACCGTGGCGATGCTTTCGCTGCGCTCGGTAGTGCCGTACATGTCGGACATGCCCATGCAGCCAAGGCCGAGGGCGGACACGCGTGGGCCTTGCTTACCCAGTTGACGCAAATCCATGGGGCAACTCCGTGATGGTGAAAAGACCAGTGTGCGCCCGCCAGTTTGCACGCGTTAGACACGACCCACATATGCCATCAGTTCTTGCGAGATGACGGGCTGGCCGAGTCCATTAATGCCGCAAAGGTGCGCGTGTGTAGAGAGGCGGCATCGAAACCGTCCGGAAGCAGTCCGGCGATTTCCAGCATCATCGCGCCATGCAGTGCGGCCCATACCTGATGGCCAAGCAGTGCCGCATCGGCTTCGATCGTGCCTTCGTCGATCATCACCTGCGTATGGGCGGCGATCGTTCGCCACATCCGCGCGTGCGCTTCGCGATAGTCCGGGTTGTCCCGGTTTGTTTCGGGGTACTCGAACATCAGTCGGTAAGTGGCGGTGTTGTTGCGCGCGAAATCGATATAAGCGTCCCGCACGTTACGACTGCGCGTGCGGCCATTGCCGGGTGAATCCAATGCATTTTCCAGTGCCTCGGAAAAACTGTGCATGCCACGCGTGCGTATCGCGGTGAAGATCTCGTCTTTGCCATTGAAATATCGGTACGGCGTCATCGTGCCGCAACCAAGTTCGGTGGCCAGGCGGCGCATGGTGACCGCCGCCGGGCCTTCTTCCACGAAGAGTTTTGCGGCCGCCTGACAGATGCGGGCGCGAAAGGCTTCGGTTTCGTTTTCGCTAAGCGCTTTGGGCACTAGGGATGCTCTGATCAATGCTATGTAGGTGTCACCGGCTCAGTGCGTCGGCGTTACATGCAGCGTCTTACGGAAAAATGCCAACGCATCGGCGTCGAGTTGCGCATGCACCTTGATGCGATCGACGCCGGGCGGGTCGCTGCAGATATCGGGGGCATCCTTGCTCAGCGCGGGCGTGCAGGGATCGATAAAGACCCAATGGTCCGCCTTGGGCACCACTTTGAAGCCCACCAGCGTCTTCATCCAGGGACGAATGCGTGCGGCATTCTCCGAGGGAATCAGCATGTGGTCTGCTTCGCCGTAATAGAGGAAGACGGGGCGGTCGATCTTCTCGATCCCGGTTTGGTCGAAAACAATGCTTTGCGGAGCCATCACGAATGCGGCCTTCACGCGTGGATCGTCAGTGTTGCCCCAACGTGTGAGATCGTTCTGGATACGGGCCACCCACTGATCCAACGTCATTCCCTGACGGGCTGCCTCCGCCTTGATCTTGCTTGCGTCACTGCAGGTGCCTTCATCGTTGGGATAGCGATGGCAGTAATCGATAAAACGGGCGAAATGCGGAACCGCACCGACCAGCAGCAGGCTGGTATAGCCGCCCGCCGAAAAACCGGCAACGCCGATGCGATCGGCATCGATCAGGCTTTTCCATTGCGGGTCGTCGAGCAGGGCGCTGATGGTGGCCTGTACTTGAATCGGCCGCCCGACCAGCACCGTCGAATGGCTGGCTCCGCTGGTGTCGTGGAAGTTGTCCCCGGGATGCTCAAGCGTGGCGACGATGAAGCCGTGGCTTGCCAGATAAGTCGCCAGCGCGTTGTGGCCAAGATCGGAACCGCCATGGCCATGCGAAATCACCACTAGCGGCTTCGCGCCCGGAATGGGTGGTGCATTGCGGGTAGCGTCGACGTCATAAGGGCCGACCGTGGTGATGCCCTTGGCCTGTACGGATGGGTAGAACACGTAGCCCGGCATGCTGCTGCCGTTGACCGGGTCATGGATGGTGATGGCGCGGAATCCGACGCCGGTTACCGCCTGGGCAAAGAGCAGGCTGGGCGCGATAAACAGTGTCAGGGCAAGCCAGCGCAGGGCGCGGGCCGACCAGGAATGAGTGGACGTCATGCGGGTACTCCCTTGGCAAAGGTTGCATACAGTGTACGGTACGACGTACGCAATGCATGGCGCAAGTCCCGCCGGTGGCCGCAAACACCCCTGACCGTTACACTTTCGAGTCTCACCCCCGCTTGCTACCCACGAGGCTCGAATGTTCCCGAAGAACTGCACGATCGCCGGTTATGACGATGAACTGGCCAAGGCCATCGCTGATGAAGGTCAGCGCCAGGAAGATCACGTCGAACTGATCGCTTCGGAGAACTACGCCAGCCCGCGCGTGATGGAAGCGCAGGGGTCCAAGCTCACCAACAAGTATGCCGAGGGCTACCCCGGCAAGCGCTATTACGGCGGCTGCGAGTACGTGGATATCGCCGAGAAGCTGGCGATCGAGCGTCTGAAGCAGTTGTTTGGTGCCAACTACGCCAACGTACAGCCGCATTCGGGTTCGCAGGCCAATCAGGCGGTGTACTTCGCGCTGCTCAATCCGGGCGACACGATTCTGGGTATGTCGCTGGCACACGGCGGCCACCTTACCCACGGTGCCAAGGTCAACATCTCCGGCAAGCTGCTCAACGCCGTGCAGTACGGTGTGAATGAGAACGGCATGGTCGATTACGACGAAGTCGAGCGCCTTGCCGTGGAGCACAAGCCGAAGATGATCGTGGCCGGTTTCTCGGCCTACTCGCAGGTGATGGATTGGGCGCGCTTCCGCGCCATCGCCGACAAGGTCGGTGCCTACCTATTCGTCGACATGGCACACGTGGCTGGCCTCATCGCCGCGGGCGTGTACCCGAACCCGGTGCCGCACGCACACGTAGTGACCTCCACCACGCACAAGACTCTGCGCGGTCCGCGCGGCGGCTTCATCGTGGCGAAGGACGCTGGCGAAGAAATCGAGAAGAAGCTGCAGTCGATCGTATTCCCCGGTATCCAGGGCGGCCCGCTGATGCACGTGATCGCCGCTAAGGCCGTTGCGTTCAAGGAAGCGCTGGAGCCTGAGTTCAAGGCCTACCAGACGCAGGTCGTGAAGAATGCCAAGGCCATGGCGAAGACCTTCATCGAGCGTGGCTACAAGATCGTTTCTGGCGGCACCGAAAACCATCTGATGCTGGTCGACCTGATCGGTCGCGACGTCACCGGTAAAGAAGCCGAAGAGGCGCTGGGTAAGGCGCACATTACGGTGAACAAGAACGCCGTGCCAAACGATCCGCGCAAGCCCTTTGTCACCTCCGGCCTGCGTGTCGGCACCCCGGCCATCACCACGCGTGGCTACCAGGAAGCCGACGCGATCGAGCTGACGAACTGGATCTGCGATGTGCTCGACGCGCCGACCGACGAAGCTGTGCTCACCAAGGTGCGCACCAACGTCACGGCACAGTGCAAGAAGTATCCGGTGTACGGCTGAAAACGAGTGACGAGTGAAAAGGAGTGAGAAATGAGTAACGGCAATCGCTCTCGTTTCTCACTCCTCGATACTCGTTTCTGACCCTATGCATTGCCCCTTCTGCCAGCACGAAGACACCCGCGTGATCGATTCACGACTCGCCGAAGACGGTGCCACCGTGCGTCGTCGGCGCGAGTGTCCGCAGTGCGGCGAGCGATTCAATACCTTTGAGACGGCGGAGCTGAAATTGCCGACCGTAGTGAAGAGTGGCGAGCGGCGCGAGACGTTCGACGAACAGAAACTACGCGTGAGCTTCGAGCGCGCCTTACAGAAGCGGCCTGTGGCGACGCACGACGTGGATTCCTCCGTACGCGCCATCATCAATGACCTGCGCCGTAGTGGCGAGCGTGAAGTGCCTTCACGTCAGGTGGGTGAGTTGGTCATGCGCGAGCTGAAGAAGCTCGACCAAGTGGCGTACGTTCGCTTTGCTTCGGTCTATCGCAAGTTCGAAGACGTGCAGGCCTTCCGCGAAGAAATCGAAAAGCTCGAGCGCGACCTGCCTCCGGGGTTGGAGAACTTGCAGCTGTCCTTGCTCGGCGAAGCTGCTGCCAAGCGTGGTAAAAAGAGCTGATCCTGATCGCTTGGTGATTCCATCGTCGGTGCTTCTGCCAGAATGCCGTCCATGCCGACATCAACTCCCACTTTTACGTCGATCGATCATGTACACATGGCGCATGCCTTGCGCTTGGCCGAGCGTGGCCTGTACACCACGCAACCGAACCCGCGCGTTGGTTGCGTCGTCGCCCATGGCGAGACGGTGGTCGGCGAAGGCTGGCATCAGCGTGCTGGTGAGCCGCATGCGGAAGTCTTCGCACTGCGTGCTGCCGGTGATCAGGCACGTGGTGCGACCGCGTATGTGACATTGGAGCCCTGTGCGCATCATGGTCGCACGCCACCGTGCGCAGATGCGTTGATCGCGGCCGGCGTGGCGCGCGTGGTGATTGCTGTCGAAGATCCGTTTCCGCAGGTCGATGGCCGTGGCATCGGCAAGCTGCGCGCTGCTGGTATCACGGTGGAGTCGGGGTTGATGCGCGATGCCGCGCGTGAACTCAACATTGGTTTCTTTAGCCGTATCGAACGGAACCGGCCATGGGTGCGTGTGAAGCTGGCGATGAGCCTGGATGGACGCACCGCGTTGGCCAATGGCGAATCGAAATGGATTACCGGCGAAGCGGCACGACAGGATGTGCAGCGTTGGCGTGCACGCAGTTCGGCCATTCTCACGGGTAGCAGTACCGTGCTCGCGGACAACCCGCATCTCACCGTGCGCCTGCCGGAAGGTGAGGCGTTTGCACCACCGCTGCGCGTTGTATTGGATCGACATCTGCGTACGCCGGCGGGTAGCCACATACTGGATGCTTCCGCGCCGACGCTGCTGCTACATGCTTCCGCAGCAGATAGCCGCTTTGTCCATGCGCAACACGCGCGAGTGACAGAACAGGGCAATGCGCTTGATCTGAAAGCTGCACTTAACTTGCTAGCCGAACGTGGTTGCAACGAGGTGCACGTTGAAGCCGGGCCGACGCTATGTGGAGCGTTGTTCGCAGTCGGGCTGGTCGATGAGCTTCTGCTCTACATCGCGCCGGTGTTGCTCGGTGATGCCGCGCGTCCACTCATGCATCTGCCATCGCTGACCGACATGGCCGAGCGCTGGTCACTGCGAGCGGTGGAGCAGCGTCAGCTCGGCAACGATTGGCGCTGTCGGTTACGCCCTTTCACTGCAACATGACTCATGCAGCGCCGGTGGAGGCGAGCCTCTATCGGTCATGGGCTTCATAGACGGCCATCGGGGCGGCTTTGGTCCCAGTCTTTGCGTCTGACTGTGATCCGTGACATCTGGCAGTCTCTGCGTATATGAGTAAAGCGGTAGGCTTTATCGATAAACCGTTAGGCCACCCTCTGCACAGGGAACCTTTGGGGCGGTTTAATGCACTGAATCGATACTTGCTCTGAACCATCGGCGCAAGAACAGGTAGGGAGCCATCCGTGGGAGGGTGGTGGTAGGGGATCCACGTTTCAGCATTCTTATTCATGTCGCTACGTAGGCTGAGTAAGTTTCCTCATCTTCCGTGGCTTGAGATGTGTGCCTTAGGGAGCGCCACATGTTCAAGTATTACCTGCAGCTAGGCTTGCGCAGTCTTCGCCGTAACCCGGTGCTGACCGCATTGATGGTCATGGCAATCGGTTTTGGCGTTGCCGCATCAATGACGACCTACACGATATTTCGCGCTGCATCGGGTGATCCAATCCCCTGGAAATCCAGCCGACTGTTCGTGCCGCAGATCGACGTGTGGGGGCCGGGTTCGCGACGGAAAGGCGGCGATGATCCTGCCGACGCCATGACCTATATCGATGCGATAGCGTTGATGCGCGCGCATCGCGCGCATTTGCAGACGGCGCTTTATCCGATCGCGCCAACGGTGTATCCGGATGACCCGTCCCAGAAGTCGCAGTCGGTGCCTGGGCATGCGGTATCGGGTGAGTTCTTTCCGATGCTTGACGTGCCCTTTCTCTATGGCAACGGCTGGTCGGCAGCGGAAGACGATAAACACGCCTTGGTGGTGGTTATCAGCAAGGGTTTGAATCAACGCGTGTTTGGTGGAGTGAACAGCGTAGGGCGGAATATCCAGCTGGATGGTCACAGTTATCGGGTGACGGGTGTGCTGAATGATTGGCACCCACAGCCGAGGTTTTATGACCTCGCCGTTGCCAATGCGTTTGGTCCAGCCGACCAGGTCTTTCTGCCCTTTACGACGGCTATCGATCATCAGTTCGCTACCAACGGTAATTTCGGCTGCGGCATCCAGCTTCCGGATCCGGGTTTTGCCGGTACGTTGGCATCGAGTTGCGTCTGGATCGGTTATTTGGTCGAACTGGACACGGCATCCGACGTCAGTGCTTTTAAGACGTATCTGGATGGGTATGCGCGCGAGCAGCAGGCGTCTGGCCGTTTCAGCTGGGCGCCGAATAATCGCCTGCGCGATTTGCCCGCATGGATGGATGCGGAACAAGTGGTACCGCCGGAGACCAATATCTCCATCGTCGTTGCGCTATGTCTGTTGCTGGTATGCATGGTTAATACGGTGGGCTTGTTGCTAGCCAAGTTTCTACGTCGAGCGGGAGAGATTGGTGTGCGTCGTGCACTGGGGGCGAGCCGTCTGGCGATCGCCGCTCAGTTCGCCATGGAGTCGGGCACGATCGGTCTGGCGGGCGGTGCACTGGGTTTGTTACTGACGTGGGTGGGCGTGCGGCTGATGCATGGCGTATTACCCAAGGAGATCGCGGCGCTGGCCCATATCGATCTGTCGCTGCTGTGGCAAACGCTGTTGCTGGCTGTCGTCGCTACCGTACTGGCCGGGCTGTATCCCATCTGGCGGGCCATGTATGTGCGCCCTTCATTGCAACTCAAAGAAGATTGAGGCGCTGCCATGTCCATGCATCCCGTTATTTCAGCATTGCGCCGGCACAAGGCCGGCACGATCCTCATTGCGCTTCAAATCGCGTTGACCCTCGCGATTGTTTGCAATGCCTTGTTTATCATCAGGGCGCGGTTCGAGCAGATGGCCCGTCCCACGGGAATCGATGAGAGCGATCTGTTGTTCGTCAATACGGCGCATACCGGCATTGATAACGACACCGACGCCGGCAAGGCGGCACTTGATGCGTCGATCAAGGCGGACCTCGCCACGCTGCGGCAATTGCCAGATGTGGCGGATGCTTACGAGTCCAATTCGCTTCCCTTGACCGATATGAGTTGGGGGCTTGGATTAAGGCTCACACCGAGCGCGCACGGTGGTGCCTATACCCAGTTCTACCACGCCGACGAGCATGCCCTGGCAACGTTGGGTGTGCATTTGGTGGCAGGGCGAAATTTCCGTAACGACGAGATCGGTGCTCAACCACTGCTTGGGACCATGCAGCCCGCGGTCATTATCGTCACCAAACATTTGGCGGATGAGCTGTTTCCAAAGGGTGATGCACTGGGCAAGCAGGTCTATTTCAGTGGGCCCACAACGCCAAGCACCATCGTTGGCATTCTCGATCGCTTGCAAACGGGCGCTAGCCAAAGTTCAACGGATAGCCGGGCATGGAACTCGACATTGATCCCGGCACACATGGTGGAGCCTTCTCGCTACTACGTGGTGCGCGCCAAGCCGGGTCGATTGGCCGCTGCAATGCAGAGCGTGCCTGCGGCTTTGTTTGCACAAGATCCACAGCGCGTCATTCCAGACGGTGTGGGTGACGATGGCGACGGCGTACTCAGCTTCGCGCAGATTCGTGAGCAGGCCTATCAAAGCGACCGCTCGCTTGCACTCCTGATGGGCGTGATCTGCATCATCCTGCTGGCAGTCACCGGAGCGGGTGTCGCTGGGCTTTCCAGCTTCTGGGTAGGTCAGCGTCGACGGCAAATTGGCGTGCGTCGTGCACTGGGTGCCACCCGACATGACATCCTCAGTTATTTCCTCACCGAGAATGCGCTTATCAGCGGGGCAGGAGTGATTGCCGGTATTGCACTGGCCTTCACGTTCAACCGATGGTTGATGGATAGGTTCGAGTTGGCGCGGCTTTCACCGATCTATGTCGTGATCGGAGCGGTGGTGCTGTTGCTGCTAAGCCAGGGCGCCGCATTTGCTCCCGCGTTGCGGGCATCGCGCATCGTACCGGTGGAAGCTATTCGAGCTTCGTAATGTTTATGGATGACGGCGAAGATGCATGAGCCTAGCGCGTAAAAGTTACGCGCTGGGCTGAGCCCGTCTTTTGTCGAGAAGAGCAAACGTCATCGCGGAGCCCCCAAGCGAGAACAAGATGGGGATCAGGAAATCGTGATTGACGCGCGTAAATTCGAGAATAAGCACCACCGCAGTTAGCGGCATTTTCATCGCACTACCAAGAAATGCCGCTGCCCCCACGATGGCAAAGGCGCCCAGCGGTGTGCCGGGCCAGATCAGATTCCATAAGCCGCCCAACACAATCGCAAACAAGGCACCGTTGGTCAGGCTTGGTGTGAGCAGGCCGCCTTGCGCACCGGCGCGCAAACTGCTGGAGGTGATCACCACCTTGAGCACCAGGAGTGTTGCGGCAAGCCCAATGGTGAGGTTGTCGTCAAAACTCAGCCCGGCCGGCCCTTTCCCGTTACCCAGCAACTGTGGATACCAGATAGCCAATACGCCAATCAGTGCGAAATTCACGATCGACATCACGGGAAGCTTCCAGTTCTTGGGCGCCGCTTCGCGTGCCCACTTGGTCACTTCATGAAATCCATAAGCAGCTAGCCCGAACAGCGGACCGCATACGGCCGACCACACGACAAGCGATGCGCTGATATCGAAGGTCGGTACGACATATTGCGATTCGTTTCCCAGTCCGATCCACGCCACCATGGCGGCGATGCCTGAGGTGACCATCGCCGGCAAGATAGCTGACCATGCGAACGTGCAAAGCAGAACTTCGAGTACGAATATCGTTCCGCCTAACGGCACGTTATAGACCGCTGCCAGGCCTGCGCCTGCACCGCACGCAATCATGATTTTTCGTTGATCTGAAGTAATTCCGGCGCGATCGCAAACCCAACCGGCAAAAACAGCGCCAGCCTCGCGTGGTGCCACTTCGCGACCAAGCGGTGAGCCGAGTGCCACCGTCACAATTTGCAGCAAGGCATGTGTTGTTGTTGTGGCGCCTGGCATACGGTCTTGGGTAGAGGTGACAGCCCGTTTCACGCTCACCAGCGGTTTGCCAAAACGGTAAACCGCCCACCATCCAAAGCCAGCAACCAAGCCGCAGAGAGACATGGCAAGCACACGCCTGGTTGGATCGCTTCCCGTCACCCCGGACAGGAAGCTCTCGCTACTGACGATATGGCCCGGGCTATAGCCATAAGCCAGGTGTTGAATCAGGTGCAGGAGCAACGCGAGGAACATACCGGCCAAGCCAGCACCGATGCCGATAACGCAGATGACAAGGATCTGCATCGGTAACGATCGGTGTTCAACGGCAATCGATACGGGATTGGCTCGGTCCATCGGATGTTCCCTATGAGGCTCGTGCGATGCTTCTCACAGCGCCCGGTCGCTAACCGGCGATGCCTGGGAATCGTTGCACAGAAGAGCCCCGTCGGGATGGGTGTCATACGGGATGGGCGGCATGAATGTGAATCGCATGTGGCTACTTATTGCGCGAAGTCGATACCAATTTTGCCGAAGTGTTTTCCTGCGAGCAGATATTCGAACGCATCGCCCAATTGTTCGAAGCCAAATACTCGATCCAGTACTGGCTCAAGACGGGTTGCTTCGAGCGCGTCGATCATGCGCTCGTGCTGCTCCAGCGATGCCACCGAAATACCCTGTACGTGTACGCGCTTGAGGATCACCTGGGTCAGCGCGAGTTGAGCATTATTGCCGCCCATAAAACCGACCAGTCCGACGAAGCCGTGCATGCGAACGGCATCGAGCGATTGCGCCAGCGTAGATGCACCGACGGTCTCGATCACTGCATCGACACCGATGCCGCCAGTAGCTTCACGCACAAGCGCACCCCATTGCGGATGTTTGCTGTAATTGATGCCGACATCCGCACCAAGCGCTTTCGCGCGGGTGAGCTTGTCATCGCTAGACGAAAGCAGGATCACGCGGGCACCGCGCAACTTAGCGAACTGCAAGGCGAACAATGCCACGCCGCCAGTGCCGAGTATCAGCACGGTCTGCCCGGTAGTGACATGTGCCTGTTCAAGCGCCTGCCACGCGGTAAGCGCAGCAATGGGCAGCGTGGCGGCTTGCACCATGGACAGATGGGATGGTGCATGCGCTAGTGAATAAGCGTCGAAGCAGGCCAGTTCACGCATCACACCTTCGGCTGGTCCGCCGATTTCGGCACCCTCCCATTCGGGCCGCATCGCGCCGCCCATCCAGCGCGATTTATAGAACGTGGTCACGCGGTCGCCGGGTTTGAAGCGTGTGACGCTGGAGCCGACCTCCAGCACCGTGCCAGCGCCGTCGGAGACCGGCACGATGGGCAATTGCACACCGCGATACAGGTTGCCGCTGACCAGCATGTGATCCCGATAGTTGAGCGAGGCGGCCTCCATCTTCACCAGCACCTCGTTGGGGCCGGGGCGAGGGGCGGGCAGGTCGACAAGTTTGAGGTTTTCCACGCCGAAAGCGGTGAGTTGCAGGGTACGCATAGCGGTGCTCCGTGATGAGGAATGGCGCCATGGTCTGCGTATTCACGCTTGGTGATAATCTATGTTTAACGCATATCATTTATTCATTAAATGAATCAATCATTTGAGCTGACCCCCACTCGCCTGCGCGAATTGCGCGGCTTTGCTGCGGCGGCGCGGCTGCTCAATTTTTCGCAGGCCGCGCGCCAGGCCGGTTGCACGCCATCCGTACTCAGTCGACGCATTGCGTCGCTGGAGCAGACGGTCGGCAGCAAATTGTTTCTGCGCACCACACGACGGATGACGTTGACGGCACGCGGCGAACAATTGCTGGTGTACTGCGAGCGGCTGGAAGCGGTGATGTCCGAGCTGGCTATCGACCTGCGCCCGCGTGGCGGTGAACCGACAGGTCGGTTGTGCGTGCACCTGCCTGGGTCATACGGCCGTTATCGCATCGCACCGTTGCTTGCCTCGTTCATGCAACGTCATCCGCAGATCCGTATCGAAGCGACCTATGACGACGCGTATATCGACTTGATCGAAGCCAAGGTGGACCTGGTCGTACGGGTTGGGCG
>JBARCX010000200.1:0-3042 GCA_049794535.1 Rhodanobacter sp.
CTCATGGATAGCTCCTTCATCAGTGGTTTCCCGATCCCCAAGCGGACAATCCGCAGGCGGATTGAGAACCCCGAAGGTAGGCGCGTGGAGTGACAGAGCTGTGACCTGATGTATCGATCAGTGACAAGCCCTCAATGGGATCCCTGTGACGGCTTGCTTGCTGTCTTCGCGGCCGGCGTGACCTTGGCAGGTGTACTCATTTGAGCCAGCACGGTGTTGCAGGTGTTGGTATCGCCTGTGTCATGGCTTAGCGCAACCAAAGGAAGCAAAGCCGCGACAGGCGCGGCGAGTACACCCAGTGCCAGCGCACCACCGCCACGCAGAAGCAGCGGGCCCATCTGTACGCCGACTTTGGGTTGTTTCAGTGTGCCCTGCACATACAGTGGCGAGCGTAGCGAGAAGATGCGCATGCCCTTGGTATGCGGGATCACATTCAGGTTGAGATTCTCGTTGGCAAAGTTCACTGTGCCGGTGACATTGATCAATGCGTCCTGGGTATCGAACACGAACAGCCGTGCATCGAACAGACCACTTTGCGCGGTTAGATCGGTGGCGGCACAATGGATCTTCACAGTCTTATCACCAAACAGTTTGCCGATGACGATATTGCCGACGTTGAGGCCTGCGGTTTCCAGTAGGGTTTTGCTGATCGCACCATCAGTCATCAGCAGTTTGATTTCGCCGTTACTGCTGCCGAGCAGAGCGGCAACGGAATTACCTTGTGCCTGGAGCGCAGTGTCACCGTTGATCTCGCCGAAGCTGGTGCGCATCGGCTCGAATGTTGGAAAAAGCTGTTTGAGCTTGAGGTGACGTGCATGCAGTTGTAGCGCACCTTGCATCGATGCTCTGCTGCCGTCCAGGTGAATGCTGCCATTCACCGTGCCGTTGGCCAGGCCGAATTGCAGCGGATCCAATCGCAGCGCGCCGTCGTTCATCACGAGATGTGTGCTCAACGATTCAATGGGCAAGCTGTCGCCGTGCGCGATGTGTGCACCGCTGAAAGTGACGTCGGCATCCATCGCTTTCCAGCGATCCGTGCGGAATGGATCCGTCGGCAGCACCTTATCTGTTGGCTGTAGATGGGTGTCACCGCGCTGCTCTTTCTGCGCGTTGGAATCAGCACCGATCAGTGGGGCTAAATCAACAAAACGCAGTACCTGCGAATGCAAGTCACCCGTCAGTTTGGGCCGGTCACCGTCGGTGACAAACGTCAGGCTGCCGGATAAGTCACTGCCGCCAACGCTACCGTGGAAGTTCTGATAGCTGAAGTGGCTGCTATGGCGATGCAGCTCGGCGGTGAGATGACCTTCGGTAGCATACGGTGGGGTGTCGGGCAGGGTGATGCCGATGATGGGATACAGCTTGGCCATGCTTGATCCGGCGAACCATAGCTTCAAGTCGAGCGCAGCCAAATGCATGGGATCAGTGAGTGTGCCGACCAGTGCGATATGGCTGTCACCCACACGCAGTTTTGCCTGCACCGGAAACGGTTGGCTGGTTTGTTGTAGTGCTAGCACCGCACCTATGCGGCCACTGCCCTCAAGCGCGGCACCTTGATAGCTGCCGGCAGCATTCCATTCGAACTGATAGGCCGTAGCACTTGCTGCGGAAGACGATGCGCCGGTACCGCTTGTGTCAGCGCTGCTTTTATCGCTGTTCTTTTCGTTGGTGAGCGACTTGCGAGCTGCACTGCCGACACTGCTTCCGACCTGCGCACGCGCATCGGAAGATGCTTGCGCCACAATCTGGTCGTAGGGAATAGCTTGCTTCAAGGGCGTGATGGTTATCTGCAACTTCACGTTGCTTTTCACGTCATCCAGCGCGATCTGCCCGCTATCAAAACCAATGGCGCCCAGGTTGAGCGTCCAAGCGGAAGGTTCGCTACTTTGCGGCAGAGTGAAATCCCAGGTGGCCTGGCCTTGCTTGTTGCGTTCGAGGTCGATGCTCGGCTGCACGAGCTGCACCATCGGAACGTTGATGTGATGAACCAGAAGACCCAGCGGCGATAAGCGAAAACGCAATGCATCGAGGTGCGTAAACGTGGGTTGCTTCGCCCATCCGGGGTTAGTGATGCTGATATCGCGTGCGGTGAATGTTGGCCACGGTACCAGTGCGCGTAACCCACCCTCGGCAGGCTCACGCTGCCATGCTGCACTGAGATCGCCGTTAATCGCGAACGGCCGGCCGATGGCCTGGCTAACCTTGTCGTTGATGGTGGGCTTGAGACGATTCCAGTTGAACAGCGCCACGATCACGATCAAGGCGACGCTCAGCGCGAGCAGCAGGCCGATGATCCACGCCAGTATCTTGTGGCTGCGCCGCATTGCTGTCTCTCAAGGAGTTTGGTGCCGAGTGTGACCGTTCGGTTTCACCGACGGTACGCGTTTTCGGCACCGATAAACACCTTGAGAGATAAAGGCTTTAGAGCCTGTTCAACATCTCTACATGGCCCGTACAGAGATCCGCTTGAGTGCTGACTTTGAGCAAGCTTAATCTTCGTCGTCTTCGCCCACTTTCCAG
Organism: Rhodanobacter sp.; assembly: GCA_049794535.1. GTDB lineage: Bacteria > Pseudomonadota > Gammaproteobacteria > Xanthomonadales > Rhodanobacteraceae > JBARCX01. The sequence continues at coordinate 2,521 of JBARCX010000200.1, forward strand.
TAGCCTTTTGCACGTAGCCAATCCTTCGGAACTTGTCGCTCCTGGCTGAGCCACAAACGCATGCCACGCGCGCGTCGCGATTCGGTAGCGATCCAGTAGAACGTGTCACCTACTGAAGTAGGCAACTGATGCAGCGCTTGTTCGAGCAGTTCGCTGCGATCACCGGCTATACCGTTGCGTTCCAGCCAGGTGACGCTGACGTGTGCGTGTGAGTTCAGCGGCTGGCGAGCGTGTGTGTCAGGAATTTCCACGAACACATGGACGTGCATGCCTTCGGGCATTTCTTCCAGCCAGCGACCGATGGCTGGTAATGCGGTTTCGTCGCCAATCACTACATAGTGATCGAAATCGTTAGCGACGATGAACGAACCACGTGGGCCGCCCGCACCGATCTTCTGACCGGGCGCTGCTTGTTCCGCCCAGGTGGATGCAGGGCCGTCACCATGCAGTACGAAGTCGACAGTCAGTTCATTTCGCTCCGCGTCGAAGCGGCGCGGGGTGTAGTCGCGCATCGGTGATGGC
>JBARCX010000201.1:0-5817 GCA_049794535.1 Rhodanobacter sp.
TACGTCGTCAAGCCCTTCTCGGCCCGCGAACTCATCGCCCGCATCAAAGCCGTGCTGCGTCGAAGCCAAGGCGATGACGGCTCCGGCATGGTCGAACTCGGCAACCTGCGCATCGACGGCCCAGCCCACCGCGTATTCGCGGGTGACGAACCGATTCCGATCGGCCCCACCGAATATCGCCTGCTGTATTTCTTCATGACCCACCCTGAGCGCGTCTACTCGCGCGCGCAGTTGCTCGACCACGTGTGGGGCGGCAGCGTGTATGTGGAAGAACGCACCGTCGACGTGCATATCCGCCGCCTGCGCAAAACGCTCGAACCGTGGAAACTCGATGAGATGGTGCAAACCGTACGCGGCGCCGGCTATCGCTTCTCTGCGAGCGTTTGATATCGATGCCTCGTGATCGTGCCGCAGCATGGCTCCTGCCGACGGCGCTCGCCGGAGCCTTGCTGGGCGGCGGCCTGTTCGGCTGGCTGGACGGCGGCCACCCATCCACTGGCGTGGCCATTGTCGCCATAGCGGAAATAGTCTTTCTTCTGACTCGAATACGTCATGTATCGCAGTCGATGATGACGTATCCCCCTAATGCCACCGAATCTATCCGGCATGACCGCTTCATGACTCGCTCCCGTCGTCTCGCAACCACTCTGCACGATCTGCGCAGCGCCGCCGGCAATTTGCCGGATGCGATCGTGCTGCTCGACCGCAATCAAAACATACGCTGGTTCAATCACGCCGCGGAGGATCTGCTCGGCCTGCGCCGCCCGCATGACCGCGGCAGCAACCTGCACGAGCGCCTGCCCAACTCCGAGTTGGCCGGCTGGCTGCAGGATGGTGCCGCCGAGCCGCTGAATGACGTCTCTGCGCCTGGCCACCCGAGCAGACACATCAATGTGACCCTGCTGCCCTTTGGGCAACGGCAGCGGCTGTTGCTGGCACGGGATATCAGTCACCTGACCAAGCTGGAACAGATCCGTCGCGACTTTGTGGCGAATGTCTCGCACGAATTGCGCACGCCGCTGACGGTGATCCACGGCTATCTCGAATTGCTCGATCCGGAAGACATGCCTGAACTGGCGCCGGTGCTCGGCGAGATGCGCACGCAGTCCAAGCGCATGGGCCAGATCGTGGAAGACCTGCTCACCCTGTCACGCCTGGAAACTCAGGATCACGTGACCGACGAGCGCGTGCCGATGGCCCCCTTGCTCGCCACGCTGCGCAAAGAGGCCGAAGCGCTAAGCCAGGGCCGCCACCACGTCACACTGGAATCCGTCGCGGACGTGGACTTGCTCGGCTCGCCCAAGGATCTGCACAGCGCGTTGTCCAACCTGGTCAGCAATGCGGTGAGATACACCCCCACCGGCGGCAGCATCAAGATTCGTTGGGAACGTACGCCGGAAGGTGCCTCGTATTCCGTCAACGACACCGGCTACGGTATCCCGACCGATCACTTGGCACGACTCACCGAACGCTTCTACCGCGTCTCGTCCAGCCGCTCGCGCGATACCGGCGGCACCGGGCTGGGCCTATCCATCGTCAAGCACGTGCTGAACTTGCATCAGGCCCGGTTGGATATCCGCAGCATTCCTGGACAGGGTTCCACCTTCGCCTGCTGCTTCGGTCACGAGCGCCTGCTTACGCAAGGTGGTTGTGCTGAGCTTGATGGGCATTGAGCAGGCCTAGCGCCTGTTCACTATCTCGGAATAGCCACACGGAGACTATTCGTAAAGGCATGCGCGATGTCGCAGCATAGGCGAGAATGTGACATGCGCCATCGTCCCGCTCTTTCGCCCAACCCTATCGATCTGACGGCTCCCGAGCTCTACCTGAGCCGCGAGTTGGCCGCGCTCGAATTCAACTTCCGCGTGTTAGCTCAAGCGCGCGATGCGCGTATCCCGCTGCTGGAACGTTTGCGCTACCTGAGCATCGTCGCCAACAACCTGGACGAATTCTTCGAGGTGCGCGTGGCGATGCTCAAGCATCATCACTACTACGGCTCGGCGGCACCGGGGCCCGACGGCATTCCGTCGGGTGAGCTTCTGGTACGCATCCGCAGCCGTGTGCTCGACCTGGTTGCCGCGCAGTACGACACCTGGCAGAACGAACTGGGTCCGGCACTGGTCGCCGAGAACATCCACTTTCTCACCCGCAAGCACTGGAGCACACGCCAGCGCCGTTGGTTGCAGGGTTATTTCGAGAACGAGGTGTTGCCGGTACTGTCGCCGCTCGGCCTCGATCCGGCGCATCCGTTCCCACGCATTCTCAACAAGACGCTGAACATCGCGGTGGTGCTTAAGGGCCGCGACGCGTTTGGTCACGAAGGTCACATGGCGCTGGTACGCGCGCCGCGCTCGCTGCCGCGGATCATCCGCCTCCCTGCCGAAGTGAGTGGCGAAGGCGATCACTACGTTTTCCTGGCTGAGCTTCTGCACGCCTTCGTCGACCTCATGTTTCCCGGCCTCAAGGTGGTCGGCTCCTACCAGTTCCGCGTCACCCGCAACAGCGAGCTGATGGTGGAAGAAGCCGAGGTAGATAACCTCGCGCACGCGCTGAGTGAGGAGTTGATCGGCCGCGGCTATGCTCGTCCGGTACGACTGGAGATCGGCAACGACTGCCCGCAGGCCATCGTGGCGATGCTGATTTCCAACTTCGAGCTGGAGGAGACCGACGTCTATCGTTGCGATGGCCCAGTCAACATCATTCGTGCTGGCTCGATCTACGACCAGCTGGATCGCCCCGAGCTGAAGTTTCCACGATTCACACCGCGCCTTCCTGCAGGGTTGGTGGGCAACAAATGCATCTTCGACGTGCTGCGCCAGCGCGACATTCTGCTGCACCATCCTTACGAATCATTTGCTGCGGTAGTAGATCTACTGCGTGAATCCACGCAGGACCCGAACGTACTGGCGATCAAGCAGACGCTGTACCGTGCCGGTGAAGACACCCCGCTGGTTGACTTGCTGGTGGAGGCTGCGCGTAACGGTAAGGACGTAACGGTCGTTATCGAGCTACGTGCGCGCTTCGACGAAGCCGCCAACATTCGCCTCGCCACGCGCTTGCAAGAGGCCGGCGTGCAGGTGGTCTACGGTGTGGTGGGCTACAAGACCCATGCCAAGATGATGCTGATCGTGCGCCGCGAGGATGGCCATCTGCGGCGCTACGTGCACTTGTCCACCGGTAACTATCATCAAGCCAACAGTCGCATGTACACCGACATTGGCTTGATGACATCGAACGCGGAGATCGGCGAAGACCTACACAAGGTATTCCAGCAGCTCTCTGGGCTCGGCCCGATGATCAAGCTCAAACGCTTGCTGCATTCGCCGTTCACGCTGTACCGCAGCGTGGTCGAACGCATTGAGCGCGAGACGGCGCATGCACTGGCGGGACGCCCCGCGCGCATCGTCGCCAAGCTCAACGCGTTGAACGAAGCGCATGTGATCGAGGCGCTCTATCGCGCGTCACAGGCCGGCGTGGAAATCGACCTTATCGTGCGCGGCGCCTGCACGCTGCGTCCTGGCATGCCGGGCCTTTCCGAGCGCATTCGTGTGCGCTCTATCGTCGGACGCTTCCTTGAGCACAGTCGCGTGTACTGGTTCGCCAATGACGGCACCGCAGAGATTTATTGCGCGAGTGCGGACTGGATGGAACGCAACCTGATGCGCCGCATCGAGGTAGCGTTCCCCATTCTCGACCCCGTGCTTGCACAGCGCGTGTTTGATGAAACGCTCGCCAACTACCTCATCGACAACACGCAGGCCTGGCTACTCGATAGTGATGGCCATTACGCACGCGCCGAGCCCGGCGACGCACCACCCCACAACGCACAACAAGCTTTGCTGGATAAGATTTGCCCATGATCGCGCGCCATCCACATAGCGCAGACAATCGCGCATGCCAAAATCGGTGCCCATGCGGATCAGGTGCATGCAAACCACGCATATGCAAACAAGGAGCCCGCGCGTGAGCCAAACCGACTCGGTGCAAATCAAGGATGGCGAACTCATCGCTGCGGTAGACATGGGCTCCAACAGCTTCCACATGGTGGTAGCCCGCGTCGAGCACGGTGAACCGCGGGTGATCGATCGTCTGCGCGATACCGTGCGCATGGCGGCTGGCCTGCGTGCCGATGGCACGCTAGATGCCGAACACCGCGCACGCGCGCTCGATTGCCTTGCTCGCTTCGGCCAACGCATCGCTGGCGTACCCTCGATCCGTGTGCGTGCCGTGGCGACCAACACCGTGCGTCGACTCGCCTCGTCGCAAACGTTCCTGGTCGCTGCCGAGGCCGCGCTCGGCCATCCGGTGGAAATCGTTTCCGGTCGCGAGGAAGGTCGCCTGATCTTCCTTGGCGCCGCCCACGGCCTACCCGCTTCGCGCGAACACCGGTTGGTGATCGACGTCGGTGGCGGTAGCACCGAGTTCATCATCGGCCGCGCCCTCACGCCGCTACAAACCGAAAGTGTGCAGGCCGGCTGCATCGCCTCCACGTTGCGCTTCTTTCCTGGCGGCAAGCTCACCCGCAAGCGCTGGCAGCGTGCTACCAGCGAAATTGGCGTGCTGCTGCAACAGTTCGCCGAGGATTACCGCGAATCCGGCTGGCTGGATGCGTACGGCTCATCCGGCACCGCCAAGGCCATTGGCGCAACGGTGCAGGCGATGGGGTTATCTGACGACGGCGTTACGCCCAGCGCCATCGCATCGTTGCGGGAAGCCCTGCTGGATCAGGGACGTATCGAAGCACTCAAACTGCCTGGTTTAGGCGAGGATCGCGCGCCGGTGATTGCCGGTGGCGTGGTGATTTTCGAAGCCGCCTTCGAGGCGCTCGGTATCGAGCGTATGCGCATCTGTGAAAGCTCGATGCGTGAAGGCTTACTGTGGGACATGCTCGGCCGCGCCGGCGGCAGCGACCCACGCACCGCCAGCATCGACGCACTGGCCAGCCGCTATGGCGTGGATCGCGCTCAGGCACGCCGCGTGGAATCAACTGCCCTGGCCTTGTTCGATCAATTAGCGAAAGCCTGGAAGCTCGATACCGAAGCGCGCGAATGGTTGTCGTGGGCAGCGCGCGTGCATGAAATCGGCCTCGCCATCGCGCACAGCCAGCACCACTACCATGGCGCCTACATCCTGCGTAATGCCGACCTTGCCGGCTTCTCGCGGCAGGAGCAGCAGCTACTGGCCACTATCGTCCAGTCTCATCGCCGCAAGCCGGACAAGGCCCAGTTCTCCGCACTACCACAGCGTTATCGCCAGCTAGCCCGGCATATCACGGCCCTACTGCGCCTGGCAGTGCTGTTCCGCCGTGCCCGCCGTGCCGAGTCGCTACCCAGCATGCGCCTCGCCGCCACCAGCCAGCGCCTGCGCCTGGCGTTGCCCGCTGCGTGGCTGGAACAGCACCCGCTTACCGAGGCTGATCTGGAGCAAGAGCAGGCCCCGATGGGCGAGCTGGGGCTGACGTTGGAGCTATCGGCTAGCTAACTTGCTCGTCAATTCCGGCCTGCGCCGGTATGACGAGCTAAAGAGGCCCCCGCTTAAGCCACACCTCATCGTGCCCGCGTATCATGGGCGGACATTCTTGCCGCCTACTCGCCCATGCCCAAGTTTCTGCTCGCGTCGTTGCTCCTGATCCTGTCGCCGATGCTCGCCGCACAAACGGCCAAGCCGGACGCGCCAGCTGCCGCCAACCCGCAGGTGGTGATTCACACCTCGCAGGGTGACATCACGTTAGAGCTGTTCCCGGACAAAGCGCCGAAGAGCGTGGCGAACTTCCTGCAGTATGTGCGTGAAGGCTTCTACGCAGGCACCGTCTTCCAT